>CAWBFL010000012.1:0-11666 GCA_963787905.1 uncultured Acidobacteriaceae bacterium | reverse complement strand
CGCGCTGTTCTTCGCCGCCTTCGCCTTCCGCCTGCACAAGCAGTTCCTCGGCGAATACCTCTCCGACGGCGCACCCCGCAGCGCTCCCGCTCCAAAATCCGTCATCTCGACCGAAGCGCGCCAGCGCGTAGCGGAGAGACCCCCGCATTTGTCTTTGCCATCGCCCGGACAACAACCCGCGCCCTCGTTCCTCTCCCCCAGCGTCGCCGCCTGCCTGCGCAAGGAGTGGGTTTACCTGCCGGCAACAGCACCCAGCTGGTCGCGATTCTCACGCCGCTGATCTTCGTCTTCATCCTGGGCCGGGCATGCTCGCGCAGCATCCGTCGTACCTGCTCTCCGGCGCGGTCGGCTACGCCATGCTGGGCCTGCTGGCCGCGCTCTACAACATCTTCGGCGCCGACGGAGCCGGCGTGCAGCTCCACCTGCTCGCGCCCGTCCGCCTGCGCGACGTCATCCTCGCCAAGAACATCGCCAGCCTCGCGCTACTGGCGTTTGAAGCCGCGCTGGCCTGGTGCGTCGCCTCGGTGCTCGCCACCGCGCCCATCCCGCTCTCCACCCAGCTCTCCACCTTCTTCTGGGTCGTCTTTGTGCTCTTCGCCAACCTCACCTCGGCACCCTGCGCTCCATCCAGGCGCCGCGCAAGATCACCCTCAACCAGGCGCGCGCCCTGCGCACCCCCGCCGCCAATCGCACCAGCGGCCTGCTGGTCCTCGCTGTCCTGTTCGGCAGCATGCTGCTGCAGGTCCCGGTCATGTACCTCTGCCGCCACTTCCACAACGCGTGGCTGGGCCCCGCCATCTTCGCGCCGCTCGCCGCCGTGTCGGTCGCGGTCTACGCGCTGCTGCTCCAGAACGCCGACCACCTCATCCTCACCCACCGCGACACCTTCGCCGAAGAGCTCAGCAAAGCCTGAGGCCTTCGCACGCCTTTCCTGCTTCGCACCGCCCTCCCGTTGGTCGGCACAGAAGTTCGTTGCGACCATCGGGAGCACCCACGCGAAGGCGTTCGCACGCGTTTCCTGCTTCGCGTCGCCCTCCCGTTGGTCGGCACAGAAGTTCGTTTGCGACCATCGGGAGCACCCACGCGAAGCCCAACACGCGTCACGAAGTGACCGCTGCCCGCGCAGGGCGCACCTATTTCTTCGGATACGCCGGCACGGTGAACTGTTCCGGCCGCGTCTGCATGGCTTCCGCGTTGCCCCGCAGGAAGTCCCGCAGCGCCGGCTTGGCCTGGTACACCTCCTGCGTCACCTCGACGATCTTCCCATTGCGCAGCAGCAGGTACACCGTGTCGTGCAGGGTCACGTTGAACGAGCACTTCACCGGCGGCAGCGGCCGCCCGCTCACCGGTATATCGTCCGACGGCATCAGCACCTCCAGCCGCTTGCCCGGCTTCTTCCACCGCGCCGGCAGCGACTCGAACCCCGGATGCACGCGCACCCGCACGCAGTTGTCGTACTGGAACGTGACCCCCTGCGTCCCGCTCGGCGGCGTCACCAGGTCGCCGCGGCCCGTGCCGGAAAACACCGGGTCCTGGTCGGGCAGGTCCATCAGCCGCCCCACCACGTACTCCGCGCCCAGCCCGCAGGGATCGCTGGACACGCCGCTGATCGAGATCGGCCCGCCCGGGTTGGGAGCGATCGAGTCCAGCATGCCCTCAATCTCGTCGCACGCCACCGCCTCGCCGGCGCTCATCCGCGGCGTCCGGTGCGTCTCGTCCGAAGCCAGCACATGCACCCGCAGCGGATACTTCGCCAGCTTCGGCCCACTCGCCCCCGCCGTCGCCGCACCCGCACACACCACCCCCCACGCGACCGCACCGCTCGCAACCATCCTCAGCCACGGGGAGTTGACCAGAGGGAGACCGGACCTGCGCATGGCTCTCCTTATTCGGAAAGGGTTCGCTCTGCCCGCAGTATAAACCGCGACCGCGTCGCTCCCCATGCCGTGCCCCACCCCCCGAGCGAGTACCATGGACTCCTGATATTTTTGTATCCAGTCAACCATTCAGGAAACCCACGTGTCCGCTACTGCCACCGCAAAAATCCAGGGAATCTTCACTCCCATCCTCATCCCCTTCGACGATCGCGGCCAGATCAACGAGCCCGAGCTGCGCCGCTTCGTCAACTGGCTGATCGACCGCGGCGTCCACGGCCTTTATCCCAACGGCTCTTCCGGCGAGTTCACCCGCTTCACCCCGGCCGAGCGCCGCCGCATCGTCGAGATCGTCGCCGAAGAGAACCGCGGCCGCCTGCCCATCATCGCCGGCGCGGCCGAGGCCAACGTCAAGGAGACGCTGGAGGCCTGCGAGCACGCGCTCTCGCTGGGCGCGCGCGCCGTCGCCATCGTCGCGCCCTTCTACTACAAGCTCACCAGCGAGTCCGTCTACGCCTACTTCGCCGACATCGCGCGCAACTCGCCCATCGACCTCACCCTCTACAACATCCCCATGTTCGCCAGCCCCATCGATGTGCCCACCATCCGCCGCCTGGCCGACGAGTTCCCCCGCGTCATCGGCATCAAGGACTCCACCGGCGACCTGGCCTTCATGATGCGGCTGATCTCGCAGATCCGCCCCGCGCGCCCTGACTTCACCTTCCTCACCGGCTGGGAAGCCGTGCTCGTCCCCATGCTGAGCATCGGCTGCGACGGCGGCACGCATGCTTCGTCCAACGTCGTGCCGGAAGTCACCCGCCGCATCTACGACCTCTACCGATCCGGCGACACCGACGCCGCCATGAAGTGGCAGTTCCGCCTGCTCGAACTCTTCGACGCCATGCTCTACCCGTTCGAGTTCCCCGTCGGCTTCAAGGCCGCCGCCGAGCTGCGCGGCATCCACTTCGGCATGGGCCGCCTGCCCCAGACCGAGACCCAGCGCGAGGAGCACAAGAAGCTCACCAACATCCTGCAATGCATCCTCGCCGACTTCGAGCTGGTCCACCCGCCCGCCGCCGGCTGCGCCCTCCGCCCCGGCCGTCCCGGCGAGACCACCGCCGCCATCGGCCCCGAACACGTCCAGGAGCTCGTCCACCAGGTCCTCGGCGAAATGAAAAACCGGGGCCTGCTGTAGCCAGGAAAGCGAAGCCGTGAGCCTAGTTTTCGTCCAGAATCGAGAACACCTCAGCGAGGTTCACCCGGACCGCCGTTCCCGGGACCGTCAGCTCCGGTTCCGTCACGCGGTCGAATCCGTTGGCCGTATAGCGCCGCGCCTCCCGTGTCTCCGGATCGAAGCACCACACATGTTCCACGCCCATGGCCAGGTAGTCGTTCAGCCGGCTGCGCATGCGCGTCCAGGTATCGTCGGGACTCAGCACTTCAATGCAGATGAGCGGCGTGTCGCGGATGACACCGGTGTACTTCTTCCCGCGTTGCAGGATCATGGAATCCGGCACGCGGTATCGTTTTGCCGCCACCTGCAGCCTGCACTCCTGCACAAACTCCACGCCCCATGCACGCTCGTTTGCGAGAAAAATCCGTACCAGCGCCTTCTGCACCCTACTATGCTCGACCTCGCCCACGTTCCGTTCCTCGATCCGGCCGTCCACAAAGTCGCAATCCGGATGGAACACCGTGCGCAGATACTCCGCCTCGGACATCGTCGCCGGAACCGGCTCCTCGCCCGAAGTCAGTTCCCTGATTGTAGGAACAGCAGCCATACCTCAGTATCCTCCCGCTGGCGAAGCCGCGCCACCGAAAACCGAAGAAGGGCCAAAGCTACCTCGGCCGAGGCTGCCGCCCATGACTGAAGCCCTCGCCATCCTCGAAATCCCCGGCTGGTCGCCCGCCATGGTCGTCCTCGACGCGATGGAGAAGAACGCCTCCATCCGCATCCTGCAAACCGAGCTGAACGACGCTCCCGGCGTCTGCCTCAAGCTCGCCGGCTCGCGTCAGCGATCTGCACTCCGCCGCCCGCGCTGCCGAAGACACCGCCGCCGCCATGCAGGTCGCCATCCTCACCCACGTCATCCCGCGCCCCGCGGAAAACTCCCGCGCCGCCTGGGAAGCCAAGCCCGACTTCAACCCCCTCATCGAACAACCCAGCGTCCAAATCCCCGCCGAACAGAATCCGGAGACCACCATGCCCGAACAAGCCAGCTTCGCCGTAGGCCTCATCGAAACCCAGGGCTTTACCGCCGCCTTCGAGGCCATCGACACCGCGCTCAAAACCGCCAACGTCGAAGTCCTCGCCCGCGAAAAGCTCGGCGGCGGCTACATCACCATCGTCATCAAGGGCGACGTCGCCGCCGTCCGCGCCGCCATCGACGCCGGCAAGTCGCACGTCGAAGGCCTCGGCCGCCTCATCGCCGCCCACGTCATCCCCAGCCCCAGCCAGGGCGTCCTCTCGCTGCTGCCGAAGTAAGGCGCATACGATTCCAGCTTTTCTGCACGGAAGCCAGAAAGCGAGAATTCACGATGTTCAATCGAAGCGCACAACGATTTGTCGCCTGCATCGCCGTATGCATCGGCCTGGCGCAGGCCGCGTCGGCCGCCGAAATCCTCATCGTCGACGACAAGTCCCAGCCCGAGAGTTTGACCATCGCCCCCGGCGGCGCGCTGATCGTCGGCAGCGCCAGCTCTCCCTTCATCTATAAGGTGCGCCCCGGGGCCAACCACCGCCGAGAAGTTCTTCGACGCCAGCGCCGAGCCGGCCGGCACCTTCTTCTTCGGCATGCTGGCCGACGCCGCCACCAACACCCTGTGGGCCTGCCAACTGACCCCGGTGCCCGGCGCCACGCCGGTCAGGCGCCACACCGCGCTGCGCAGCTTCGACCTCACCACCGGCATGCCCAAACTCCGCTGGGACCTGCCCGGCGACAACAGCACCTGCAACGATCTCTCCATCGGGCCGGACAAGGCGCTCTACTTCACCGACACCGCCAACAGCCGCATCTACAAATTGCCGGCCGGAGCCACCACGGCGGAACTCTTCCTGGAAGATCATGCGCTCTACGGCATCGACGGCATTACCTTCCTCGACGGCACGCTGTATGTCAACAACGTGTTCTCCAACAACCTCTACCGCATTCCCATGGACGCTGCCGGCAAGGCGGGAACACCCGTCGACATCTGGATGGATCAGCCCATCAAAGGCCCGGACGGCATGCGCGCGGCCAACGGCAAACTGCTGCTGGCCGAGAACGGCAGCGGCAAGATCGACGTGATTACCGTGCACGGCGACAAGGCCAGCGTCACCACGATCAAGGATGGGTTCAAAACGCCCACCGCCGTCGAGCCCGCAGGCGACGTCATCTGGATCGGCGAGCGCGGCGCCGGAAAAGCCGTATCCATTCCCATGCCGAAATAAGTCAGGCCGCCGCTCGAGCAGGCCGCCCGCTCTACTTCACCACCGGCGCCACCGGCTGGCTCAGCGCGGGCGCGTCGGGCGGGGTCTTCGAGTAGCCCATCCGCAGGCCGCACTCGCTCAGCACGGTCAGGGTCAGCACCAGCACCAGCCCCCAGCTCAGGTCCCAGAACTTCCGCAGGAAGCTCGGTTCATGCCAGGTCAACTCTCTTCGCATCTGCCGCATCGTACTCCTCCAGACCCGCGCCGGCGTAATCCGGCCTCCTCTAGAAGATGCTTTTCGGTGTTAAATGGCAGTAGGGAATTCGCTAAGAATCCGTAAATGCGGACCCCCGCCGCGAGCCTCCCCGGCTGGCTCGCGCCGCGCTGTAACCATAATCATGACAGCCATTTAACCCGATTCAGCCTGTCACCACATGCAGCGCAAACCCGGCGCAGGCCAGGGTCAGCAGGTCCTCGCCCACCGCCACCTTCCAGTCCGCGCAGCCGATCCGCTCCACCAGGTCGCGCCGGATCATGTAGCCGCCAAACGCGCCCAGCAGCGTGCCGATCACCGCCAGCAACACGCCTTCAATCCCCGGCCCGTTCATCGCCGTCGCCGCAATCGAGCCCACCAGGCCGCCCAGGATCAGCCGAAACAGCAGCGGCCCGCGCGAGATCCGGTCGGGGATGCGCGAGGTTTTGTCCGCCGCCAGCTCGCCCAGCGCCAGCACCGTCACCACGATGGCGACCCACAGCTTCTCCGTCCACTCCGCCCAGGTGCCGTCCACCGGCAGCCAGCCCACATACGCGTACCAGCACACCACCGCCAGCGGCAACAGCGAGCGCAGCCCGGTCGTCACCCCCAACAGCGGGATCGCCAGCATCCACGACATCATCGCCACAGCCATGACCAAGGTCCTTTGCTGCGTCCACTCTCCCGTCCGAGCGGCGCACATGCATCCTACGCCATCCGAAATCGGGACGTGGAGAGTGTCTCACGCAAAGGCGGTTTCGTGCGCGAAATTTCTACGCGCAGGTTTCCACCTGGGCACGCAGCCACCCGTACAGCGGAAAACGCTCGGCCATCTCCAGCACCTCGCCGCGAATCCTGGCCAGCTTCGCCGCGTCCGTCCGGTGCTCCAGCGCCGCCACAATCCACTTGGCGATCACCCGCATCTCGGCTTCCTTCATGCCCCGCGTGGTCAGCGCCGGCGTGCCAATGCGGATGCCGCTCGGCTTCATCGGCGGATTGGTGTCGTACGGAATCGCGTTCTTGTTCACCGTGATCCCCGCCTCGCCCAGCGCGTGCTCCGCCTCGCTGCCCAGAATCCCCTTCTGGAAGACGTCCACCAGCATCAGGTGCGTGTCCGTTCCGCCCGAGATGATGCGATACCCCTCCGCCGCCAGAGCCTCCGCCAGCACCTTCGCGTTGGCCACCGTCTGCTTCGCATACACCGCAAACTCCGGCTGCAGCGCCTCTTTGAACGCCACCGCCTTGGCCGCAACAATATGCACCAGCGGCCCGCCCTGCTGCCCCGGAAATACGCTGCGGTCCAGCGCCGCCGCAAACTCCTGCCGGCACAGAATCAGCCCGGCCCGCGGTCCGCGCAGTGTCTTGTGCGTGGTCGTCGTCACCACGTGCGCGTGCGGCACCGGCGAAGGATGCACCCCGCCCGCCACCAGCCCGGCAAAGTGCGCCATATCCACCATCAGGTACGCGCCCGCCTTGTCCGCGATGGCCCGCATCCGCGCAAAGTCGAACTGCCGCGGATAGGCGCTGCCACCGCCCACAATCACCTTCGGCTTCTCGCGCTCGGCGGTCGCCTCCAGCTCGTCGTAGTCGATGGTCTCGGTGTCGCGCCGCACCTGGTATCCCACCACGCGGTACAGCTTGCCGCGAAAAATTCAGCTTGTGCCCATGCGTCAGGTGCCCGCCGTGCGCCAGGTCCAGCCCCAGGATGGTGTCCCCCGGCGTCAGCAGCGTCATATACGCGGCCGCGTTGGCCTGCGAGCCGGAGTGCGGCTGCACGTTCACATGCTCGGCGCCGAAGATCTGCTTCGCCCGCTCGCGCGCCAGGTTCTCCACCACGTCGGCGAACTCGCAGCCGCCGTAGTAGCGCTTGCCGGGATAGCCCTCGGCATACTTGTTGGTGAACACCGTCCCCGCGGCCTCCAGCACCGCGCGGAGACAAAGTTCTCCGAAGCAATCATCTCCAGCCCCTCGTGCTGGCGGATGATCTCGTTCTGAATCTGGCTGGCTATTTCCGGGTCGGACACAGCAAGGGGCGCACTCAAATCAATCGGCATACCTAATATCTTATTCCACCGCCCACGTCTGACGCCCGCCCAAGAATCTGTTGACATGCGTTGTCATATTTGACAACATGGCAAGAGAGCGAACTGAGTATGACCCGCACTACACGGCCCGTTTCCTGGATCAGGGCAGCATTGAAAGAGTTTGAGAGGTTCCCGGAAGGTGCAAAGACAATCTGCCTCGCAGCTCTCAGCATCGCGGCCGAGGGCGGCAAAGCCGACATTGCAAAACCCATGCACGGCCTCGGTTCCGGCGTATTTGAAGTTGCTCTGCCGTTTCAGGGAAACGCGTACCGTGTGATCTACGCGGTGCAAATAGCCGAGGAGATCTGGGTCGTCCATGCATTCCAGAAGAAATCGACCCAGGGCATCAAGACACCGCAGCACGAAATCGATTTGATTCGCAGCCGGGTGAAAAGGCTAAAGGAGATGCTGCCATGAAGACCGAAAAGCTCGAGCTCGTCCGCGGCTCCGGCAACGTCTTCCGCGACCTTGGCCACAAGAACGCCGACGCGGAGCAGTTCAAGTCCATCCTCGCCGCCCAAATCATCAAGTCGCTCGACCGCGAACGCCTCACGGTGCGCGCGGCACACGCCCGCACCGGCATCGCCGCCGCCGATTTCTCGCGCATCCGCAACGCCGACCTCGGCCGCTTCACCGCCGACCGCCTTATCACCATCCTCAACCGCCTCGGCGCGCGGGTAGAAGTCAAAGTCCGCGTGCATCGCGCCGAAACCACCCCTCGCAGCGCCGCCCTGACCGCGTAGACTACGCCTCACCCCAACCCCTCCCAGCACCGGCCCGCTGCACCCTTCGTACCACCCTTTTGACCCCCTCGTGGGATGGGTTAACCACTTCAATGCGCGGAATCATGTCTTTGTTCGTGGTGCAACAAACCTGCGCCACAATCGAGGCATTATGATGCACAGCCTGCTGGTCGGTGCGGTCTACGTCGCCATGGTGCTCGCCCCCTGCGCCATCGCCCTGTTCACCACCCACCGCCACTCCCACCCGACGAGCTAGTTCACTTCCCGCCGCGCCTTGGGCTTCGCGACGGTGCTCCCGTCCGTCGCAAGCGAACTCCGTGGCGAGCATCGCGAGCACCCCGCGAAGCCCAACCCAAGTCACGAAGTGACCGCCCCACGCGCAGTGGGCCCGTCCGGCAGGACAGATCAGTTACCAGTCCTCAAAGCCTTGAACGCCTGGTACACAAACGATCCCAAATACCATCCGTCGATGAACTTGTACGGCGTCTCGCCGGTGGTGTAATGCCCGCACGGCAGCACCTTGGGCACATAATCGATCCCGCAGCGGTCGAAGTTCTTCAGCACCTCCAGCGACAGGTGCAGCGGAAACGTCAGGTCGTACTTGGCATACACCACCAGCACCCGCTTCGCCGTCGCCGCAAACCGCTCCATATACGCCATCGGGCTGATGCCGAGGAACAGTTGCCGCACCACGTCCTGGGTCAGCCCGGCCTCCTCAAACGCCGCGCGCACATGCCGCGTGCTCTGCCCCTCCCACACCACGTCGCCGAACCAGGTGGACGCGTGATTGAACGCGCACACCCGCAACCGCGCATCGTGCGCCGCGGCGATAAACGCGTAGCACGACCCCAGGCTGGTCCCCAGCACGCCGAACTGCGTATACCCCTGCGTCTCCAGCCAGTCCATACAACTGCGCACATCCACCACCGCCTGCCGGCACGCTGCGAGGGTCCGCCCGATGTTCGCGCTCACCGCGTAGTCGCTGCGCTCGATCTCCGCCGGCCGCCGTATGTCGTGGTACGGCTTCGACAGCCGCAGCGCCGACACGCCAAAGCGGTTGAACAGCTTGCACAACGCGTTGTGGCTGATCGCGTCCGCGTTCCACTGCGGCATCACGATGATCGCCTGCTTCGGCCGCCCCGGCTCTTTATGCTCCGGCGCCGGATACCAGCGCGCATTCACCTGGTCGTTCTCCGCATAGCCCGTCGTCACCGCCGAGGTAAACCGCAGAAACTCCGCCGGCTCCAGCTCGCCTTCGGCCGCCTGCCGCTTCATCTCCGCCTCTTGCGCCAGCGTCTCCGGCCGCACGTTGGTCGGAAACAGCTCCGGGTGCCGCTGCTCGATGCGAAAATCCACCGGCGTCACATAGCCGAAGAAATCCTCCGACCGCCGCACCATCTCTTCATTCAGCCGAATCATCCGCTCCGCGTCATCATCACAGGCAGCCGTCATCCCGACCGCAGGCGGCGTAGCCGCCGCAGCGGAGGGCCCCCCGCATTGGTTCCCACCGGTAGTCCCCGCAACACCAACCAACTGCCGGGTCGCAATCGGAGTGTTCGCCGCGCCATTGCCTTCCACGGACAACTGAGAACGGACAACGGACAACTCTTCCCGCCCGTCCCCAAAGTCCCGCAGCCACTCGAACCCCCACTCCAGCGGCCGCACCACCCGGTTCGTGTCCCGCGTGGTCAGCTCCGTCTCCCACCGCGTCATCCACTTCGCGTACCAACCTGACATACCTCCAGTTTATCCGTCGCCGCGTGTCCTCCGGTAGGACGCCCATCACAGGCCCGCCCGCCTCAGCGATCGCGCCAGCCCGGCTGGTTGGTGTCGTAGATATTGGCGGGCAGATCCTGATTGCCCGGCTCGCGCGTCAACTTCACATCCGGCCAGTAGCCCGGCCGGACCGCAATCCCACGGGCCGGGTCCGCGCGCCACGCCGCCACCTGCTGCGACCACACCGGCAGATGCGGATGGATCGCGATGTACTCCAGCTCGCGCGCGCCCGACCACAGGCAGCACGCAAGCAACACCCGCGCCGCCAGCGCGCTCAGCCCTCGCGTGTTCTGCGACACCAGCACCAGGCTCAGCCCCGTCAGAATATTGAAGATCACAAAATAGCGCCCGCCCGATCCGCACATCAGGTCCATGTTCACCACCAGGCTGCGCGAAAAGCTCGCCGCCAGGCTCAGCAGCGCCGCCGCCGCCATCAGCCGCGCCGCCCGGCCGCTCCTCCACGCCAGCCACGCCGTCACCGCCAGGTACAGCGCGCTCGCGCCTTCCACCGCCAGCCAGAACAGCTCCTGCAGATTGCGCAGCTTGGGCGAACCCACCGCCTTGCACACCTCCACGTACGACCAGGAGGTGAAGAAGTGGTCCATCACGCCATTCGACAGCAGCGCCCCCGCATAGAACCGCAGCGTCGAGTGCGTGCCATGGAAGTCCCGCGGCTGCGTCAATATCACCAGCGCCTGCACCACCGCGCACACCCCCAGCACCGCCACCTGAGCCTTGCGCGCATCCATCCGCTGCGGCCGGTCCCGGGCCCGCTCCCTCCACGCCTGCCACACAAACAGCGGCAGCAGCAGGCACGAGGTCACTCCCGTCAGACCCGCCAGCCCCAGCGCCGCCAGCCGCGCCCAGCGCAGCCGCTCCGCATCCGAAATCAAAATCGCCGCCGTCATCACCGCCAGAAAAAACTGCCCGTGAATCGTGCTCAGCACAATCGCCGAGGTCGGCGGCGTCAGCAGCGCCACCGCGACCGCCAGCAGCTTCTGCCACACCCCCGCGAACCGCTCGCACTCCACCACCATCCACACCATCAGCAGTTGCACCGCAATCTCGGCGCCGAACAGGAAGTGTCCCGCCTGCTCCAGCGGCACCACCCGCGCCGCCACCACCCCGCACCCATTCGCAAACAGCGAGTAGTAGCCCTGGTGCGGCGCCAGCAGCGCATGCCGCACCGTCGCGTCCCACGCATAGCGCAGGTACACCGTGCCTTCCTCGTCGTACACCATTCCGTGCACCAACTCGTACGGCGTGCGCAGGCACAGAAACAGCAGCGCCCCGGCGCAGAGCAGCCAGGTGCGTCCAGCCGTGGGTTGTGCCTTGGTCTCCCGAGCGTCCGCGTGCATTCCCCTCATCCTACCGCGCCCGCCAACCTCCGCCGCCCTCATCGGAGCTCCACGAAGATCGCTACCGTGAGAAAATCACCCCATGAGCGACTTCATCCCCAAACCCGGCAGCATCAAGATCGGCGGACTCGGCCGCAAAGCTCAAAAGCTCCAGGCCCTGCGCGAACCA
>CAWBFL010000011.1:0-123646 GCA_963787905.1 uncultured Acidobacteriaceae bacterium | reverse complement strand
GAGTACATGCCGGATGGTATTCGGGCGACGATGAGTCTGGAGTCGGTGATCGAGTTGGCCTATATGCCGCAGCCCCCGCTTGCGTGGTCTTCGTTGAAGCTGCTGCATGCTCCAGACTGGATCGACGATTGGTATGACATCGATGCACGCGTCGCCAAGCAGGATATGGCAGCCTGGCAGCGAGCCGGCCCGGACATTTACGGTTCCGAGCCTTTGCGGAGTGCATTGCGAGCTGCGCTCAAGGAACGCTGCCAACTTGCGCTTCACATGACCCCCATGGAGATTCCATATTGGAATATCGTGGTGGGCAAGCAGGGGGCGAAGCATCTCCAAGAGACAGTGCCGGGCGCTATCAAACCGGTCGCGGGTAAAAGCAGCGTTGCGGGCAAGGGGTTTTATATCGAGGACAAGGGGAAGAGGCAATTTGTCGGGGTATCGATGGCGGACCTCGCCACGGTGCTGATGCGGTTGACGAAAGACTATCCGGTGCAGGACAAGACCGGTCTCGGCGGCCGGTACGACTTCACTTTGCCATGGTATGGCTATGCGCAATATCCGGCGAGCGAGGTTAGTAATCCCCTCGACCGGATGCCAATAACCAGCGTAGGGCTCGAGCTGGAGCGCGGAAAAGGACCTGGACTCCTTTTTGACATCGACCACATCGAAAAGCCCAGCCCGAATTGATCGAGTCGCAGTCGTTGGGATCGGATGCGGAACCAGGTGCTGCGGACGCTGCGGGCGAAAGCGGAATTCGATAATCGGACCGCGAAAGAATGCGTTCTGCGGTGGTTCGATCGGGTGTATGCTGGCGCCGGATTCAAGAGGCGGATATGTCTCGGATTGAAGTACGCAAGAGTCTTCTGTTGGGAGTTGGCATTTTATTGGTGGCGTTGCCGGTGCGAGGGCAGGGCAACGCCACGTGTACTGTCGGCAGCGGTGCCTATAACACGTACGGCGTAAACGGGAAGGTGGGCGCGCCCTTTTCGGGCACGACCAAGACGACCTTCGAGCAGACGCTCGCGGATGGCAGCCGCATCCATAGCGAAACGACTAGCTTCCAGGCCCGCGACTCCGTCGGAAGGGTGCGGACAGAGGAGGTGGAGGATTGCCAGGTTGGCGAGGATGGCCAGCCTCATCCGCGGGTCAGGGTGCAGGTTTCCGATCCGACGACGCACTCGAATCTGATGTGGGAGACCGGGGAGAGCACGCAGAAGGTCGTCCAGGTATTCCACTATGATTCAACCCCACGGAAGCAGACACCGGAGGAGCTGGCAGAGCAGCAGCGCCAGATGAAGCTGAATCAGTTGCGCTGGCAGAGCCAAAGCCAGAACCGGACCGAAACCCAACTCGGGACCAGGGAGATCAACGGCCAATTAGCGAAGGGAAACCGCATGACGGTGGTGGTTCCAGCGGGTGCGGAAGGAAACGGCCAGCCGCTGGAGACGATGCAGGAGATGTGGAAGTCGGATGCTCTCGACCTGGTACTGATGGCGGCCAGCAGCGATCCCAGGCGTGGTAAGACGACATTTGAGTATGAGAATCTGACGTTCTCCGAACCGGACCCCGGGTTGTTCAAGGCCCCGGATGGTTACAGGGTGATTGATCAACACCCGTACGAGTAGGACCAGCCGAGGCGAAGGGCGCGGAGCTTTCTTTCATTCGAGTTGTGGTGGCATGTGCGAGCGCCGCGCAAAAGCAACTACTGAGATTCTGCCTCTTCGAGTCAGAATGACGACTCGTTGTATGCGAGTCAATCCCGTTCGCGGGGGAGGCGGATGCGGAACTCGGTGTTGCCGGGTTCGGAGGCGAAGGTGACGGTGCCGCCGTACTGCTCGGTGATGCGCTGGACGATGCCGAGGCCGAGGCCGGTGCCGACGCCGACGGGCTTGGTGGTGTAGAAGGGATCGAAGATGTGGGCCTGGCTTTCGAGGGGGATGCCGGGGCCGTCGTCGGCGATGGTGATGCAGAGATAGTGGCGGGGTTTTGCGTTGGAGCCGCTGGCGGGCGATTCTTCTTCCCAGGTGCGGATGCGGATGTGGCCGCCGGGCGCGACTGCGTCGATGGCGTTGTCGAGGAGGTTGGTCCAGATCTGATTGAGGCCGGAGCACTCGCACTGCAGGGCGGGGAGGCTGGGGGCGAAATCTTTTTCCAGTGCGACCTGCTTTTCGCGGAGCTTGTGGCTGAGGATGATGAGGGTGGCGTGGATGCTCTCGTTGACGTCGACCGACTGCTTCTGCCCCTTGCCTTCATAGGCGTAGGATTTGACTGCCTTGACCAGGTCGGAGACGCGCCCGATGCTCTCCTCGATGGTGCTGACCAGTTGCATGCTGGAGACCAGGGCCTCGAGCCAGTTGAGCGCGTCGGAAAAGAAGGGGCCGGGGAATTCGTCGCGCGCGCATTGCAGTTCGTTGGAGTCGATGCCGATGGAGACCAGCGTGGGCGCCAGCTTCCAGGCGTCGTCCACGTTGGCGGCTTCCATCCATTCGGCCAGCGCCTCTTCGGCGTCGCTCTGCTCGAGCGAGTTCATGCGCAGCGGCTTTTCCTTGGCCAGCGCGTATTCCTGCAGCTCGAACATGCATTGTTTCTGCTCGTCGCTGAGGCTGGCCTTGGAGAACTTGGCGGTGAGCTGGTGCATGCGCATCAGGTTGGTGCGCAGTTGCGCCGCGGCTCGGACGGCAGCGGCGCCGGGGTTGTTCAACTCGTGCATCAGGCCGGCGGCCAGCGTGCCCAGCGACGCCATCTTTTCCTGCTGCACCACGACGCTCTGGAACTTCTGCAGCCGGTGCGCCATGTTGCCGAGGATGGCCTTGCGCACCTCGGGGCAGGCGGTCATGATGTTCCAGAATTGCTCTTCGTCGAACTGGAGCAGTTCGCAGGCTTCGGTGGCGCGGACGCTGGCGCTGTAGGGGGTGTTGGAGAGCAGCGGAAGCTCCCCCATGGCGGTGCCGGCGGGAATGATGTTGAGGATCTGCTCGCCGCCGTCGGGGAGGGTTTGATAGATGCGCATTTCGCCGCTGAGCAGGATCCAGAAGGAATGGGCCGGCTCGCCCTGGCGGGCGATGAATTCGCCCTGGGCGAGATGCATGGCGCGGCCGTCGCGGAGGCAGCGAATCTCCTGCTCGGGCACGGTGGAGAGAATGGGGACGGCACGCAGCCGGGCCAGCATGGCCTCGCTCATGTTTTCCAGCTTGCTGCCCGCGGCCTGGACGTTCTCACTCACAGCCTGATTGGATTCCTCCCCTACCCGAAAAGCTTCTGAATCTAGTGGTGCGGAAGCGTTAGTTCCCGCTTCCCCAACGGTGTTACGGGGTTACTGCGTGGCCAGGTACTGGTGCATAAACTGGACCGCGATGGAGCCTTCGCCGACCGCGGAGGCACAACGCTTGACCGAGTTGAATCGTACATCACCGGCGACGAAGATTCCCGGGACGCTGGTCTCCAGCAGATACGGCTCGCGCTGCAACTTCCAGGCGGCGGGGGCACGGGTCTTCAGGTCGGGGCCGGCGAGGATGAAGCCTTTCTCGTCCAGGGCGATATCCCGGGGCAGCCAGTCGGTCTTGGGCGCGGCGCCGATAAAGATGAAGAGCGAGTTGGCCGGGCGCGTCTCCGGCCCGCGCGGGGTCTTGAGGGTCAGGCACTCCAGACGGCCGTCGCCGGACATGGAGACCACCTCGGTGTGGGTTTCGACGACGATGTTGGAGGTCGCGGCGATCTGATCGATGAGGTACTTGGACATGCTCTTGGTGAGCGACTCGCCGCGCACCAGCATATGCACCCTGGTGGCATAGCGGGAGAAGTGCATGGCCGCCTGGCCGGCCGAGTTGGCGCCGCCGATCAGGTAAACCTCTTCGTCGGCGCAGGACATGGCCTCGGTCTTGGCCGCGCCATAGTAGACGCCGGCGCCGGCAAATGTGTCCGCGCCGGGAATGTTCAGCTTGCAGTACGAGACGCCGGTGGCAATGAGGCAGACGTGGCAGGTCAGTTCGCGATCGTCGCCCATGCGGAGGATGTGGTAGCCGTTTTGACAGCGGATGCTGGTGACGCGCTGGGTGAGGAACTCGGCGCCGAGGCGATTTGCCTGCAAGAAGGCACGCTTGGCCAGTTCGTCGCCGCTGAGGCCCTGGGGGAAGCCGAGGTAGTTCTCGATGCGCGAGCTCGACCCGGCCTGGCCGCCGACGGCTTCGGGTTCGACGACCAGCGTGCGCAGGCCCTCGGATGCGCCATAGACCGCGGCGGCCAGCCCGGCCGGCCCCGCTCCGACGACGATGGCGTCGTAGAACTCTTCCTTCGCCTGGGTGCGCAGGCCGATGCGGGCGGCCAGCTCCATGGTGCTGGGCTGGACCATGGCGGTGCCGTCGCCAAACAGGACAACCGGCAGCTTGGCGTCGTCCAGGCCCTTTTCCTTGAGCAGGTTGACGGCCTCGGGCATGGTTTCCGGGTCCAGCCACTTGTACTCGATGCGGTTGCGGGAGAGGAAGTCGCGCACGGCGTGGTCGGTGGGCGACCAGCGCAGGCCGATGACGCGAATGCCCTCGTACGGCGCCTTGTAGCCCTGCTTCCAGGCTTCCAGCAGGTCGTCGAGCACGGGGTAGAGCTTCTCCTCCGGCGGGTCCCACGGCTTGTTCAGGTAATAGTGGATCTTGGCGGAGTTGATGGCCCGGATGGCTGCTTCGGTGTCGGCGTAGGCGGTGAGCAGCACGCGCTTTGCCTCCGGATACAGGGTCATGGCCTGTTGCAGGAAGTCGACGCCGGTCATGCCGGGCATGCGCTGGTCGGAGAGGAACAGCGCGACGGCCTCTTTGCGCTCGGTCAACTGGCGGCAGATGTCGAGCGCCGCCTGCCCGGATGCCGCGCGGATGATGCGGTAGTTCTGGCCGTAGTTGCGGCGCAGGTCCTGCACCACGGCTTCGAGCACGCTGATGTCGTCGTCGATGGCGAGCAGAATGGGCTTTGGCATAGCGCGTTGTGTGGTTCGCGGTTGGCGCCTGGCCGGCAGCTGCGCCCAGGCGCTGTTTTCATTCGATTCTTCCCGGGCCGGAAAGGTTCAGAAAGCGTAACTTCCCGGGACCGCCCCGGCCGCGATAGCCTTGGGATTGAACCGCCCGGTCGAGCGGCTTTCCCCGGGGATGCTGTACGAATTGTAGACATTCAACCGGCATCATGCGAGCGCAGCCGATGAGAGGACTGACGGCACCGCGGCGCCCGGAGGAGGCTTTACCCGATGAACCGAATCATCCTTGCGGACAACCAGGCGATCTTCCGGGCGGGCGCGGCCCGGGTGCTGGCGCTGGAGGAAGACATGCGGATCGTCGCCCAGTGCGAGGACCTGACCCGGCTGCTGCACGCGCTGGACGCCTATCGCAGCGCGATCGTCCTGTTGTCCGCCAGCATGCAATTGGATGTTCCCTCGGTGGTGGCGCGCGCCCAGGCGGCCGACAGCCGGACCATCCTGGTGGCGGAGAATGGGGCCGAGGTGAGTGAAGACCTGGCCCGGCTGCTGGACGGCGTGCTGTTTCGCAATGTTCCCGGCGGCGACCTGATCGACTGCATTCGCCGTGTCGGGGCAGGGCAGCGATGCGTGCAGCGGTCCAATGTGACGTCGATTCTGGCCCAGGACACGGTGGGTGCACGGGTGAAGGAACGGCTGACGCCGAAGGAGATGCAGATCGTAGCGCTGATCGCCCAGGGCTGCAAGAACCGGCAGATTGCCGAGCAGCTCCACACCAAGGAGCAGGTGATCAAGAACTACCTGCGCAGCATTTATGACAAGACGGGCGTCTCCGACCGGCTGGAGCTGGCGTTGTTCACCATCCATCACCGGGTGCTGGCTGAGGCGGCCGCGAGAGCGAGCGATCTGTTGCAGGTGAAGTCGGCGTAGGGGCATGCTGCCGGGAGCTTAGGTGGGCAGCTTTTCGGCGATGGACTTGGCCTGGGTGAAGAGGAGCAGATAATCGGGGCCGCCGGCTTTGGAGTCGGTGCCGCTCATGTTGAATCCGCCAAACGGATGCGCGCCGACCATGGCGCCGGTGCACTTGCGGTTGAAGTAGAGATTGCCGACGTGGAACTCCTGGCGGGCGCGATCGAGCTTGGCGCTGGAGGTTGAGTAGAGTGCGCCGGTGAGGCCGTACTCGGTGTTGTTGGCGATGGCCAGGGCGTCGTCGAAGCTGGTCGATTTGATGACGGCGAGCACCGGGCCGAAGATCTCTTCGAGCGAGATGCGGGCGGTGGGGGCGACGTCGGCGATGACGGTGGGCGCGATGTAGAAGCCGCCTTCCGGGGTTTCGACGGGATGGCCGCCGGCGATAACGCGGCCCTCGGACTTGCCGACTTCGATGTAGTCCAGGATTTGTTTGTACGCGGACTGGTTGATGACCGGGCCGGCGTAGAAGTTCTCCGCGGGGTCGCCCTGCCGGATGGCGGCGACGCGCGCGCTGAGTTTTTCGCAGAAGGGGGCGTAGATTTCGGCGGCGACGATGGCGCGCGAGCAGGCGGAGCACTTCTGGCCGTTGAAGCCGAAGGCGCTGGCGACGACTCCCTCGACCGCGGCGTCGAGGTCGCAGTCGGGCTCGACGAGGATGGAGTCTTTGCCGCCCATCTCGAGGATGGTGCGCTTGATGAAGTGCTGGCCGGGCTGGGTGCGGGCGGCGGACTCATGGATTTCGAGGCCGACGGCCTTCGAGCCGGTGAAGGCGATGAAGCGGGTTTGGGGATCGGCGACGAGAGCAGAGCCGAATTTGGCGCCGGCGCCGGGACAGAAGTTGACCACGCCCGCGGGCAGGCCGGCTTCTTCCAGCAGGTTGAAGAAGATGGCGGCGACGGTGGGCGCGTCGCCGGAGGGCTTGAGGATGACGGTGTTGCCGCACACGATGGCGGCGGAGGTCATTCCGGCCATGATCGCGAGCGGGAAGTTCCACGGCGGAATGACTGCGCCGACGCCCAGGGGAATGTAACGCAACTGGTTGCGTTCTCCGGGGAGTTGAATGGGGGTGGTGGCGGCGTCGAGGCGCAGAGCTTCGCGGGCGTAAAACTCCAGGAAGTCGATGGTTTCGCCGACGTCGGCGTCGGCTTCGGCCCAGTTCTTGCCGACCTCATAGACGAGCCAGGCGCAGAGTTCCAGCTTGCGCGTGCGCACCAGGCCGGCGGTGCGGGTGAGCAGGGCAGCGCGTTCCGACGCCCGCGTGCGCGACCATGTGGCGAAGGCGGCTTGTGCAGCCTGCATCGCGGGGCCGACGTGGCGCTCGTCGGCGCGCTGGTGGATGCCGACCACCTCGGCGGGCCGGGCCGGGTTGAAGGAGACGATCTTGGCCTCGGTCTTGATGCGCTTGCCACCGATGACGAGATCGTATTCGCGGCCGAGCCTCGCTCTCACGCCGGCCAGGGCCTCGAGCATGGGGTAGCGCACATCCGCGTCGGCAAAGTTAAGGAAAGGCTCGTTCACGAACGGGACGTCGCTGGCCAAACCTGAAGGCTTTCCCGCCAAATCCATCGGAGTCGCCATAATCCTCCATTCTAGTCACCTATGCTTGCGGGTTCTCTTGGCTTTGAAGCGGCAAGAACGCTGAAATCTTCGCCCGGCACGATAATTTTGCAACCTAAGAAGCCCAATCGGGCGTATAGGCAGGATGAGAGCTTAGATGGCGATGGCAGGGGACGAGTTTCGCAGACTCATCGAAACGCACCAGCGCATGGTGTTTTCGATTGCCCTGCGCATCACCGGCGACTACGCCACCGCCGAAGAGGTAGCCCAGGATGTGTTTCTTGAATTGCACCGCAGCGGAGAGAAGCTGGCCAGCGACGACCACGTCCGCTACTGGCTGCGCCGGGTGGCGACGCACCGCGCCATCGATGCGCTGCGGAGGCAGGCCCTCCGGCCCGAAGCGGCGGCGGAGGAGTGGGTCGAGGAGCAGCGGGTCGACGAGACGTCGTTCAACAGCGTTGCCCTGCAGGCCCGGCTTGAGGATCTGCTGCGCACGCTGCCGGAGCCGATGCGGGTTGCGGTGGTGCTGCGCTACCAGGAAGAGATGATGCCGGACGAGATTGCGCGCATGCTGGGCCAGTCGGTTGCGTCGGTCAAGAGCCACCTGCACCACGGCCTGAAGCTTTTGCGGCGCAAGGCGGCGGTCACCATGAAGGAGTATGTCCGTGAATCAGCCTGAAGAGTCATTGACGAAGTTCGAACAGGATTTGACCCAAGCCATGCGGGCGGTCGACCCGCCGGAGGGATTTGCCGAGCGCACCCTGGCGCGGGCACAGCTCGGCGAGCGGCCCCGCGCGATGGTTCTCGCAATGCCGTGGCGCGGCGCGGCTGTGGGCGAGCGGCGCGGTCGCGGCGGCATTGCTCGTGGGCGTCTTCGTTGGAGAACGGACGCACATGCGCCATGAACGCGAGCGGGCGGAGTTGGCGCAACAGCAAAGGGCAGAAGCAGCGCAGCGGCAGTTTGAGGCAGGCATCCGGATTACGGACGAGACGCTGGACCACGCGCGAGCTCAACTGGCGCGAGCCGGGATCGAATTGAGGGATTGAGAGCGAGCGGGTAGGACGGGAGTTGGAGATTGAAATTGAAAGCGAGAGGAGAACGGCGATGCGAGAAGACAAGGCGAGAATGGCGATGAAGGCTGTGGTGTTGACGCTGGCGATCGCTGCGGTTTCGGCAGCGAGGGCGCAGGCCGTGACGGAAGCGCCCGACCTCAACCAGAGACTGGCGGTGCAGCAAAGTTTGATGGCGGTGAGGATGCAGGAGGCGCAGGCGAAGATGGCCATCGCGCAGAGCCTGATGGAGGCACGACTGCAACCGATGGAAGCAAAGATGGCCGTCCAGGAGAGCCTGATGACTGCGCGGCTGGCGATGCTGGTGCCGATGGAATCGAAGATGGCCGCGAACCAGGGCCTGTTGATGGCGCGGCTGGAGCCGCTGGCACTGAAGTCGCTGGGCATGGAGATGCAGACGGGGGGCACCGTCGCGCGCGTGGGCCAGGTGAAGGATGAGCTGTTTGCCGGAACGGAGAAGTTTGAGAAGGGAGCGAGCGACTATTCGGACGTGAACCTGGACCCGAGCATGATGGGGATGATCCACGGAGGCGGGCCGGCAGGCCTGGCGAAAAAGATTCGTTTCATGGTCATCCACTCGTACGAGTATCCCAAGGAAGGGATGTACAACCCCGACGACGTGGAAGTGTACCGGAAGAAGCTCGAAGACGGGACTTGGAGCTGCTCGGTCCACGTGAAGGACAAGGATGGCACGACGGACATCTGCTCGCGAGCCACGCCTGACCATGACGGCAGCGAGATGGTGATTATCGCGGCGGAGAAGAAGGAGCTGACGTTCATCCATATGAGCGGCAACATGTCTTTGGATGAGTTGGAGCGGATGAACGCTGGGCCATCGCCGGTCAAGATACCGCCCCTGGTAGCGCCGCCGCCTCCGCCGCCGCCGGCGAAGGGACAGAAGAACGCCGAGCCGGTTGCGCCGGCACCTCCAACTACGCCGGGGCACTGAGCGGGGGGACGTGCGAACGGGAGCCGACCGACAATTAACTGAGGATGGGTAGCGCGGGCCTGGTGGCTGGTGGGTCTTCTTCCGCGAAGTGGCGGCGGATCTTTTCGGCGGTCGCGGCGCTGACGACGGCGGTGAGGGCATCGGGGTTGGCCTGGCGGATGCCGCGCACACTGCCGAAGTGTTCGAGCAGGCGCTGCCGGGTGCGGGGGCCGACGCCGGGGATGGCGTCGAGTTCGGAGTCGCGGTCGCGCATCTCGCGGCGCTTGCGGTGGTAGGTGACGGCGAAGCGGTGGGATTCGTCGCGGATCATCTGGACGAGATGCAGGACGGGCGAACGGCGGTCGAGCACGACGGGGTCGGACTCCTGGCCGTAGACGTAGATGATCTCTTCCTTCTTGGCGATGGACGCGAGTGCGGGCTGGTCCGGCGTGCCGGGCTGGATGCCGATCTCGGCCAGAGCCTCGGCGGCGGCATGGAGTTGGCCGAGGCCGCCGTCGATCAGGATGAGCGAAGGGTACTTCGTACCGTTCTCGTTCCGCTGCTCCGCCAGGCGCTTGTAGCGGCGGCCGACGACCTCGCGCATGGAGGCGAAGTCGTCGACGCCGGTGACGGACTTGACCTGGAACTTGCGGTAGTCGGACTTCTTCATCGCGCCGTCCTCCCAGACCACCATGGAGGCGACGGTCTCGGCGCCCTGGATGTGGGAGATGTCGAAGCACTCGATGCGGCGGGGGAGTTCGTCGAGCGTGAGCGCGTCCTGCAGGGCTTCCTGGATGGCCTTGATGCTGGGCTGGAGCACGCGGAAGCGCTGGTCGTAGGACTGCTTGGCGTTCTGGCAGACGAGGTCGACGAGCGAGCGCTTGTCGCCGCGCTGCGGGGACGAGGATCTCGATGCGATGGCCGGTGCGCTCGGTGAGCAGATCGGCGAGCACGGCCGCGGTCGGGGAAGTCGACGGGCACGAGGACGGTGCGCGGGATGTAGTTTTGGTCGAGATAGAGCTGCTTCAGCAGCGAGGAGAAGAAGGCGGAAGGGGAGAACGAGTTGTCCGTTGTGCGTTGTCCGTTCTCCGTGGGGTCGGTGAGGACGGAGTTTTCCACGGCGACGGGTGAATCCTCGGCGATTTCCGGGAACGAACGGGTGGGGTTGGGTTCGAGGCAGGGAAGACTTCTTCGGTCTCGGGTTCGTCGCAGGGATCGTTCGACCCCACTCGTGACGATGGAGCTGTGACGAATGGGGCACCCGATTCGGTGGCCAGTTCGGCGGGTTCGTTGAGGGATTCGTCGAGGAGTTCGGGCAGGTCTTCCCAGAAGAAATCGCGGCGATCGACGATCTTGCCGCCGCGCATGTGGAAGAGGTTCACGGCGAGCATGCCGTTCTCGTAGTGGAAGCCGAAGACGTCGGCGTCCTCGTTGTCGACGGTGGCGATGCGCTGCTTGTCGTGCATCTGGTGGACGGTGATGATCTGGTCGCGCAGGCGGGCGGCGAATTCGAACTGCTCCGCAGCGGCAGCCTCTTCCATGCGGGCGGTGAGGCGGGCTTCGAGTTCGCTCGGCTTGCCATCGAGGAAGAGTTGCACGTCGCGGACGGTCTGCTTATAGGCCTCCGGTGTGGTGAGGCCTTCGACGCAGGGGCCGAGGCAGCGCTTGATGTAGTACTGCAGGCAGGCGCGCGGGTGGTAGCGCGAGAGATCGACCTTGCAGCTGGGGATGAGGAAGCTGCGGTGGATGAGGTCGACCAGGCGGTAGGCCAGGTTGCCGGGGAAGTAGGGGCCGAAGTAGGCGCTGCCGTCCTTGCGCAGACGGCGGGTGACGAAGACCTTGGGGTAACGGTCGGCGAGCGTGAGCTTGATGTAGGGGTAGGTCTTGTCGTCGCGCAGCAGGATGTTGAAGCGGGGCTTGCGCTGCTTGATGAGATTGTTCTCGAGCGCGAGCGCCTCGTGCTCGTTGGCGACGGTGATGTAGTCCACGTCGACCGCCTCGCGCATCAGGGAGCCGGTCTTGGCGTTCATCTGGTTGGCTTCGAGGAAGTAGGAGCGGACGCGCGCACGCAGATTCTTCGCCTTGCCAACGTAGATCACTTCGCCCTCGGCGTTCTTGTAGAGGTAACAGCCGGGTGAGGTGGGGAGGGTTCGGATTTTGGCGAGGAGATCCATGCGGCGCTGGTCTTTTAAGTTTAGTCGTGCGGCGGATGGGATGGTTAGCGAGCCAGCAAGCCGGCAGGTTGGCGGAGCAGCGTAAGTTTGACGTGGAATCGCGCAAATCTTACCCGCACAGGGCTGGGCTGCGCCTTGAGTGCGGAGGGGTGTGTTACCGCCATGCGACTGAATTGGAATGGCTTATGCAGGAATGGCAGTATGGCTTCGGGATTGCTAGGACGGAAGTGTCAAAGCCCGGGCCAAATTGCTTTGCACAGGAGAGTTCCGACCATGACCTACGATTCAGCCCAGTTCCTTCCCAGCCTGATCTCCAATCGAGTCGTATCCCGCAGAGCCTCTGGCGCGGCAATCCTGGCGGGCGCGGTGGCGATGCTCTTGACCACTGGCTGCGCCTCCAAGAATTATGTGCGCTCGCAGACCGGGCCGCTGATCCAGCAGACGAATGACCTGGACTCCAAGACTGCACAGGACCATCGCGACATCCTGGACACGGACCAGCGCGCACAGACGGGGATTGCGCAGGCGAACGGGGCTGCGGCGACGGCCGACCAGCACGCGCAGGTGGCGGGCCAGTCGGCGGATGCGGCGCAACAGTCCGCGCAGGAGGCGGTCAACCGGGTTGACTCGCTCACCGGCGTGGTGGCCGGCCTGGACAACTACAAGCAGCTTTCGGAGGTGAGCGTCACCTTCGGATTCGACAAGAGCGTGCTGACCGCAGACGACCGCGCGCAACTGGACCAGTTGGCTGCTTCTCTGGACAAGACGCGGGGCTACCTGCTGGCATTGACCGGTGGGACGGATTCGGTGGGGGACGCGCAGTACAACTACGCGCTCAGCAATCGCCGCGCCAGCGCAGTGGTAACGTACCTTGCGTCCAAATACAACATTCCTCCGCACAAGTTCTACTTGATCGGCATCGGCAAGGAGGATCCGGTGGCCGACAACAGCACCCGTGCGGGACGAGCGGAGAATCGCCGCGTCGAAATCAAGTTGATGTCGAACATGACCCAGACCGCGGGGAATCAGGTTTCTCCATCGGGCGGGGAATAATCCTGGGCCAAAGGCATTGTCCTTCGATGGAGTTATGACGCGCCCGGCCAGATCTGGGCGCGTCGCTTTGCCTGCCGCAGCGCGCGTCCGGGGGTAAACTAGCGGTATGGCGGAAGCGCACACGGCCTCAGCGGAACAGGCGAGAGAGCTGCGGCCGAAGGACGCGGCAGGATCCCTGGCCGAAGCAGTTGCAATTATGGCGCGGCTGCGCGGGCCGGGTGGCTGCCCATGGGATCGCGAGCAGACCTTCGACTCGATCAAACGACATACGCTGGAAGAGACCTACGAGGTCTTCGATGCGATTGAACGCCGGGCCTGGCCCGACCTGAAGGACGAGTTGGGCGACCTGCTGCTGCAGGTGCTGTTCTACGCGCAGATGGCGGCAGAGGCGGGCTACTTTGATATAGGCGATGTTGCCGCCGGCTTGAGCGCGAAGCTGGTGCGGCGGCATCCCCATGTCTTTCCGGTGAATGGCGAGCTGACGGACGCCGCGGATGCCAATGCCGTGCTGCGCAATTGGGAACAGATTAAGCGGGTGGAAAAGCTGGACACGGCCGGTGCGCGCGCCGCAGGAGCTGGCGCTGCATCCGGGCTCGACGACATACCGCGGACCATGCCGGCTACGCTGGAAGCAGGGAAGCTGGGCTCGCGGGCGGCCAAGGTGGGCTTCGACTGGACAGACGCGGAGGGAATCTTCGAGAAGCTGCAGGAGGAGATTGCCGAGCTGAAGAGTGAGTTGGAGATGGCTCCGAAGCCGAGCAGGTGCGTGTGCGGGAAGAGTATGGCGATCTGCTATTTACGGCCATCAACCTCGCGCGACACTTGAAGGTGGATGCGGAGTCGGCGCTGCGCTCCGCGAATGCGAAGTTCCGTGCGCGGTTCCGAGCGATGGAGGCGATTGCGGGAGGTTACGACGCGCTGGCCGCTCTCAGTCCTGCGGAGCTTGACGCACTTTGGAACCGGGCGAAACAGGTCAGCGGCGCGGCGCTGGAAATGCCGGATGGAAGCGAGCCAGACTCTACCGGGCGGGACAGGTTGGGCGCATGAGTCAATCGGAACAGACGCCCCGGACAGCTGCCCCCCCGACGCCGGCAAGCGATTCGACGCAGATCCACATTGCTCCGGTGACGGCGCTGGCGGACTTCGAGCGTTGCGTCGAGGTGCAGCTTGCGGTGTGGGGATACAGCGACGGCGACCTGATTCCGAAGCGAGTCTTCATCGTGGCCCAGCGGATCGGCGGCCAGGTGATTGGCGCCTTCGACCGCGATGTGCTGGTAGGCTTCGCGATGTCGCTGCCGGGTTATCGCGCAGGCAAGCCGTATCTGCACTCGCATATGCTGGCGGTGCTGCCGGAGTATCGCAATGCGGGCCTGGGCCGGAGCCTGAAACTGGCGCAGCGCGAGGATGCGCTGGCGCGCGGGTTCGACCTGATGGAGTGGACCTTCGATCCGCTGGAGATCAAGAATGCGCATCTGAATATCGTGCGGCTGGGGGCGATTGCACGGCGCTATATGCCGGATTTTTATGGGCCTTCGACCTCGCCGCTGCAGGGAGGTTTGCCCACCGACCGGCTGGTGGCCGAGTGGTGGCTGCGGTCGGACCGGGTGCGGAGAACGCTGGGCGAAGACAATTCTCGCCAGGCGATTGAATCCGCACCAGTTGTGGTGCAAGTGCCAGTTCCGGCGGCAGTTAAGGACTGGAAACAAAGCCCCGACCAGCGTAAGCTGGCTGAGTCGCTCCAGACTCGCAACCGGCTCGCACTTGAATCCGCCTTTTCGCGCGGGCTGGCCATTACCGGCTACGAACGCAGCCCGCAGGGCGATGGCTGCTTTCTGCTCGGACCAGTGAGCGGGTTGGATGAAACGGGAATCCCGAATCGGAAATCGTAAATCTAACAGATACGCACGACAGGACGAAGGATTATGCTGACGATCGATGCCGTTCATTTACGCGAGATCAACCTGCCGCTCGCGTTCCCGTTCGAGACCAGTTTTGGCCAGACCACGAGCAGGCGCATCCTGCTGGTCGAGATTGAGTCCGAGGGACTGACCGCGTGGGGCGAGTGCGTCGCCGGCGAGCACCCTTACTTCTCCGAAGAGAGCATCGACACCGCCTGGATCGTCACCGAGACGGAGCTGGCGCCGCGCCTGGTCGGCCAGGAGCTGCTGGGAGGGGGAAGCTGTCCGGGACTGTTCCGGCAGGTGCGCGGAAACCGGATGGCGAAGGCAGCGCTGGAAAACGCGGTGTGGGACCTGGAAGCGCAAAAGAAGAAGCTGCCGCTGGCAGAGCTGCTGGGCGGCATGCGGAGCGTGATTCCGTGCGGCGTGTCTATCGGCATTCAGCCGTCGCCCGCGGCCCTGATGGAGAAGATCGCGGAGAGTGTGGAGGCCGGCTACCAGCGCATCAAGCTGAAGTGCAAGCCGGGCTGGGACACCAAAATTTTCGAACAGGTCAGGGCGCGCTGGCCCGATATCCGGCTGAGCTGCGACGCCAACTCCGCCTATCGCGTGAAGGACATCGATCACATCGCGGAGTGGGACCAGTTCGACCTGATGATGATCGAGCAGCCCCTGTGGTACGACGATTTCTACTTTCACTCGATGCTGCAGAAGCGCATCGACACGCCGATCTGCCTGGACGAGTCCATCCGCACGCGGCGCGACGCGCTGGCTGCCATCGACATGGACTCCTGCCGGGTGATCAACATCAAGGTGGGACGCGTGGGCGGGTTCTCCGAGGCGATTGCGGTGCACAACGCGACCGCCGAGCGCGGCATTCCGGTGTGGTGCGGCGGGATGCTGGAGACCGGCATCGGGCGCGCGCACAACATCGCGCTGTCCTCGCTGGCGAACTTCTCGCTGCCGGGCGATGTGTCGGCGTCGAAGCGCTACTGGATTGAGGACATCATCGAGCCTGAAGTGACGGTCAGTTCCCAGGGGGAGATCACCGTGCCCACCGGAATCGGCTCGGGCTTCACGGTGCGGCGCGACCGCATCGAGGCGCTGACGGTGCGGCGGCAGACGGTGCGCGCGGCGGCACGGGTGATGGCGTAAGCGCGAGTAGCCTGTGGGCCTGCTCTGGCAGGATTTGGATCAGCCAGCAAAAAGATTGCGGCCGAGGTAGCGTCTGGATGCAGACGCCAGCCTCGGCCGCAGTGGTTTGTTGGCGACGTGCTTTAGAAGTTCAGCTTCAGGTTGAACTCCGTTGAGCGCGGTGCGAACTGGTCGTAGGTTCCGGAGCCGCGCTGCTCGCGAATGCCATCTTCGACCGCATTGTTGTTGGGACCGTTGATATAGTTGTTGACGCTGCCAACCGCGCCACCAGCGTCTGCCGTGTTGGCCAGGACGCCGCCGAGGGCTCCGAAGTTTGACATGTTGAAGACGTTGTAGAAGGCGATGCCGGGCACCAGGCTCATTCCCTCACGCAGCTTCGTCAACTTGATCGGGTAGGACAGGTTGAGGTCGAATGCGCGCTGCGCCGAGTTCGGCAGCGGCACGGTGGGTGCGGTGGCGATCGGCTGCTGCACCGCGTTGAGCGATACCAACTGGGCCTGGGTCAGCACACCAGCGGACACCAGCGCCTGGCCGGCCGGCGTCAACTGACCTGCATACTTCGAGTTGTAGTTGTTAATCGAGCTGGTTCAGCCCCGCACCCTTGATCTGGTGCATGTAATAGCCGGGCAGCGTACCCGGCAGCAGATCGCCGTCGGTGCCGTCGCCGGTGATGTCGGTGCGGAAGATCTCACCGGGAAGGCCCTGGGTGTCATCCAATTGCAGCGACTGAGGCGGCGCGGAGAAGAAGTGCCCGATCATGCCCAAATCCACTCCGTACTTGAAGGTGATATGCCCGCCAAAGTTCAGTTCGTTGGTATGGTCCAGGTTGGAACGGCCCATGTAGTGGTTGGGGTTGTCGTTGTCCCAGGCATAGGAGTTGAAGAACTCGTCCGCCGCACCGGCCGAGTCGGTCGAGCCCGGCAGGACAGCGTTCACGACTCGCGAGAGGTTGTAGGAGATCTGGATGTTGGAGTTTTCAATTCCAGGCAACGGATGCAGGCCCTGCTGCTTGAAGACGATCTGCAGTGCATCGTATTGCGAGCGGCCGCCGGGGAGGACAAACAGGCCCTTGCCGACGTTCGGGTTGTTGCCGGGGAACGCGGCGATCTGAGTGCCGAACGCTGCCGCCGGATAGCCACCGTCGAATTGGACTCCCGAGTCGAGGCCGTTCGACGCGAAGTCGATGATGGTTGCATTGTTGCTGGGCCCGGAGCCTCCAGGGCAACCATTGGGTTTGACAGCTGCTGCGATCGAGCTTGCGCCGCAGGCCGCCAGGGTTGCCGCAATGGCTGACTGCGCCGAG
This sequence comes from uncultured Acidobacteriaceae bacterium, assembly GCA_963787905.1. Taxonomy (GTDB): domain Bacteria; phylum Acidobacteriota; class Terriglobia; order Terriglobales; family Acidobacteriaceae; genus Edaphobacter. Next base: position 106,587 of record CAWBFL010000011.1, on the reverse strand, counting down.
CCGACGTTCAGAGTCCGGGCCGCGCCGACGTGGTTCACGTCGATCAACTGCGGCACCTTGCGGGTCCCGTTATGCACGTAGTCGACGCTGATGAGGGTGCCTTTGCGGATTTCCTCCTGCACGCCGCCGTTGAACTGCATGGAATACGGCGTCTGGTACGGTCCGCCGTAGATCCCGGTGGATTGCAGGGCACCGCCCGTTCCGATGTATCCGGGATTCGGTCCACCAGTGCTGGAGGCTGCCTGGAACTGCGCCTTCAACGCGGTGATCTGCGGTGCAGCCTGCGCGATCGATTCGCCGCAGATGGTTGAGATGGGAACGCCCTTGATGGAGGAGATCGCCGTTCCGTTCGGCAAGATCAGGTTCGTTCCGAAAGGTCCGCAGAGGCCCGCGTAATTGAAGAAGTTCCCGTTCGCGTTAACCACCGCACTGCGGGCGTTCGAGGTGTTGTTGAAGATGTCGCTCTCATAGAAGATGCCGGCGCCGCCGCGGATCGACAACTTGTGATTGCCGGGGCTGACGACGAATCCCAACTGAGGTCCGAAGTTTGCATAGGGCTGCTTGGTCTTGACGCCAAGCCCTGCCTGGAACTGATTGAACAGCGGCGTATTGCCCGTGCAGCCAGAGAACTGGAGTCCCGGAGCCACGCTGGAGCACAGCGGAGTGGGCAGGTCCTGGTTGGCGCGATCGGTATCGACGCTCCAGCGCAGGCCGGCAACCGCGGTCAGGTAGGAAGTTATCTTCCACGAGTCGGCAGCGTAGGCCGAACCACGGCGATCGAAGGTACCGCCTCCGGACAATCCGAAGCCGGGCTTTTCGGTGAACAGTCCGTTGCCGTTGCCCAGAATGTAATATTCCGCCGAATAGCCGTTGATTGGGTCTCCGGGGCAGGCCGCCGCATTGATCACGCCTTTGCAGCCCGGCATTGGATTCGCTACCGTGCCTCCGCCCGGAAATTCCTGCGCTGCGGAGAAATCGGTGTAGAGCGACGGGCCATAGAATTCCGCGAAGCCGCCGCCGAGGATGCGGTTGAAGGCGCCGCCGAACTTCAAGCTGTGCGAGCCGCGGGTCCAGGTGCCGTCGTAGCGGATCTGCTTGTCGGACTGGTAGGTGCCCTGCGGAGCCAGGAAGTTGGGGCCTGCATAAAAGCCATCGGCTCCGTCCAATAGGGTGACCGGCACTCCGATGAGTGTGGTCGGATTGTAGATGGAAGTCTGACCCGCGGTGCCGTCGCCCAGCAGGTTATGGAACTTCTCATAGCCGCCGCGAATGGAGTGGGTGAACTTGCCGGTCAGGAAGTCCGCTCCGCCGACAAACGCCGGCACGTTATTGCGCGAGTCATAGAGAGAGTAGAGGTTGCTGAAGTTGGAGAAAGATGAGTTGTCGTCGTAGGCGCCGCGGAAGAACAGGTGGTAGCCGTGGGGCGCGTTGTAGTCCAGACGGCCGATGCTGAAGGTATCGCGGAACGGTTCGGGGATGGTCGGATACTGCTTGGTAATGGTGGCGAAGGTGGGGCTGGTGGTCGCTGACGCCAGCGCAACCTGCTTGACCCGCTCCGAATCGACGAAGAAGAAGAGCTTGTCCTTGAGGATGGGGCCGCCGACATCGCCGCCGAACTGATTGCGCTGGAAGGGCGCCGGGTAGCCTCCGGTGACATTCGCAAAACCCGCGCGTTCATCCTGGAAGTTATAGAACACCTGCCCATGGAAGCTGTTGGTGCCGGAGCGGGTGGAGGCCAGCACCTGGCCGGTCGAAGTCACTTCGCCGGAGACGTCCTGGGTGGACCGGTTGATCTGCGATTCGTCGATCGCGCCGGTGGGCACGTTCATGATGGTGGTGCCGACGGTCTCGTCGGTGATGTCCTGCCCGTCGAGCAGGATGCGGGTGGTGCGTCCGGCGACGCCGTCGAGGGAAATGGCCGAGTAGCCGGCCTTGGTGGGATCGAAGGTCAAACCGCTCTGGAGGATCACGCCCGGCTGGAGTTGCTCGGCGTCCAGGAAGTTGCGCCCGTTGATGGGGAGAGTCTCGATCTGCTCGCGGGTGACGGTGTCGCCGACGCCGGCCTGGTCGGTGTTGACCTGCAGCGCGCTCGCAACCACTTCAACGGTGGTGTCGGAGGAGCCGACGGTCAAGCCGGAAGTTGCCGCTGGTCACGGTGCCGGTCTTGACCACGGTTTTGACCGAGAGCGACTTGAAGCCGGCCACGGTGATGGTCATGGTGTAGTCGCCGGGATTGAGCGGTCCGATGCTGTAGAAGCCAGCCGTGTTGGTGGTGATGGTGCGGCTCTCGCCGGTGTCCGGGCTGGTGACCACGACGGCCGCGTTGGCTACGACTGCCCCCGAAGCGTCTGTAATTGTTCCCTGGATGGATCCGCCGTTGGAGGAGATCGCCTGTCCATGGCTCGATGTTGCCACCGCGAGCAGCAAAAGCGGCAACAGCACCATCAGTCTCGCGATGGCACTCAAGAATCCCTGGACGGGACCGCCTTTTCCGTTGGTTGGGTAGGGAACAATTGCAGAATCCATGAAAATCCTCCTGGGGAATAAAACCTGTTGTCTGGGTCGGAACTACAACTTTCTATGCAAGTGGGGTGCCAAACCGGCAGGTTGGGCCTGGGTGCCGGGAATCGGGCTGCATATGGAGCATTGAATGTCGCGTTTTGGACAAATGCCTCAATGAATACAGTTAAAACCGGCACTCACGGGTGAGGCAGATTCAAAGACTTACAGTCATGAGAATGACCGATTGTTGCAGCGAAGGTGGGGGCGCGTATGTGATCTCTGTCACACACGCGTGTGAAAACAAGGTTGCAGATATATGAAAAACTGGAGACAGATATATCTCACCGGTGACACTCGGGGGACACTGGTATCCAGCGGGAGAGCAATCTCTCGGATTTGTCTCCTGGGCCGGCCGGCCCAAAGATCGCGTCTCCCCCGGCCGATTAGCTGAGGTCGGCCCCTTTGGCTTCGGGGCCCAGGGCGGTGACGCCGGCGACGACGGCGGCAATGATCACCACCGTGCCAGAGAGTGCGACCTGCAAGGCGCCTCCGTTATGGCGGACGGCGAAGGCCTCCTGAAAAACCGCATTGCGCGAGGAAAGCAGGTTGCCGAGCTGGTAGGCGAAGCCCGGAAGGATGGCGCGCACCGGGCCCGGCGACAACTCGTTGAGGTGGGCGGGGATAACTCCCCATGCGCCTTGCACCATGAACTGGATGAGGAACCCGCCGGCAGCCAACATCGCCGCGGAGTGGGACCAGGCCCACAGCGGCACCATCGGAATGGCCAGCAGCGCGGCGAACAGAATGGTCTTTCTCCGGCCGAACCTCTCGGAGAGGGCCCCGCAACTGATGCCTCCAGCCAGCGCACCCAGGTTGGCGATGGCGGCGATGAGGCCGACACGGCCTTCGCTGAGGCCGTGGTCGAGAAGGAAGGTGGGGTAGAGGTCCTGGGTGCCGTGGCTGAACGAGGTGAAGGCAGCCATGAGGACAATGAGGAAGAGGAAGATCGGCAGATAGCCGAAGAGAACGCGCAACCTGGACATGAGGACTGCCGGAGTGAGACTCGGCTTCCCCTGGACGAGCCGCTCTGCCCGCGTCGTCTTCCACGCCGGCGATTCTTCGACCTTGAGGCGCATGTAGAAGGCGAGCAGGGCCGGCATCGCGCCAATCATGAACATGACGCGCCAGTTGCTGGCGAAGCCGGTGCCGTGCAGGTGCGGGAAAAGAAGGCCGAAGAGCGCGGCGGCCAGCAGGTTGCCGATGACGTAGCCTTCCTGCAGCAGGCCGGAGAAGAAGCCGCGGCCCTCGGCGGGCAGAGTCTCCATGGCGAGCGCGGCGCCCACCCCCCAAACGCCGCCCATGGCGATACCGAACAGCGCGCGGCAGACGAGAAAGCTATGCAGCGTAGGCGCGAAGGCAGAGGCCAGTTCGAAGATGGAGAAGGCTACGACGTTAACCATCAGGGTGGGGCGGCGGCCGTATTGCTCGGCCATCCAGCCGAAGAGGAAAGCGCCCAGCGGACGCATGACCAGCGTCCAGAAGATGGCTTCGGCAATCTGCTTGACGCCGACGTGGAAGGTCGCGGCGATCGCCTTAAGGCAGAAGGTGAGCAGGAAGAAGTCGAACGCGTCGAGAGTCCAGCCCAGAAAGCAGGCTGAGAAGGTGTTGCGCTGGATAGAGGTAAGGGAACGAAACCGGCCGGCAAGCGACATTGCCGCATGCTACCATCCGGGGCTGCGACGGAGAACGAGGGTGTTCCGAAGGTCGGTTCAGGAAAAACCAGCGAAGGATCCGCCCCCATGCCGCGACGAGCGCGCCGGCTATATCCGGAGTTCCGACTGGAGGTTCGGAGTTTAGGTGATGCGGACTTATCCCTTCAGCCACTCCAGCGGCCGAGGGTTCCATCCGAGAACCCGCTTCGCCTTCGCATTGGAGGCCCCGCTCAGCTTTGTCGCGTAATAGACCGCGTCTTCGCCTGCAACCGCTTTTACCTCCGCTTCGCTCATTCGCGGGGGCTCTGGAGCACCCACAAACTTTGCAAACGCCGGCAGCCATACGGCCTGCGGCGAAGGGTCATCATCGACGAGGTTGTATACGCCCGGCTTCGCCGTGAGCGCCGCGACCGTTGCAACGGCAGCATCGTCGATATGCACAAACGACGACACGCCTTCGCCTTTGCCCACGATCGGATTCTGTTGCCGCATGACCATGTTCGCCGCTGCCTCGCCGGGGTAGTACCACGTCTTCGGCCCGTAGAAAAATCCATACCGCAGAGCTACCCCCTCAATGGCACCAGAATTGAAAAGGCGTGCTTCTAGTTCCACATACGTTCGCGCGCTCGCCGCGACACTCGGACTTGCGTTGACATCCAACGGCGACGACTCGTCCGCCAACGTTCCTTCCGCCGCCTTCAAGAAGAATCCGCTGGACTGCTGTAGATACCGCTGAACACCATTCGCGATTGCTGCGCGAAGCAAGTTTCCTCCGCCCTCAAGCCTGAGCCTTCTGTCGCCGGCAGCATACTTCGGCATGTCACCTGGCTCCCTGGGCAGCCTGGTCAATTCATCGATGACGACTTCCGCCTTGGCCTGCCGCAGCGCAGCCTCCACCTCGGCCGCGTGGAACGCGTCCACGATCACGGCCTCGGCTCCCTGGCTCTCCAGTTGCTTCGCCCGTGCCTCGCTCGTGGTCATTCCCACTACGGAATGTCCCTGCTTCAGCAGTTCCGCAAGCAACGGTTCACCGATCGCTCCGCCTGCCCCCGCAACAAATACGCGCATGGTCCCCTCCTTGCCCGGCAGCCGGCTCTGAGTCCTGCCTGCTCATTCGTGGTTCATTCCCATCGTCAGCACAACGCGAAACTCTGCATTGCCGCTCATCATGCGGGCATATGCTTCGGCAGCCTTTTCCAGGGGATAGGTTTCGATCATGGCGCGCACCCCGCGCAGAGCGGCAAAGCGAAGCGCGTCATCCGTATCCGCCGGCGTTACCCCTGCCCATCCTTCAATCGTCTTGCCGCCCCGGATGAGCTGAGTAGGAGCAAACTCGATCGGATTGCGGTCGACGCCGATCAGGAGAAGCTTGCCGTTCGGGCCCAAACCGCCAATCAGTTCGGTCATTGCCCTGGAGCTCGGCGCGGTCGCGATAATGAGTCTTGCGCCGCCTGATTTTTGCAGTTCCTCTGCCGGGTTCTTCACTTTGCTGTCGATATACACGTCAGCGCCGAGTTTGATTGCCAGCGATTCAATTTGCGAGCCGCGCCCGACCGCGGCCACCTTGTAGCCAAACTTGCTGGCGAATTGAATTCCGAGGTGGCCGAGTCCGCCGATCCCTTGCACCGCGACCAAGTCGCCGGGCAGTGCGTCCGCATACCGCAGGGCGTTGAAGGTGTTACTCCCAGCGCACGCCAGCGGCGCCGCATCGACATCGCTCAGACCGTCCGGAATCGAAACCAATGCTTCGACCGGAGCCACCATGTACTCCGCATAGGCGCCGTCGTAACTGAGACCGGGATTCAGCTCATTGCGGCAGAGTCGAAAATCTCCGCGCCGGCACTCAGGGCAAGTGCCGTCATGGCCGCCATGCCAGCCCACGGCAACGCGCTGGTCTTTTCTCCATTCCGTCACTCCCGTCCCGAGCGCATCCACCACGCCGGCCACTTCATGTCCCGGAACGCGCGGATAGGGGATTCCGGGGCGGCGGCCTTCGACGATGATCGCGTCGCTGTTGCACACACCACAGGCCCGCACCTTGATGCGCACCTGTCCCGGACCTGGATCGGGAATCGCCAGCTCAACGATTTCAAGAGCGGCTCCAGCCGCGGCCACCTGGGCGGCTTTCATGGTTGCACCTGCGACTGCTGCCGTCACACATCCTCCTCGTTTCCGGCTTGTTTGGGTTGGCGGATTTCTGACGTCTATCTATAACTCAGGAAGAAGCCCACCCTCGACCGGCGAGTCTGTCGCTAGCGGAATTCGGAAAGCCCTTCCGATGTGTCACTTGAATCACGATGAACATGGCTTAAGGCGTTCACGCCGATCTGCATCAGACCCTCGTTGACCCCTGTGACCGTACCTGAGGCGCAGCGGCGAAGCCATTGGACGTAAGTATCAATCGATACCAACGTCTCGGCCAACGCCATCGTTCAGCGGATGATTGCGAACCCGCGAGTCGGCAGCTCCAGTTGCGCGCGAACGAATTCGGGAACGGCAACCGCACCCTATCGACAAGACGGATGGGGAGATTTGCCAGGCACACGGCTGTGCGAAGACCGCGCTTACGGCCCAGCCCAAATCGCAAGGGGTACAGGTTTATGGTCCAAAGGAGATTTGTAATGACGACAAACGGCGCGACATGACGGCCGATGGTTACATCTTCGCGCGCAGCGGAGTGACCTCGGCTGCCGGCGGCACCGGCATCGCGTCGGGCTCCTGCAGGTAGGACTTCAGCAACTGGTGGTGCAGGCAGTAGAGCGCAAGCTCCAGCCGGTCGGAGACGCCCAGCTTGTCATACACCTTGCGCAGGTAGTTCTTGATCACCTGCTCGGTGGTGCCGATCTGGTAGGCGATCTCCTTGTTGCGCATGCCGCGGGTGATGCAGCTGATGATGGCCAGCTCTTTCTTCGAAAGCTTGGGTTGCACGCGCGGGTTGGTCAGGGAGCTGGCCTGCGAGCGGTAGGCCTCAATCACCCAGCTGATGGATTGGTTGTCGATCCAGGTTTCGCCGTCGGCAATCTTGCGCACGCATTTGATCAGCAGGTCGGGCGCGATGGAACGCGGCACCACGCCGCGCACGCCGCGGCGATAGAGTTCGACGATATTGGCCTCGTCGGCCTCGACCACCTGCACGATCAGCTTGGCGTCGGGAGCGCGGCGGACCAGGTCGGGGATGGCATCGACCGTGCCGGCGATGAGCTGGCCTTCGAGGACCACCACATCGGTGGGGTAGCGTTGCAGCGCCGCATGCAGATTGGCCAGCGTCTCGGCCTGCGCCACCACGCGGATGTCGTCTTCCAGGGCAAAGACCTTCTTTATCCCCACCCGGTAGATGGTCTGGGAATCGGCGAGGATGACGCGGATCCCAGCGGTCGCGCCGGATGGATCGTGGCCGTTGCTGGAGGACTTGTCCGAATTGAATGTTAGCGTCATCGTCAACCCTTGAGAAAATATTCGTCGATCACGGCCGCCGCCATCGATTCCACTTCCGAATGTTGATGGCGAACGACGCGTCCAAAGCAATGAATGGAGACGTCGCTGGAAAAACCCATCACTTCCGACGGCATATCCATGGTGAACTCGATGCTGCTGCCAATCTTCGGCAGGGTCGCGGCCACGAACAACAGGCCGTTGGAAGACACGTCCCGGGTGGTGGCTTCGAGCATCCCGTCTTCCGTCTTCAGATGAAGCGCAAGTCTGAGCGGGAATCGGACGGCGGTCCGGACGGCATCCCGTTGCTCAGGTTTCTGCCATGCCGTCAAGATCCCTCCTTTGAGAACCGCAGAAGCGCTCCACATCGGGGCCTTGGTTACCAAAGTTTATGCTACACGATTCATACTGCCACCCATTTTCTCAGGCTGCGATGGCACATTAGTTGCATATTGCTAAACTTTTGCGGGAAAAGGTAACCACGGCGGAAGGCGCGGGAAGACCGCCCGCCGCTGGCGAGTTTTTTGCCGGATTCCGGCCGCTCGCGCCGGACGCCGATCGCTCTGGAACGGGGTGGGGAACGGAGTCAGGGGGCGGGGTGCGCGGCGAGGAAGGCCTCGATCTCCTGCACCTCGTCCTTGGAGAGCCGGAACGTCGCGGCCGGCCACACGCCTTCCACCTGTTCCGGGCTGCGGCCGCCCACGATGGCGGCGGTGATGGCCGGGTTGGCCAGCGTCCACGCAATGGCCACCACGCCCGCGGTCACGCCGTGGCGCGCGCCGATCTGCTTCAGGAAGTCGGCGACGGCGAGGTTGCGGCTGAACAGCGGTTCCTGGTAGTTCTTGGCGTTGCGGCGGAAGTCGTCGGGCGGCAGGTTGGCGAAGCGCTCCTTGGACATGGCTCCGGTCAGCAGCCCGGAGTGCATGGGCGCGTAGTTAATGACGCCGATCATGTGGTCCAGGCAGTACGGCAGGATCTCGGCCTCAACCGCGCGGTTGAGCATCGAATAGGGCGGCTGCAGCGACGTAATGGGCGCAATCTCCAGGCAGCGCTCCATCTGCGCAGTCGAGAAGTTCGACACGCCAATGTGACGAACCTTCCCCTCGCGTTTGAGGTCGGCCATGGTGCTCCAGCCTTCCTCGATGTCCTGGTCCTCGACTGGCCAATGGATCTGGTAGAGGTCGATGCGCTCGACCTGGAGCCGCCGCAGGCTGTCCTCGACCTCGCGGCGAATCTCCAGCAGGGTGCGCTTGATTTCGCGCTTCTCGTTCCAGACCATGCCGCTCTTGGTGAAGATGAAGGGCTTGACGTGAGATTCCTTCACCGCTCGCCCGACGATTTCTTCGGAGTGGCCAAGGCCATAGATGGCCGCGGTATCGATCCAGTTCACGCCCAGATCGATCGCCTTGTGAATGGCTGCGATGGAGGCGTTATCGTCCTGGGGGCCCCAGGACATCGCCCAGTTGCCGCCGCCGACAGCCCACGCGCCAAAACCGATCGGGGTGAGCCACATATCCGAAGTGCCAAGCTGACTGATCTTCATCACGATTCATTGCCTTTGCGGTTGCGTCTGATTCTGGGATTGGGCGGCTTACCTGCTGCGCCGCCAACGATTATCCAATACGAAGCAGATCGAGTTTATCGGCTAGCGGCTAACATCCTATCGCGTTCGCGAGCGGCGGCGCAGCTTAATTGTCCAGCGTGAACAGTCCGTTGCGCATGATCTCCTCTTCGCCATCGGCGTTGCCCAGCCAGATGCTGAAGTCGAGACCGACGACGTCGAGGTGAGTGTAGGACTTCCAGGGCGCTCCGGTCTGGGCGCCATACGGATCGCCGAAGGCAAGGTGCAGCCCGGGCAGCTTCTCGTCCTGCAGGATGTTGCCAATGACGCGCTCGACGCCGATGTTGGTGCCGATGGCGATCTCGCCCACGCGGTCGGAGTTGGCGTCGGTATGAGTGTAGGCCCAGAAGTCGCGCTCCAGCTCCTGGTTGGCGCAGTGGACGCGCGCAATGCGATTGCCTTCGATATCGATGCTGAGCGGGTTCGCGCGCAGCAGGCCATAGCGCTTGCACAGGAAGTCGCCGGCGACGCCATCCACGACGAAGACGCCGTTCACTTCCTCGGGCGCGGTGGAGCACTCACCGCCGGGCAGGTTGCCCCAGCGGCCGGGACTGAGCATGCCCGAGGTCTTGAACCAGCGATGGCCGGGCGCAAGCTGCGCATGAATGTCGGTGCCGGCGGGGGTGGTGGCGCGGATATAGGTCGCGGCGCGCACGCGATCGAGCACGGCCTGCGAGATGCGGTCGATCTCGCTGAAGTCGGCGCGCATGCCCTGGGTCATGATCTCGCCGGTGATGTTGCTCATGTTGGCGTGCTTCATGCGGCGGCGATTGACGATGTCGCTCATCTGCATGCGCGACTGAATTTCGTTGGGCTGGACTTCGACCGCGAAGATCGAAACCTGCGAAGTCTCCATGTCGTCCAGCACCAGCGCCGGCATGGCGGCCAGCGGCCGCGGCGCCAGCGCTTCCAGCACGAACGCATTCCACGCGCAGCCGATCGCATCCAGTTCCACGGCGATGGACGCGGCGACTTGCAGGCAGGCCTCGTCGGTGATGAGGGTGACCTTTTCCGCGGGCTCGACGCGCAGGCAGGTGCTGACGGCATTGCGCGCGCCGGCCGAGTACTCCGGCGGAAACGGGACCAGGCGGAGGTCGAAGATGGGTTCGGACGCGGCCTGGGGCGCGGCGCAGGTCGAGGGCAGAGACGCCGCGGCGCTCGCCACTCCCACTCCAGCTTCAGGTCCCGATCCGGCGGGTTTTCGGTCAGCCGTGGTCTTCATGTCGTCATAGTACGTTACCGGGAGGGTTCGGTGGGGCGACGAAATGGACAGGCCGTCACTATGTCATTACCGCGCCTTTGCGCGACAATCGGGTATGCCCACTCTTCGCGTCGCCCAGGCTGCCGATCTCGATGCCGTGCGCACGCTGCTGCGGGAGTATGCTGCGTACCTCAACGCGTCGGTTGGCGAGGAGCATATCTGCCTGGAGAACTATGAGAAGGAGTTGATGACGCTGCCCGCGCCCTACCAGGCGCCGGAGGGCGTCCTGCTGCTGGCGCTGGTTGCGGAGGAGCCGGCCGGAGTGATTGCGCTCAAGCCGCTTGCGCCGCTGCGCTCGGCGTTGCCCGGCGAACGCGCCTGCGAGATGAAGCGGCTGTGGGTGCGGCCGCGGTTCCGCGGACTGCGCCTGGGGCGTCTGCTCTCGGAACGGTTGATCGAGGAGGCCCGCGCGCGCGGTTACACCGCCATCTATTTGGACACCATGCCGGCCAGCATGCAGGCGGCCAACCGCATTTATGCGCAGTTGGGATTTACCCCGGTTGAGCGATACGCGGACAACCCGGTGCTGCGGCAATCCTCCGGCTGCGAGGACAACCATTCGCCCGAGGTGGTTTTCTTCCGGCTTGAGATTGGAACGGCGGCCCGCAGCGGGAATTGACCTGGCCGTTACTAGGGCATTGCCGGGTTCGTGCGATAGTCTCATATTGCCGGTATGACTGAAACGACATCTGCGGAATCGAAGGCCGTTGGCACGACGTCGAGCAGCGCCAGCCAGCCAGCCAGGCGCCGGACCCCTGCGAAAAAGGCGGTGAAGGCTGCTCCGGCGGAGAACGAAAGTCTCTTTCTGGGCCGCGATGAATCGTGGATGCTTTTCAACCAGAGGGTGCTCGAAGAGGCCGCGGACCCGAGCAATCCGTTGCTGGAGCGGGTCAAGTACCTGGCCATCACCGCCAGCAATCTGGATGAGTTCATCGAGATCCGCGTCGCCAGCCTGCTGCAGCATATTGAGGACGGCTTCAACGAGCCGCAGCGTGCGGACGAGGGTGGGCAGACTCCCAAGCAGCGGCTGGACCGGCTGGATGTGATCCTGCATGACTTTGTCGAGGCCCAGTACGCCTGCTGGAACGACAAGCTGCGGCCCGCGCTGCGTGCGCAAAACATCCATCTGCTGAACTGGCGCGATCTCGACGACCGCGCGCGCGCCTATGCGCTCAATTTCTACGAGGCGGAAGTCGATCCGCTGCTGACGCCGGTGACCGTGGACCCGTCGCATCCGTTCCCGCGGGTGCTGAACAAAGCGCTGTGCATTGCGCTGCTGCTGCGTTCCAAGCGCAGCGGCCGCTCGGGGCCGAAGCCTCCGGCGGCGCTGGGCGTGGTGACGGTGCCGCGCGCGCTGCCGCGCCTGATCCCGCTGCCTCCCAGCGCGGAGGGCCGCAGCGACTTCATCATGCTGCACAAGCTGATCGAGTCGCAGGTGGAACGGATGTTCCGCGGATACGAAGTGCTGGGGCGGGCGCCGTTCCGGGTCACGCGCAACAGCAACCTCTACCTGCAGGAGGAGGAATCGCGCAGCGTGCTCGAGAGCGTCCGGGCCGAGCTGCACAACCGGCGCAAGGGCGACGCCGTGCGCATGGAGATTGAGAACAGCGCGCCGGCGGAGATTATCGAACGGCTGCGCACCAACTTCGAGCTCGAGCCGGTGCAGGTTTTCCGCACCAAGGGGCCGGTGAACCTGCTGCGGCTGATGAATCTCTACAGCGAAGTGGCGCGGCCCGACCTGAAGTTTGCCGGCTTCCATGGCCGCAAGCTGCATCTCTCGCCGAAGTCGGCGAACCTGTTTGATGAGTTGCGCAAGCGGGACATTCTGCTGCACCATCCCTTCGACTCGTACGCAACCGTCGAGGGCTTTGTTGAGTCGGCGGTCGCGGACCCCGCGGTGGTCTCGATGGAGCAGACGCTCTACCGCACCAGCGAGGCTTCGCCGTTGTTTACGGCGCTGACCGAGGCGGCGCAGACCAAGGAAGTCACCGTGGTGGTGGAGCTGATGGCGCGCTTCGACGAAGCTTCGAATATCCGCTGGGCGCGCGAGATGGAGGACGCCGGGGTGGGCGTCTACCATGGCATCCTCGGCCTGAAGACGCACTGCAAGCTGGCGCTGATGGTGCGCCGCGATCCGGACGGCGTGGTGCGGCGCTATGCGCACCTCGGCACCGGCAACTATAACTCGGTCACCGCGCGTTTCTATACCGACATCAGCCTGCTGACGTCGCGGCCGGAGATTACCTCCGCGGTGCAGGCGGTCTTTCGCTACCTGACGGCCAAGGCCGAATCGGATTCTTACGCCCCGCTGCTGGTTGCTCCGCTCACCCTGGCGCCGACGATCCTGCAACTGATCGCCCGCGAAGCCGAGCATGCCCGCGCCGGCAAGCCCGCAGCGATCGTCGCCAAGATGAATGCACTGCTGGACCGCGCGACCATCGAGGCGCTCTATGCGGCTTCGCAGGCGGGAGTGGAGATTGATCTGATCGTGCGCGGCATCTGCTCCCTGCGGCCGGGGGTGAAGGGCGTCAGCGAACGCATCCGCGTGCGCTCGATTGTGGGCCGGTATCTCGAGCACAGCCGCATCTTCAGCTTTGCCAACGACGGCCACCCGAAGGTCTACTGCGGCAGCGCGGACTGGATGCCGCGGAACCTGATGGAACGCTGCGAGGTGGTGTTCCCGGTCGACGATCCGGCTCTGTCTGCGCGGCTGCGCGAGGAGATCCTGGGGGCCTATCTGAAGGACAACGTGAAGGCTCGCCTGCTGCAACCGGACGGCCGCTATCTCCGCGCGCCGCGCGAAGGCCCGGCCTTCGCCGCACAAGACCACCTGATGGAATTATCCATGGCCGACCGAGTCGAATCGCATTAGAACCTCAGCCAGAACAAACCAGCCCTGACCGCCGGAATGGCAGCCAGGGCTTGGCTTTGTTGAAACGCGACTAATCGATCAGGTACGTGATGGTGGAGACATGCTGGGTGATCTGGCCGCTCCCGCTGGTATAGGTTCCGGTGACCGAGACAACGTAGGTCCCAACATACGGGTTGGTGGTGACGGTGGTTGTGGGCGGTCCGGACTGGCTGCTTCCGCCGCACCCGGTGGCCCCGCCGATGAGCGCAACCGCCAGCGCGACCAGCAGCAATCCGCCCAGGCGGCGCCGTCGCCGCGGCAGCGTCAGCAGCAGCAGGGAAGCGATGGCCACTCCCGAGCCAGCGTACCAGGGCGCTTTGCCGGGGCTGCTGTGCGCCAGCGCCGGGCCGGAGTCGAACTTTCCGGGCGCGAGCGGCAGGTGCAGATCGGCGGTGATGCCGGAAAAGGTGAGGGTGGTCGACTGCACACCCGACGGAATCGTTACCGATGCAGGGTTGAAGGTCAGCGTCGGCGCGTAGCCGCTGGTGGAGGTGACGGTCGCTGTGAACGTCACCGTTCCCGTGAACCCATTCAGCGCGGCGGCGCCGATGGTGACGGCCGGAATGGTGCCGCCGGCCGCGACGGAAACGGTCGCGTTGGCGCCGGAGACGGTTACGCCGGTGCCTGCGGGAGTGAGGCTGAAGTCAGGGCAGGAGCTGCTGGAGACCTGAATCTCAATGGGGTTGACGACGACCGAACCGTTGGCGGCCAGCCCGGTTCCTCCTGTTTGCTCGGCCTCTCCCGCATCGAGGATTGGCCCCTTCGATCCCTGGTAGTTCACATCCCCCGAGTACGATGCTGCCATCACATTCTGCCCGAGGTTGGAGCAGCCGGCGACCCACGAATAGGTTGCGGTTGCGGTGTTGGCGCCGCCGGCGGTTACCGTTACCGGGGCGGTAATGGCGACGTTGTTGGCCAGGAACTGCACACTGCCGGTGGGGGTGCCGGCGGACCCGGTCACGGTTGCCGTCAGGGTTGCCGTCGCGCCGGAGGCAATGGTCACCAGGCAAAATGCGCCCGAGGTGGTGCAACTGGGCGGGACGGTAAGGGCCGTCGAAGAGGTGTTGGCCCCAAGCGACCCGCTGCCGAGCGGTGTTACCGTCGTCCAGTCAGTCGCCAGGTTGCTGACATTCACGCTGCCCCACCCGGTGGCGTCGTCGTAGCCGGCGACCGCGTTGTACCCGGTCACCCCGCCGTTGCCGCAACTGGGCGTCTGCGCCAGGCACGGCATGGCATTGCTTCCGGTGGTGATGTCGTTGAAAACGGCCGCGGCTTTCGAACTGTTGCCCAGCGCGTAGAGGGTTGGATTGATATTGCCGAGCCCTTTGGTCGGGCTGATCTTCTGCTCGATCAACGCCAGCAGTCCTCCGAAGATCTGCGAGTCGAAGGATGTGCCGCCGGCGACCTCGAGGTCGTTGGCATTGACGCCGCTGGCAACGCGGTAGCCGTTAGTGCAGGAGGTTCCCAGGGCTACGTTGACGCAGTAGAGGTAGGGATCGTGGGCATCCGATGCATTCAGCGCAAGGTCGGGCACATCGCGCGCGGCATCGGCCGGAGTTCCAACCTGCCAGGCGGGCTTGGTGAAGAAGGCGCTCGCGCCTCCACCTCCGCCACCGAAGTTATAGAAGCCGACCGCGGTGTCATCGTTCCAGACTGCCTCAGGAATGTATCCCGTAGCGGAGCCGCCGGTCGCGCCGTTGGTCCCGCTCCAATAGTTCGTCGCTCCGGTTGCCGTGCCATCGTTGAACTGGGTGCCTCCCACGCTGGTGACAAAGGGCGAACTGCCGGGAAAGTCGACCTGCAGGCCTTCCTCCGCGTTGGGGCCGGCGTCACAGTCGGTTGCGCCCGCGTCGCCGGCCGCCGCCAGGATGGTTTGCCCCTGAGCCGTGGCCCGCTGGAAGGCGAGGTTCAGCGTGTTGAGTTCGGTCGAGCCCCAGGCAGCCTCGCAGTTGCCGTAGCTGTCGGTAATGATCGGAGCCAGGTCGAAGTCGATCACGTAATCCATGGAGTCGGAGCCCGTCGGTCCCGGAAGAACGTTGTCGTCGTTGACGAAGTCAATGGTCGCAGCCGGCGCCATGGCCCCGGACCATTCCACGTCGATCGAGGATTCCTCGAGATCGCCAAGGTTCGGATAGCAGTTGTTGCAGGTCTGGTAAGCGCCGGGATCGGTGCCAAACGCATGGATGGTGGTGGGGAGGTTGGTGGTGCTGAGGCCGGATGCGGTGCGGAACGCTACGACGTCCGCCGAGTTGATATCCACCTGGCCGATGACGGCAATGGTTTCTCCCGCGCCGGTGGAGCTCGAGGCCAGCGAAGTCGCGCCGTAAATGGTGTAGACGTCGCCGGGAGCCATGTAGTGGCTGCCCGAAAGCGACGAGGTGTAATCCGGATGCGCGACGCTGGCGCGAACCCGCGGCTTCAGGCGGAAGTCGTGCAGCCCGGTGACCGCCTGCACCACACCCGACAGCGCACTGGGCACCTGGACGTTGGTGACATTGGCAAAGTGCGGCTCGCCGTTCACGGTGAGGCTGTGGATGCTGGTCCAAAAGGCAGCCTGCGCCTGCGCCACGGTGCCGCTGAAATTCACGAAGGTCCCGCCATTGGCGACGGCCGTAACGCTAAAGCCCTGGCTGGTGAGCCAGGCGGTCACCTTGGCGATGTCCGCGCTGTTGAGGCCAAACTGCGCGGCAAACTGGGCCGGCGTCAGCCACTGGTGATACAGCGGCGACGAAGGATTCTGCTGGTTGGCCAGCAACTGATCGAGCGCCGCCTGCTGCTGCTCGGTCATGCTGAAGCGGATCGACATCCCCAGCCTGGTGTTGTCCGGGGCGGGACCAAGGTCCTTCGCCGACCGGACCAGAGGATGGACCGATCCGGGAATTGCGACGGGACTGGCATCGGAGATGGCAGCGGTGATGCGATCCTGGGTAGCGGCCGAGGCGGCCGGAACGCCAATTCCAGCGAACCCAACCAGGAGAACCGCGGAGGTGACAAGAAGCCGGGGGAGGGAAGTGCGAGCCATGGAGCGATCCTGTGTTTCGAATGATTTAGAGGTAGTTTCGGGCTGCAGCCCGCAACCCAGTTAGACAACTAAAACCGTCTGCTGACTAAAGACGGCGATTGCACGTATCTGGCTTACAAGCTTAGACCAAGTGCCATATAAAAGGTTGCGGTCGCTACGCGATGAGGTATTTCCCCGCCTTGATCATGTGCGCCGCCGCCTCGCGCCCGAGCGCAATGGTGTCGGCAGGGTCGTGCTTGGCCAGCCGGCGCAGGATGGCCATCTGGGTGCGCAGGGCGTCGCCCTCCGCTGCGGCGGCCAGCACCTTGCGCGCCGCCAGTTCCACCGTGTCCATGGATTTGGCTGCGTAGAGCCGCGCCAGCGCCACCGGGATCGCCACGCTGCCGGCCGAACCCTCGCCGCGATCTTTTCCGCGCGCAGGATGGCGCTCTCCATGGTCAGCACCTCGATGATCATGTCGGCCAGCGCACCCATCACCTCCTGCTCGTCGGCCAGTTTGGTGCTGAACCGCTGCGTAGCCGCGCCCGCGGCGAACAGCGTCAGCTTCTTGGCGCTCGCCAGCAGATCGCGCTCGGCGGCCAGCGGCCCTTCGCGGTCTTCCTTCGGCGCCGGGCCGGCCATCACCTCGTCCATCAGCGCCTTGATCGCCGGCAGCAGCGCCAGCTTGCCCGACACCGCCGACTTCAGAATCCAGCCGCTGATGATCAGCCGGTTGATCTCGTTCGTCCCCTCGAAGATGCGGTTGATGCGCGAATCGCGATAGTGCGCGCTCCGCCGGATACTCCTCCACGTAGCCGTAGCCCGCATAGATCTGGACGACGTGATCGACGACGTTGTCCAGCATCTCCGACACCCACACCTTCACAATCGAGCACTCGACGGCGTACTCCTCGATGCGCTTCTGAATCTCCGCCGTGTCGTTCTTATCGACGCCCGCCAGCGCCGCGTCGATCATCCCAATCGTCCGGTAGCACAGCGCCTCGCCCGCGAAGATGCCCGCCGCGCAGTCGGCAATCTTCTCCTGGATCAGCCCGAACTCCGAGATCGACTTGCCGAATGCCTTGCGCTCCTTGGCATAGCGAATGCCGTTGTTCAGCGCCGTTTTGGCCGCACCCAGCGCCGTCGCGCCCAATTTGTAACGTCCGATGTTCAGGATGTTGAACGCGATGTGGTGCCCCTTGCCCACCTCGCCCAGCAGGTTCGCCGCCGGGAATCTTGCAGTCGGCCAGAATCAGCGGACAAGTGGACGACCCGCGAATGCCCAGCTTGTGCTCTTCGTGCCCGACGGTGAAGCCCGGCGTGCCTTTTTCGATGAGGAACGCGGTCAGCTTCTCATCCGGCTTTCCATCTTTGCCAGTGCCTGGCACCGCGCACTTCGCGAACACCGTGAACAGGTCCGCCATGCCCGCGTTGGTGATCCACATCTTCTCGCCGTTCAACGTGTACGTCGTCCCATCGGCCGAGAGCACCGCCCGCGTCCGTGCATTCAGCGCGTCCGATCCCGAAGTGGATTCCGACAGCGCATACGCGCCCACGTACTCGCCGCTGGCCAGTTTGGGCAGGAATCTCTGCTTCTGCTCCGGCGTGCCGTACCACACGATGGGCAGCGTGCCGATGCCCACATGCGCCGCGAAGATGACGCAGAAGCTTCCCTGCTTGCCGATGTTTTCCGCCACGATGGCGGAGGTGACCTTGTCCATCTCCAGGCCGCCGTACTCCTCGGGAATATCGACCGAGGTCAGCCCCAGCTCGCTCGCCTCGCGCAGCAGCCGCCGCGTCACCGCAAAGTCCTTCGCCTCAATCGCGTCGTGCGCGGGCAGTGTCTCGTTGGTCGCGAAGTCCGAGGCAGTCTGCGCAATCTGCCGCTGCTCCTCGCTGAAATCCTCCGGAAAGAAACAATCCGCAGCCGTCGCATCCGAAATCAGAAACGCGCCGCCGGGAATGCGCTTCGTGGGGGTAAGTGGTGCAGTCAGTGTTGCCATGATGGACCCTCTTGTGTGCAGCAGCCATGGTATGACGCTTTACTCAAGAAGAGGTAGTGAATTCAGGAAACCTTCAGCCCGGCGGCCTTCGCCAGCTTCGCCTGCCGCTCATCGAACGTCCAGAACCGTTCCGCCCTCAACTCCAGCGCAGCAGCCACATGCAGCGAATCCAGTGTCCGTGTGCCCAGCTTCGCCACATGCGCTCGCGCCAGCATCGCACCCCTGGCGAACGCAGCCTCAGGAAAGCCGGTGAGCGCCCAGACACCCTCAGTGCAGTCACGAGATAACTCTCGAAACGCCCGATTGGCCCGCGCGTCTGCCATGTATCCCTGAAAGACCTGCCGTGCAATTGCGTGAGATATCTCGACCTCGTGGAAAGGTGTAAACCATAGTCGAGGATGTTGCGATATGCGCCGCAATGCCTCAGGCGTATGCATGTCCGTCACATAAACCGAGGCAAGAAAACTCGAGTCGGCATAAACATTCAAAAGCGATCTTCCCGGTCTTTAATCAGGTCGTCCACCACGTTGAAAACTTGATCTCCAAAATTGTTCTTCAGGCGGGCGGCGAAATCCGGCCACACAACTTCCTTAGCAGCTTCGCTCTCCGGCACAATCCGCCCAATCACCCGGTTCCGGTCGCGCAGCTCAATCGACTTGCCCTGGCGCAGCAGCGTCTTCAGCTTCTTGGTGTCCCGCAGCCCGCGCATGTTCACACTCGCCATAAATCCATTGTGTCACATAATGTGTCACATCGCAATCATCGCCGATCTTCTCGTCAAAGATCCCCGCTGCCCCCATCCCGCCCCCCACGCACATGGTCACCATGCCGTACTTCACGCCGCGGCGCGGCATCTCGCGCAGCAGGGAAGCGGTGAGCTTCGCGCCGGTGCAGCCCAGCGGATGTCCCAGCGCAATCGCGCCGCCGTTGACGTTCACCTTCGCCGGATCGAGGCCGAGCACCTGGATCACCGCCAGCGCCTGCGCCGCGAATGCCTCGTTGAGTTCGATCAGGCCAATCTGATCGAGCGTCAGCCCGGCCATCTTCAGCGCCTTGGGTACAGCGAACACCGGCCCAATGCCCATCTCCTCGGGAGTCGCATCCCGCCGTCGCAAACGCAATCAGCCGCCCCATCGCCGGAATCCCAAGCTGCGCCGCCCGTTCCGCCGACATCACCACCGCCGCCGCCGCGCCATCCGACATCTGCGACGAATTCCCCGCCGTCACCGTCCCATTCGCGTGAAACACCGGCTTCAGCTTGGCAAGCGCTTCCAGCGATGTATCCGCCCGCGGCCCTTCGTCCACCTGGAATACCGACTCCGCAGCCTTCACCTTGCCCTTGGCGTCCATCGCCGTATTCGTAACCGGAACCGGCACAATCTCATCCTCGAACCGTCCCGCCGCAATCGCCGCCACCGCCTTCCGGTGCGACTCCAGCGCAAACTGGTCCATCTGCTCGCGCGTAATTCCGTAGTGCCTTGCCACCCGCTCCGCCGTCAGCCCCATCGACAGGTACGACCCCGGATAGCTCTCCACCAGCCACGGATTCAGCGACGGCTTGTTGCCGCCCATCGGCACAAACGACATGCTCTCCACACCGCCCGCAACTATCGCCTCCGCGCCGCCGCCGCGAATCCGATCCGACCGCCATGGCAATCGACTGCAGGCCCGACGAGCAGAAGCGATTGATCGTCATCGCCGAGCATTCCACCGGCAGCCCCGCGCGAAAGCTCGCCACCCGCGCCACGTTCAGTCCCTGCTCGGCCTCGGGCATCGCGCAGCCCAGAATCACATCCTCAATCTCCGACCGGTCGAGCTGCGTCACCCGCTCCAGCGCGCCGTTGATCGCAAACGCCGCCAGATCGTCGGGCCGCGTGGTCCGCAGCGCTCCCCGCGGCGCCTTGCCGATGGCCGTGCGGACCGCCGATGCAATGATCACGTCCTTCATAGGTAACCCGGCCCTCAACTAACAACCAGCAACTAACAACTGCTTTTCTAATTCCTCAGCGGCTTGCCAGTTTTCAGCGTAAACGCGATCCGCTCCTGCGTCTTCTTCTCGCCGCACAGCGACAGGAACGCCTCGCGCTCCAGATCCAGCAGATACTGCTCGCTCACCAGCGTCCCCGGCTGCACTTTGCCGCCGCACAGCGCGTATGCCGCCCAGTTCGCCACCTTTGCATCGTGGTCGCTGATGAACCCGCCCTCATGCATCGTCCACACCGCCAGCTTCAGCGTAGCCAGCACGCTCTCGCCCGGCGCAGGAATGTCGGTCCGCGCCACCGGCGCCGCATAGCCAGCATCCGCATTCGCCCGCGCCCGCTGCCTTCGCATCCGTCAACAGGCGCGCGCGGTTCATCGTGATCTCATCCGCCGGCCGCAGCAAGCCCCAGCGCCCGCGCATCCGCGGCCGAGGTCGAAACCTTCGCCATCGCAATCGTCTCGAAGTTTTTCTTCAGCGCCTCGAAGATCACCAGCTCATCGCCGCGCGCACCCGCCGGCCCCGGCCTCGATCGCGCGCAGCAGCATCTCCTTGCACCCGCCGCCTCCGGGAATCAGCCCAACCCCCGCCTCCACCAGCCCCATGTACAGCTCCGCATGCGGATGCCGCGCCGCCGCGTGCAGCGATATCTCCACGCCGCCGCCCAGGCACATGCCATAAGGCGCGACCACCACCGGCCGCGGGCAGAGCTTGATCGCCTGCGTCATGTTCTGGAACGCGCGCACGGCCAGGTCCACCTCGTCCCACTCGCCATCCTGCATCGTCAGCAGCAGCTGCATCAGGTTCGCGCCGACGGAGAAGTTCGCGCCGTCGCCGGTGATCACGAACGCCTCGAAGTCCGCGACCTGCGCGCTCGCCGGCTTCAGCGTCTGCGTAATCAGCGAGACGATGTCGTCGCCCAGCGCATTCATCTTCGAGTGCAGTTCGATGGCCGCCACACCGTTGCCCAGGTCGATGACCGACGCGCCCGCATTCTTCCGCACCACGCCGCGCGCGGCCTTGATGACGGCAGGCTCGCCATGCCTTCCGGCTGCAACCACCGGACGATACGTCGCCGCTCGCCGGATCGAAAAAGATGCCGCCGGAGGCGACCGTAGGGTCGTCCGTGTACCATCGGGCGTCTCCCGATGCGCCGACGGCGGCCAGCAGCTTCTCCACATTCGCCGCAATCGGCTGCCCCAGCGCCCGCATTTTCTCCGTGGTCGCGCGCACGCCCGCCGCGTCGAACATCTCGAACGGCCCCAGCTCCCAGTTGAAGCCCGTCTTCATGGCGGTATCGATCTCGACGATGCTGGCCGCAATCGGGTTGCGGCACGGGCGGAATGCGGTTCGCCGCATAGGTGAACAGCTCGGTCAGCAGCGGCCAGTAGAACGCCGCCGCCTTATCCTTCTTCCGCATCTCCATGCAGCAGTTGCGCAATGCGCGCGGCGGCCGGCTCGACGCCTTCGGCCATCTCCAGCGCGGGGAACTTCGGCCGCTCGGCCGGGCGATACTCCAGCGTCTTCCAGTCCAGCGCCAGCCGAATGTCGCGTCCCTGCTCATCCTGTCCCTGACTGGACCGGCCGGCTTTCTTGTAGAACCCCTGCTGTGTTTTGTCGCCCAGCCACTTGCGCTCGTACATCGCGGAGACGAACTCCGGCAGCACCACGTCGGCGCGTTCGTCACCAATCTCTTTCGCTTTGGGCGCGAAGTTATTGGCCACATGCACCAGCACGTCCAGCCCCACCAGGTCGCCCAGCCGGAAGGTCCCCGTCTTCGGCCAGCCCAGCGCCGCGCCGGTCAGCGTGTCGACTTCCTCGACGGTCAGCCCCTGCTCCATCATCAGGCGCATGGCGTTCAGCATGTGGAAGGTGCCAATGCGGTTGGCGATGAAGTTGGGCGTATCGTTCGACGGCACCACTGCCTTGCCCAGCCGCTGGTCGCAGAAATGCCCAATTGCCTCGATGTCCGCGGCGTCGGTCTCCGGCGTAGCGATGATCTCCAGCAGCCGCATGTAGCGTGGCGGATTGAAGAAGTGCGTGCCGAACCAGTGGCGCCGCAGCTCCTCCGGCATGCCTTGCACGATGCTCGCGACGGGCAGGCCTGATGTGTTGGTGGTGACAATCGTTCCGGGCTTGCGATGCTGCTCGACTTTCGCCAGCAGCGCCCGCTTGATGTCGAGGTTCTCCGCGACCGCCTCGACGATCCAGTCGCACTCGGCGATCCGCGCCATGTCGTCGTCGAAGTTGCCCGGCGTAATCAGCCGCGCCGAATCAGGCGTAAAGAACGCCGCCGGCTTGGACTTCTTCAGCCCGTCCAGCGCTGCCAGGGCGAGCTTGTTGCGCGCGGCTGGCGCTGCATCGGCGGGCGTTCCCGGCGGCACCATGTCCAGCAGAACGACGGGCACCCCGGCGTTGGCAATGTGCGCGGCGATCCGCGAGCCCATCGTCCCCGCGCCCAGCACCGCGACCCTGCGAATCTGCTTCATGCGGCTTGCTCTCCGGCTCGGGCGTTCGCACGCTTTTTCCCTGCTCCGCGCCGCCCTCCCGTCGGTTGGCACGGAATCCTGTCTGCGACCATCGGGAGCACCACGCGAAGCCCAATACGCGTCACGAAGTGACGACGTGGCAAGACTATGGCTTAGGCCACGTCCCGTCAAATGAACTTCGGGCTATCTTTTCAGTCGGCGTCCCCTCTCGCCTGAGCCTCAATCCGGTATTGTTAACTTGCTCGGTTCCTTATCAGGAGGTCGTTTCGTGCGAATACGTCGTCTGGTCGCCATCATGCTGGCGTTTGCAGTGGCTTGGGGAGTAACGGCACGGGCCCAGGATATGGCCCAGTATCTCGCCGGCTTCGAGAAGAAGACCACCGTCAAAGTGCTGCCCAACGGCCTCACCCTGATCGTCTGCGAGCGTCCCGAAGCTCCGGTCTTCAGCTTACTACACGCTGGTCGACGCCGGCTCAGCCGACGATCCGCAGGGCGCCAGCGGCCTGGCGCACATGTTCGAGCACATGGCCTTCAAAGGCACCCCGCAGATTGGCACCACCAACTACCCGGCGGAAAAGGTGGCCCTGGCCAAGGTAGAGACGGCCTTTGCCGCGTACGACGCCGAGTATCGCAAGATCGTGGGCCAGGACCCCGCCAGGCTCGCGCAGCTGAAGAAGGCCTTCGAAGACGCGCAGGCGGAAGCGGAGAAGTACGTCATTCCCAACCAGTTCTCTGAAATCGCCGAGGAAAATGGCGTGGTCGGGATGAATGCGTCCACCGAGGAAGATTCGACGCAGTTCTTCTGGAGCATGCCGGAGAACCGCCTGGAGCTGTGGGCCTACATGGAAAGCTCGCGGCATTGCGCAGCCCGTCCAGCGCGAGTTCTACAAGGAGCGTGACGTGGTGCAGGAAGAGCGCCGCATGCGCATCGACTCCAACCCCATCGGCGCCATGGTGGAGCAATTCCTCGCCGCCGCCTACGTCGCGTACCCCTATCGCGTGCCGACCGTCGGCTGGGAGAGCGAGATCAGCCAGGTCACCGCGACCGAGGCGGACGCCTTTCACAAGAAGTATTACGTGCCGGCGAATATCGTGGTTGTAGTCGTCGGCGATATCAAGGCGGCGGACGCCATGCCGATGCTGACGAAGTATTTTGGCGCGATTCCCGCCGGCCCCAAGCCGGAGCCGATGACCACCGTCGAGCCGCCGCAGTTTGCCGAGAAGTCGGTGGTGATCCGCGAGGCTGCCCAGCCCTTCTACCTTGAGGGCTACCACCGGCCCGACTACCGCGACCCGGACGACTCCGTCTACGACGCCATCTCCGACATCCTCTCCAACGGCCGCACCGCGCGGCTCTACAAGAGCCTGGTGCGCGACCAGAAGATCGCCGCCGATGCCGAGGGTTTCAGCGGATTCCCGGGTCAGAAGTACCCCGGCCTGTTCGCTTTCTACGCTGTTCCGGTGCCGGGACACACGCCCGACGAGATGCGCGACGCGATCCATAAGGAGATCGACAAGCTGAAATCGACGGACGTCAGCGACGACGAGTTGCAGATGTTCAAGACGCGGGCGCGGGCAGGCCTGCTGCGCGGCCTGGCCGATAACGATGGCCTGGCGCAGGAACTGGCCGAGTTTCAGACCCGCTACGGCGATTGGCGCGAACTGTTCCGCGAGTTGGACCGCATCGACAAGGTGACCAAAGGCGATGTTCGCCGCGTAGCCAACAAGGTCTTCGTCGACAGTAACCGCACCAGCGCGCGCATCGAGTTCACGCCGCCCGCGCAACCCGCCGTGGAAAACGCTGGAGGTGCGAAATGAAGATGGCCACGACGCAAGCCCTCACCGCAACCCCGGTCCGCAAAACGCAGTCAGCAAGGATGATCATGCCCGCAACGAAACTCAGGACCTGCCTTGCGCTGCTGGCCGCTGCCTGCCTTCTGCTTCCGGCGGGACGATTCGCCGCGGCGCAGGCCGCAGCGAAACCGCCGGCCGCGGCCGCTCCCGCGCAGGCGCAGCCATGGACGAAGATTCCCATTCCGCCGCTGCATGCCTTCAAGCCGCAGCAGCCGAAGCGCATCGAACTGGCCAACGGGCTCATCATTTTCCTGCAGGAGGACCACGAGCTGCCGTTCATCGATGGCAGCATCCTGATCCGCGGCGGCAGCCGCGAAGCTCCGGCCGCGAAGGCTGGCCTGGTCTCGCTCTACGGCGAGGCGTGGCGCACCAGCGGTACCGCAACCAAGAGCGGCGACGCGCTGGACACCGAACTCGCCCAGAAGGCCGCCAGTATCGAGACCGGCGGAGGCGCCGCAACCACCTCTGTCGAGTGGGGAAGCTTCAAGCAGGACTTCGACAGCGTCTTCGGAGAAGCCGTCGATCTGCTGCTCCATCCGGCGTTCAAGGCGGACAAGCTCGCGCTCGCCCAGCGCGGCATGTTCACCAACATCTCGCGCCGCAACGACGAACCCGGCGAGATCGCCAGCCGCGAAAGCGCCCGGCTCGTCTATGGCAAGGACAGTCCCTACGCCCGCCAGGCCGAGTATGCCACCGTGAGCGCGGTAACGCTCGACGACCTCAAGGCGTGGCACGACCGTACCGTGGTTCCCAACGGCATGATCGTTTCGGTCGAGGGCGACTTCGACTCGGCTGCGATGGAAGCCAAGCTGCGCCGCGCCTTTGAGCCGCTGCCGCGCGGAACGGTTATCGAATCGCCGAAAGTGGACTTCCCCGGGCCCACGCCCGGCGTCTACTTCGCCGACAAGGAAGATGTGGACCAGTCGACGGTGGAGATCGTCGGCATCGGCACCGAGCGCAACAATCCCGATTACTACGCCCTCAGTGTGATGAACGAGGTCTTCTCCGGAGGCACCTTCGGCATCCGCCTGGTCCAGTATGTGCGCACCAAGCTCGGCCTGGCCTACGAGGTTGGCGGCAACTTCGGCGCCTTGTACGACCACCCCGGCGTCTTCCGCAGCGTGGCCGGGACCAAGAGCGCGACCACCGTGGCCGCGACCAAGGCCATTCTCGAAGAGATCGGCCGCCTGAAGACCGTCCCGCCCACGCCGGCCGAGCTGCGCAAGGCCAAGGACCAGGTGATGAACTCCTTCATCTTCAACTACGACACGCCGGAGAAGACGCTGAACGAACAGGTGATGCTGGCGTTCTATGGGTATCCGCCGGACTTCCTCGAGAAATACAAGGACGGCATCGAGCACGTCACGGCTGCCGACGTCAGCCGCGTGGCCAACAAATATATCGACGTGTCGAAGCTGGCAATCCTGGTGGTCGGCAACAAGTCGCAGATCCAGCCGCCGCTTTCCGGCCTGGGCAAGGTGACGGACCTGGATATCAGCATTCCGCCGCCGCCCGGCAGGCCTGCGGCCGGTGGACCTGCCAACCGCTGATTCGTAATCGCAGATGGTCATGAGCCGTGAGAAGATAGCGGGCATGGATGCGACAGGATTTGCAGTAGCCATTATGGCCGCGGGCAAGGGCACGCGGCTCAAGAGCAAGCGGCCCAAAGTGCTGCACGAGGTGGGCGGGCGCGCCCTGTTGCTGCATGTCATCGCCGCCGCCAGAACGCTGGTCCCGGCGAAGGATATCTACTGCATTGTCGGTCATGAAGCCGAGCAGGTGCGGGCCGCGGCTGTGCATACCGGCGTCAACTTCGTGCTGCAGGAAGAGCAGCTCGGCACCGGGCACGCGATGCAGGTGCTGAAGGCCTACCTGCAACTGCCGGGAAACCGCGCCCCCGAGCACCTGCTGGTGCTGTCGGGCGACGTTCCGCTCATCCGGCCGGAGACGCTCGCTCCCTCTGCGAGCTGCACTTGCTCGAACATGCGGCCATGACCATCCTCACCGCAGTTCCGCCGGACCCCACCGGCTACGGCCGCGTCCTGCGCAGTTCGGTCGATCCGCTGGAGGTCAAGGCCATCGTGGAGCAGAAGGCGCTCACCCCGCAGCATCCACCGGCGCCCGAGATCAACTCCGGTATCTACTGCTTCGAGACCGAAGCGCTGTTTGCCAAGCTCGGCCAGCTCTCCACCGACAACGCCCACGGCGAGTTTTACCTCACCGACGTGGCCGCCATGCTGGTCGCCGATCGCCACCGCGTCATCGCCGTGCAGGCGGAGAGCGTGGACGAAGTTCTCGGCGCCAACACCATCGCCGAGATGATGCATCTCGATCAGGCCATGCGCGCGGCCAGCGCCCGCCGCCTGATGGCCGAGGGCGTCACCATCTTCCGCCCTGACACCTGCGTGATCGACTCCGACGTGTCGGTTGGCCCGGATACGATCATCGAGCCGTACGTCCAGTTGCTCGGCGCAACCCGGATCGGCAGCGACTGCCGGATCCGCTCCCATTCCGTCATCCAGCAGTCCTTCATCGGCGACCGCGTCACCGTGCGCAACGGCTGCGTCCTCGACGGCGCGCAGGTTGGCGACGGCGCAGTTCTGGGCCCGTATGCGCATCTGCGTCCCGAAAGCAACATTGGCGAAAACGCTCACGTCGGCAACTTCTGCGAGACCAAGAAGGTGACGCTCGGCCGCGGCTCCAAGGCCAACCACCTCACCTACCTGGGCGACGCCATCATCGGCGAAGGCGTCAATGTCGGCGCCGGCGTCATCACCTGCAACTACGACGGCGTGAACAAGCACACCACCACCATCGGCGACGGCGTCTTTGTTGGCTCCGACTCCACCCTGGTCGCGCCCATCAGCATCGGCGACGGCGCTTACGTTGGCGCGGGCTC
This sequence comes from uncultured Acidobacteriaceae bacterium, assembly GCA_963787905.1. Classification (GTDB taxonomy): domain Bacteria; phylum Acidobacteriota; class Terriglobia; order Terriglobales; family Acidobacteriaceae; genus Edaphobacter. The sequence continues at coordinate 78,924 of CAWBFL010000011.1, read as the reverse complement.
GTGCATTACCCATCCGGTTCCGCCCGGTGCGTTGGCGCTTGGCCGCGCGCTGCAGGTGACCAAAGAAGGCTGGGCCGCCAAGCGCCGATCCTCCCGCGGGATGGTCCGCCAACCGGGAAAATGACGTTGGAGCGATTCATCCGCGCGGAGCCGGATCAGTTCGCGACCACCACCGCGATCGCGAATCCGTCCCAGCCCTTGCTCCCGACCGTCTGAATCGCCGTTGCCGCCAGCCTCGGCTCCGCGGACATCTTCTCGAACATCGCGCGCACACCCTGCACATCGGGGTCCGGACTTGCTGCATCCACGATGGCTCCTTCGCGCACCACGTTGTCGGTCACGATGAGGGTTCCCACCCGCGCCAGCTTCAACGCCCAATCGAGATACGCGGGGATATTCTGCTTATCCGCGTCGATGAAGATCAGGTCAAACGGCTCCACGCCTTCCGCGTGAAGCTGCGCCAGCGATTCCGCTGCCGGCCCAATCCGAATCTCCACCATCCCGGCCACTCCCGCGCGATTCAGATTCGCCTGCGCCACCTGCGCGTGCCTGGGCTCGAACTCCAGCGTGATCAGCTTCCCGCCGGCCGGCAGCGCCCGGGCCATCCAGGTGGTGCTGTAGCCGCCCAGCGTTCCGATCTCCAGAATCCTTCGCGCCGCTTTCGCCAGGGCCAGCACGTGCAGCAGCTTGCCCTGGTTCGGAGCCACATCGATCGAAGGCAATCCCGCTGCGGCATTGGCCGCCAGCGCGGCGTCGAGCGCGGGGTCCGGCGGCACCAGCTTCCCGTTGATGTAGCTGTCCACGGCGTCCCATTCTTTTTTATGGCTGTGCTTTTGGGCTGTGCGGCGATTTGCCATTGGCATCCTCTGTTTTGCGAGTGGGTGTTCGGCGATTTCACTCCCGTTCCATCATAAGAGGCTTATGCGCGCCGCTGCACCGCCGATAGAAGCAGCAGGCGTCCGGCCCGACCTGCGCTGAATGGGCCGCCTGCGCTGGGGAGAGCAACGGGTCATGCAGCGAATCATGCCGGCACCGCAGGAAGACATGCCGGGACAACGCGAGCACATTCTGGTGGTCGATGATGAATCGGCTACGCTCGGCCTGGTGGTCGCCCTGCTCGATCGCAGCGGCTACGACGTCAGCGCCGCCGCCGGAGCTGAGCACGCGCTGCGTCATCTGCAGGACGATCCCGGCTGCGAGCTGGTGCTGGCGGACGTGATGATGCCCGGCGTCGACGGCCTTTCGCTGCTCGACGTCATTGGCAGCAACCATCCCGGCCTGCCGGTGGTGATGCTGACCGCGGCGCACGACGTCCATGTTGCCACCAGCGCCTTCCGCCGCGGCGCCATCGACTTTCTGCTCAAGCCCTTCGACCGCTCCCAGCTTCTCGCCGTGGTCGCGCGCGCGCTGGAGCACGGTCGCCTGCTGCAGCAGAATGCCGCATATCGCCAGAACCTGGAGGAGATCATCGCTGCGCGCACGGCCCGCCTGCGCGCCACCATGCTCGACCTTGAACGCAGCTACGACTTCACCCTGGAGGTAATGGGGGACGCGCTCGACCTGCGCGACGCCGAGACCGAGGGCCACTCCCGCCGGGTCACCGCCTACGCCATCGCGCTCGCCCGCGCGATGGGCCTCAACGCCGAGCAGCTTCGAGTCATCGCGCGCGGCGCCTTTCTGCACGATATCGGCAAGATCGCCACCCCCGACTGCATCCTGCTGAAACCGGGCAAACTCGATCCCGCGGAGACCGAGATCATGCGCCAGCATTGCACCCGCGGCTACGAGATGGTGCGCAAGATACCTTTCCTCAGCGAGGCGGCGGAAATCGTCTACGCTCACCAGGAGACCTTCGACGGCAGCGGCTATCCGCGCGGCCTGCGCGCCGACGCCATCCCCCTGGGCGCGCGTATCTTCGCCATCGCCGATACGCTCGACGCCATGACCTCCGACCGGCCCTACCGCAAGGCCCTCAGCTTCGCCCAGGCCCGCGCCGAGATCGTCCGCTGCAGCGGAACGCAGTTCGATCCCGGCATCGTTCAGGTCTTCCTCGGATTGCCGGAAGAGTTGTGGAACCGGCTCCGCAGCGAGGTCGAGTGCGGGGCCTCCGGCTTTCTGGGCGCCGCACTGTAAGAACTGCTTCACGAATTCAGATTCCTGCCAGTTGCACTCGCTTCGGGGCCGGCTTACCATCCCTTTGCAATCAGCTTCTGGAGGTGTCCGCCATGGAATCCAGCAAACCAACGCAAGCCCCGCCCAGCAAGCAAACGCTATCCGAGCAGGAGATTCGCGATCTCCTGCGCCAGCATCCCGAGTGGGCAGTCGAAAACGGAATGCTGGTGCGCTTCTGGACCTTCAATGGCTTTGTAGAGGCCATTGCCTTCGTTAATCGCGTTGCTGACCTTGCCGAACAGGCCGGCCATCACCCCGACATCGACATCCGCTATAACCGAGTCAAGCTGGCGCTGGTGTCGCACGACGCCGGTGGCATCACGGCCCGCGACGCCCAGATGGCAGCCCGGCTCAGCACCGGGTCCGCCGCAGAAAGCGCCGCCTGAATCGCCGCGGAGCACCCCATGCATCGGTACGCTCGGGCGGCAGCCCAATCCAGAAGCTGTTCGTTGCGTGTCGCGCCGGCAGCAGATCGGGCGAACTGTCCTGCGGCGTGATATCCTTTTGGGGCAGAGCGGGCTTCGCTCCAGATTTTCGGCCACACCGCCTCACGCTGCGGTGAATTGAGCCGATATAAGTTGCGTCACTGGCCTCCCGGCACGAACAAAAAACCGTTCGTGCCGCCTTTTTTGTCTGGCGTCGACTTTCTGCGAACTCCATCCTATGGGCGATATGCGAGGCCGATCGGCCAACCGGATCCGGCGGCCCGGAGATGCGTTGCCCGGATGATTCGATGCCGCTAGCGGCTGGATGCCAGGGTGTCGGCGGCCCACCGCACGGATTCCACGTACAGCCGCGTCAGCGTCTCTTCGCTCAATTTCGCAGCGCCGCGTTGACGGCCGCAGGCTCCGCGGGTTCCCGATTCAAAGCTCTGAATCAGGCCAAGCGGGACCGCGGCCGGGTTGGCTGCTCCTAGGAGTGCGGCCTTGGCCTCGGGCCGTAGCGGCAGCGACCGCACAATCGAGTCCATCGGCGTTGCCAGCATCGCGTCCAGCAGCGAGAGCAGACCCAGCATGAACTGTTCGGTTGAGCTTTCCCCGACCAGTGGGGCCAGCAGCTCGCAGAAGCGCGCGCGTTCCAGCGACAGGCTGATCAGCGCCGCGGGCTGGTGCTCCCCCAACGCGCACGATGCCGCCACCGACACCAGTGCGCGAAAGCGGTCTTCCCCCACCAGCATGAAGGCATCCTGCACGCTGGTGACGTTGGTGCGTAAGCCCCATAGAGCGGAGTTCGCCAGGCGCAACAGGCGCAGGCACAGCGAGGCCTCCTGACTGACAATTCGAATCACGTTGGGGAGATGGAGCGGCTTCCGCATCATTTCGATCATCAGCCTCAGATAATTCATCCGGTTGGGCGGAATCTCGCGGTTGGCGACGATCTTTGGCCGGCAAAAGAAATATCCCTGGAAATACTCGTACCCCTCCCCCCGCGCCCGGTCGAATTCGTCCTGATCTTCCACCTTCTCCGCCAGCAAAGCGGCATCGCTGCCCTGCGTCATCCGTTGGATTTCGCCTCGCATGCTGGCGTCCGAGAGCTGGAAATCCACCTTGACGTAGCTCGCCATCTGCACCAGCGGCTGCATCTCCGGCCGCGGAACAAAGTCGTCCAGCGCCAAGCGGTAGCCCATCCGGCCCAGCTCGGCGCAGGCCTCTACCAATTCCGCGTCCGGTTCCACCGTCTCCAGTATCTCCAGTACCGTGGTCTGCGATGGCAACAGCGTCACCAGCCGGTCCACCAGCGACTCGCGGGTGCAATTGACGAAGGCCAGTTGATTGTAGGTGAAGGACTCGGCGCCCATGTACACGAGATGGTCCAGCATCTGTCGGCTGGTTTCGTCCGGCTCGCCGCGAAAACAGTTCTCCCAGCCGGCGCGGAACAGCAGCTCGTACCCGACGACGTCGCCGCGGAGATCCAGTATGGGTTGGCGAGCCAGGAACCGGCTCGGTGGCGCGGATTGGGGTCCGTCCTGGGCTTCGCCGGGGAACGCGCAAGACCGATCGACGCCCATGAAAGACTCCAGTTGCGAACCACAGCGGTTATCGGCATCCTCGGCGGAGTCCATGAGGCCCCGCCTGCGCTCCTGGCCGCCGTCGCGGATGGCCCCATACAAGGGTGGTACGGTCGCGGCCGGGAAGGCGGCAAACTCCCAATCCCCGCGCCGCTCCCGCCCCCGGTCCAGCGGGCCTCGCACCGCTCATCCCCGGAAGCCCCGCCCCCAAACGGATTCCCCCCGCTAAATTTTTCACTTTCCGCATGCCGCAAATCCTGCATCCCATCTACAATCAGCGATAAGCTAGAATCAATATCACCATGCAAGGAGAAACCACGATGACGAAAGCCGACTTAGTCGACAGAGTGACCGCTCTCGGCGACCTTACCCGACGCGACGGCGAAATCATCGTCGACACCCTCTTTGAGTCCGTGATTGGTGCGCTCAAAGCCGGCGACAAGATCGAGATTCGCGGCTTTGGCAGCTTCCGCACGCGCCAGCGCAACTCCCGCATCGGCCGCAACCCCAAGACCGGCGAGCGCGTCGACGTCCCCGCGAAGCGGGTTCCGTTCTTCAAGCCATCGAAGGAGTTGCGGGACTCGGTGAACCCCGGCGGCGTCAAGAGCACGGCCAAGCCGGATGCGCCCGCCACCGTCGATCCCCATCATCCCCCGGCCATGTAGCCGCTGGAAATGGGGGCCGGGCGAATCGCTCAAGTCGATGATTCGACGCAGATGATTTCCGCAAGAAATTGCAACCCTGCACCCGTCCCAGGTCTGGCTGCCGCCGGCAGCAGTTGCAAAATTCACATCCAATCGTGGACCATCCTCATCTACAGAGAGAGGAGTTCCCCCCATGCCGATTGCCATCGAGTTTTTTGTCGGCCACGCCTACGCCATCCTCTTCCTCTGGGTGCTGGTGGAACAGTTCGGCATTCCCATCCCCAGTATCCCGCTGCTGCTTACCGCCGGGACGCTGAGCGCCACCCATCGCGTCAACGCCACCTCCGCTCTGCTGGCGGTCGTTGCGGCCTGCCTGGTTTCGGACTCCGCCTGGTTCGCTCTCGGCCGCCGCTTCGGTGGCGGCGTCATCCGCATCCTGTGCAAGATGTCCCTGGAAGCCAGCACCTGCGTCGCCAAGACTGAGGGGTATTTCACCCGCCGCGGAGCGGAAACGCTGCTGTTCGCCAAGTTTGTCCCCGGCCTTTCCACCGTGGCCGCTCCCATCGCCGGCCAGACCGGCATGCCCTACCCGCGCTTCCTCCTGTATGACCTCTCGGGCACCCTGCTGTGGTCGCTCTCGTTCCTTCTCGCCGGCCGGTTCTTCGGTGATTTAGCCAAGCGCAGCCAGGGATTTTTCGCGCTGCTCAGCCACTTCGCCGTCGTCGTTTTCATCCTCATGGTTGCCGGATTCTTCCTGTGGCGCGTGATCAAGCAGCGCCGTTTCCTCGCGCAGGTGCGCGACCTGCGCCTCGAGCCGCACGAATTGAAGGAAATGCTCAGCTGCGTCCCGCCGCCTTTTATCGTCGACCTGCGCCACCCGCTGGACTACCTGCCCGACCCGCGCGTGCTGCCCGGAGCCATTCGCATCGGTCCATCCGAGATCGCCAGCCGCGCCCAGCGCATCCCCCGCGACCGCGACATCATCCTGTACTGCACCTGCCCGTCGGAGGAGACCTCCGCCAAGGTTGCGCTGCAGCTCCATCGCCTGGGCATCACCCGTGTGCGCCCGCTGCGCGGAGGCTTCAATGGCTGGAAGCAGGCCGGCTATCCGCTGCTCGATTACACCGAAGACTCTGAGCTGCCCGATGCTTCGGTCATCGCACCCGCCCGGCCCCTCAACCACGTCGCCTAGATTGCCTTGGCCGGGCTACGTTGTCCGCAGCCGTGCCCGCAACCAGCAACGTAAAACGAAGAACGTTCGACGCCCCTAGCTTCCCAGCGTGAAGACCACCGTGATGGTGGTTTGCACCTCGACCGGCTCGCCGCTCAGCAGGTAAGGCCGGTAGCGCGCCGCCTGCACCGCCGTCATCGCCGCCTGGCGCAGCATCTCCGGTCCGCTCAGCGCGCGCAGGCTCTCAATTCTGCCGGCCTTCGAGATCACCGCCTCCATCACCACCTTGCCCTGCACCCCGGCCGCGCGCGCAATCGCGGGATACGCTGGCCGGATTGGAGCCATCAGCATTCCCTCGGTCACTCCGCCGGAGACGGCCACCGGCCCGCTTGGCTTCGGCCGAACTACCGTCACGCTCGGTCCCGGCCCGGTGCCCACGGCGGCCAAATCGCCCAGCGGCCCGGCGCCTCCCGATCCCATGCGCAGGTTTCCCTCGACCGACGGTGCAGGCTCAAACTCCGGCGCGCCGACCACGGGAAGCACGAACCGCCGCGTCGCTGCCATTTGCGGTCCTGTCGCCGGCACGCTCATCCCGGTTGCAGGACCGCCTTCCGCCCGCGGCTGCGCCTGCGGCGGCTTTATGGGCAGCGGCAGCTCCAGTCGCGGCGCATCCGCCAGCACCGGCAATGCCTGCGGCCGCAGCAGCGGAATCGCAATCAGCAATCCCGCCACCGCCAGTTGCAAGGTAAGCGAACCCAGCGCCGTCCACCGCTGAGTTTCGGATACGACCAGCCCCCTCGACTCCACCAGGCTTCCTTCAAACATAAGGCGCCTCCAACCATCGGATCGGTGCGCATCTGCGAGGGAATGCGTACTACCAGCTTAGACACCGCGGCCCAGCGAAGGTTCCCGCGTTACGGTTTACCTGGCTGCCGCGGGGCCCGGTGCGGGCGGGGTCGCTGCATCCACCTTGGTGAACTCGAAGGTGCACGGCCGCCCCACAATCCCCAGGCCTGTATCCCGCGCGCCGGTCCCGGCGCTCTCGCTGAACTGGGCCTTGACGCTGTAGCTGTAGTCCTCACCCTTGTGGGCGAGGACTCCGCGCGCATATTGCCGGGACGCCACAATGCCGTTGGCCGAGAGCTTGGCGCTGCCGTCCGCGGCGATTTTGCCTTCCAGCAGCAAGTAGCCGGGTTCCCCCGCGGTGCCGTGTTCGCCACGGAAGTTGCTGTTCTGGACCACGCCCGGGAACTGCCAGGTGTAACCCTCAGTGTCTCCTTTCGCAGGACAGGTGAACTTCGTTTGCCAATTTCCGTCAAAGCGTTCGCCCGCAATCGAGGTCGCCGGCGCCAGCATCAGCGCACAAAGCGCGAATGCAGCCATCGTCTTCATGGAGTCTCCTTGGATCAAGCGCCACAAAAATACGCGCTTCGGTCCGCCGCATCAGTGACCCGTATCACCTCAGTCCTCCCCACTTTGAACCTCGCACCTCGTGCGTCATACCTGTACCATGAACTCTTCATGCCATCGCACGCCAAGCCAGCCCAGAGCCGCGTCCTTTCCGTCGACGTGCTCCGCGGTCTCACCATCGCCCTGATGATCCTGGTCAACGATCCGGGTGACTGGGGCCGCGTCTACACCCAGCTCGACCACTCTGAATGGAACGGTTTCACCCTCACCGACTTCGTCTTTCCCAACTTCCTCTTCCTGGTCGGCGTCTCCATCGTTCTCTCCGTCTCGTCGCGCATCGCGCGCGGCGCAAGCAAGCGCAGCCTCGCCCTGAACGTGGTTCGCCGCGCGGTCACGCTCTTCGCCATCAAGCTGCTGCTGTCAGCCTTCCCCCACTTCCACTGGACCCATCTCCGCATCTTCGGCGTGCTCACCCGCATCGCAGTCTGCTACCTCGCAGCCGGACTCATCTGCCTGGCGGTCTGGAACACCCGGCACCGCGTCCGCACGCTGCTTGCCCTCACCGCCGCGCTGCTGGCCGGCTATTGGGCCCTGATGCGCTTCGTGCCCGTGCCCGGATTCGGCGTGCCGACGCACGCCATGCCCATCCTTGACCCCGAACTCAACCTCGCCGCCTGGCTCGACCGCGCCTTCGACGCCTTCACCCAGCGCTGGCTGCACACCGGCTCGCTCTACAACCACACCCGCGACCCCGAAGGCCTGCTCTCGACCCTCCCCGCTATCGCCACCACCCTCATCGGGTGCATTTCCGGCCTATGGATCAATCGGGCCAGCGTGACCGCGGAGCCAGGTGCCCCATCGAAGACGGAGATCGGGGACCCCGCCGAGCGGCCCATGCTCGCCGGGGTCGGATCGGCCGCCATGGCTTCCTATCAGACCCTCCGCCTGCTCTTACTTGCCGGCCTCACCTGCCTCACCGCCGGCCTCCTCTGGGACCGCAGCTTCCCCATCAACAAGAATCTCTGGACCAGCTCCTACGCCCTCTTCAGTGCCGGCCTCTCGTTGCTGCTGCTGGCCCTCTGCTATTGGCTCATCGATGTGCGCCGGCTGAACTCGAAGCCCGTCGGCAAGGCGCTCCTCTGGCCCTGGCTCGTCTTCGGCTCCAACGCCATCACCGCCTACGTGATCTCCAACTTCCTGGTCGAGGTCGCGCTCTGGATCAAAGTCCCCTCGAGCCCCATGCGCGACCCCGATACCCCCTCCGCACCCATCACCGCCTGGCTTTGGACCTACCGGCATCTCTTCGCCATCCACGACTCCACCAACGTCACCTCGCTCGCCTTCGCCATCGCCTTCACCGCGCTTTGCTTCCTTCCCAACTGGCTGCTCTGGCGGAAGAAGATCTTCCTGAAAATCTGAGGCGTTCGCCCGCCCGCCCAGCGGACCGTGGGCCGTCCCGCACAGGCGTGGCTGCCGGATTCTTACAACTTTTTTACGGTTCCCTTACAATTTCAATATGGGAACATGTTCTCCAATCCACCGTTTGGGAAACGCTCTGCGGATCCACGGACTTTGGCAAACGTTCCGGATCATCGGCCGTCGGCTGCACCGCGAGTTTTTCCCGGCTCCGATCCCCACCCACCCCTTCGACCTTCAACATGGCGTCGACACCAGCGGCCTGCTCTTCGCCGACGAGTTGGCCTCCGGGCACGCGCACGACGACCACATCAACGCCTATTGGGGTACCGCACCCTCGGGATTCCGCGGGGTCCTCGACTACTGGCAGGCCACGCTGGCCGGCACACCGCACGGCCTCCGGGACTATACCTTCCTCGACATCGGCTGCGGCAAAGGCCGCGTGCTGATGCTTGCCTCCGACGCGCCCTTCCAGCGCATCGTCGGGGTGGAGCTCAGCCCCGCGCTCACCGCCATCGCCGAAAGCAATCTGGCGAAGTGGAATGCCGCCCCGCATGGGTGCAGCGACATCCACATTCTGAACGTCGACGCGCTGGCAGCTCCCATCCCGGACTCCCCGGTCGTGCTCTATATCTACAATTCCTTCAACCTGTACGTGATGCTGCCGCTGCTCGAGCGCCTCCAGACCCTCGCCCGCACCCGCTCCACCCCCATCGACCTGATCTATGCAAAGCCTCAACAGGCCGCGCTGGTGGACGGTACACCCGGCATTCAGCTGCTGACCGCCGGCAGCATTCCGCTCACCCCCGCAGACCGCGCCGCCTGCGCCTTCTCCACCTCGGAGCTGGACTTCCGCATCTACCGCCTGCAAGGGCGTTGAAGCAGGCCGAACCGATTAGGCCCTATGCGGCACTTGAAACGCGACGGCTCCGGCGCCATGGCAACCTCAGCAGCGCGCTTGCCGATAGGGCGACGCAGAACGTCGAGGTGACTCCCAATGCGAGCATCGTCCACACGAAAAGGAAAGCCTGGCTTGAGTTGCCGATGTCGCCACTCAGAAGCCCATGCGTCGTTTTCATATGAATGATCGGGATGACCAGCCCGAGGGCAGACCCCAACAAGATGATGATGTATCCCGCCCGCCTCCCGCCAAGCACCAGTGTTCCGTAGAGCTGGACTGCCAAAACGAACACCGCAAACAGATTTGCGAGGCCGGCCGGTGACATCTGAAACAGGATGTCGCCGGCCAGGTGAAGGGTCATGAATAAAATCGTGAGCAGCGACGCTATCGTCAACATGGCGCTCTGTTTCATCTGAAATTCGCCTTTCCGCGCCTCATCCCGCGCACCGAGCTTCGATAGCTCATCATAAGACCTGTACCCCCGCGGATATTTTTCGCGAATTTGCCAGCAAAATCGCATGTCAAGCCCCAAAATCGTTCATCTCTCTCAAACGAAAAGGAATACACTTTGCATGTTGACCCCCTCCAACCAGATAAACTGGTAGTAGGGGAATAATGGAGTGCGAAGCGGCCCGGCTGGAGCGTGAAAACGCGCGGAAGTGTCCGGGCTTCCCAGCGCTGGTACCGTACCGAACCGTACTTTGGTCCAGACTTAAGCCGTTTCGATTGGATACTTTAGTACTTAAGTACGGGGGGTGGAGACCTGTCGCCCCATCGATTTTGAGGAGCGCGCCGTGCCGTACACCGACCTTCGCGAATGGATCAGCAAGCTGGAAAAGGCAGGCGAACTCCGCCGCATCCGCGAGGCGGTCAGCCCCTACCTCGAGATGGCCGAGATCGCCGACCGCACTGCCAAGCTTGGCCGCGGCACCGCCGTTGCGGGAGGCCCGGCCCTGCTCTTCGAGAACGTCACCGGCTACCCCGGCGCCAAGGTCCTGATGAACCAGTTCGGGTCGGAGCGCAGGATGAAACTGGCGCTCGAGACCGACTCGCTCGACGCCATCGCCGACCGCATCCGCACCCTCATCAAGCCGGAGACGCCCACCAGCTTCATGGACAAGTTGAAGCTGCTCCCGAAGCTGGCTGAGGTCGGCAGCTTCTTTCCGAAAGTGATCCCGGCCAAGGACGCCCCCTGCAAGCAGGTGATTCACCATCTCAGCCCGGCGCAGGGAGGCCCGGCCGGCGGGCAGGGAATCGACCTGCGCAAGCTGCCCGTTCTCACCACCTGGCCGCAGGACGGCGGCCCGTTCATCACGCTGCCCTGTGTGGTCACTCGCGATCCCGGCCGGTCTTCGGTAGGGACGCGGGGCAAACTCAACGTCGGCATGTACCGCATGCAGGTCTACGACGGCCAGACCACCGGCATGCACTGGCAGCGCCAGAAGAACGCCGCCGAGCACCTCCGCGATCGGCTCCGCGCCGCGACCGGGGAAGGTTCCGGCCGGGTCGACATCATGGCCCAGACCTCCGGCGGCATCGCCCCGGCCACCGACCCAGGATCCATCCCCGCCACCACGCTGACCAAGGTGCGCGAAGGCCGCATGGAGGTCGCAGTCGCCATCGGCACCGATCCTGCGACCACTTTCTCCGCGATTGTCCCCGCGCCGCCCGAGGTCGAGGAGTACCTCATCGCCGGCTTCCTCCGCGGCAAGCCGGTCGAGCTGGTCAAAGCCGAGACCGTCGACCTCGAAGTCCCCGCCCACGCCGAGTACATCCTCGAGGGTTACGTCAACCTCGCCGAACTCGCCACCGAAGGCCCCTTTGGCGACCACACCGGCTTCTACACCATGCAGGACGAGTACCCCGTCTTCCACGTCACCTGCATCACCCACCGCAAGGACCCCATTTACGCTGCAACGGTGGTGGGCAAGCCGCCCATGGAAGACGCCTGGATGGGCAAGGCGGTCGAGCGCATCTTCCTCCCGCTCATGCAGCTCACGCTGCCCGAGATTGTCGACGTCTGCCTGCCGCCCGAGGCCGTCTTCCACAACCTCATGATCGTCTCCATCCGCAAGTCCTACGCCGGCCATGCCCGCAAGATCATGAACGGCATCTGGGCCATGGGCCAGGCCATGTTCACCAAGTGCATCATCGTCGTCGACGAAGACTGCGACGTGCAGGACCTCGCCGAGGTCACCCTGCGCGTCGCGAACAACATCGACCCCGAGCGCGACATCCAGTTCACCCTCGGCCCCGTCGACACCCTCGACCACGCCTCGCGCCTGCCCAACTACGGCAGCAAAATGGGCATCGACGCCACCCGCAAATGGTCCGCCGAAGGCTTCACCCGCCCCTGGCCCCCCATGCTCAAACAAGACCCCGCCGTCGTCGCCCGCATCGACGCCATCTGGAAGAAACTCGGCATCGAATGAAGGCCAGTCGGATACTCTTTTTATGCTGGCTGCGCTCGGCGTGGCCGCATCAGCCCAGCCGAGCTCTAGATCCGCCGCCGAACAACGCTTCTTCAATCTCGTGGATGCTGTCCAGCACCCGGAGGAGCTATCGGACGCGGAGCTTGCTGCTTTGGCGAACGACGAGCTCATGCGCAAGGAACTTGTTCCCATACCACCTGGATCGAGACTTACTCAGATGGCCTCGAGGCAGCGGTCGTTCACCTCTGCGGCTCGGGTGAGCGAGACCTTGTCGTCATAGGCGGCGGCGCCTCATTTGCAGGTGCAAACGTCGGGCCATTCTGGATCGTTCGTGATCTGGCGACGGGGCCGGTCGTTGTGCTTGGTGAGATTTCGCTAGGTCTGACCATCGAGGGCAAACGGTCGAATAGGTGCCTGAATGTTACGGTCTTCGCCGCAACGGCGACCGATCGCACCACAACGGACTACAGTTTCAACGGCGATCGATACATCATCTCCAAGCAAAAATCGTCAAAGCTAGCCAACTGAAGACGCTACGCCTTTGCCGGCGCTGGATTCGAGATCAGCAGGAACGTCACGCTATCCTCGGTGCTGCGCTTGTGCAGTGTGCCCCGCGGAATCAGCAGCAAGTCGCCCTTGGCCAGCACGATCGACTTGCTCCCCGTGGACCCGGTCGCATGCCACTCGCCGGGACCCATCACCTTAGTGCCCGTGGGCGTCCCGCCGACCTCGTACAGCGTCGAGCCGTCGAGGACATACAGCAGGTGATCGCGACCTTCGTGCCACTCGAACTCGGTCGCGCTCTTGTGCTTTTCCACGGTAAGGATGATCTGCTCTGGAATCGACTTCGAGTCATACAGCCGGTTGTCGCCCGGCTTCGCGTCCAGCGCCTTGATGTCAGCGTCGAGTTCGTTCAACGTCCACACCTTGTACGGTTGAGCTGCGGCAATCACATCGGCGCCGGGCGCGGCCTGCGCCATTGCCATCAGCGCGTCGGAAAGAGAGAAGCCGGCCGCAGCGGCGACGGGGGCCGTGCGGAGAAAGGTGCGGCGAGAGGTATTCTTGGCCATGCGTGGAAGTGAATCACATCTTGACCCCGTCTGCCAAGAGGCCCGGGCTTACTCTGCGCTCTTCAGCGTGATCGCGGTCAGATTCCGCACCCAGCGCTGTGGCTTCTTGTCCTCGGTTGAAACCAGCTTTAGCTCGCCGTCCGCGCCCAGCGGCTTACCGTCCATTGAAGTCGCACATAATCACGCCGCCATCATGCTCCGAAGGTTCCACCTCGATGGCCGAATAGATCACCCAATACTTATCGGTCCCTTCCGCCCGCCGTAGCTGTGGATCATCTTCTGCTGACTCGTCTTGTCCGCGACAAATCCGGCCTTTGCCAGCACATCGCTCAAGCGAGACGCCGGTGTACGTCTCGTCCATATTGTTGTGCGCGTTGTGGACCTTCACCGTGTCCTGCGGCATTGCCTTCAGGTCCGCCACGGAAAACCCGTCGCCTTGCCGTCAACCGTCAGCGTCAGGCTGGTCGAAGGCGGCGCTTGCGGCTTGGCCATCGCCATTCCGCTCATCGCTCCGGAACCAGCCTGGCCAAGGGCCGCAACTGAACCAAACCCCGCAGCGCACATCGCAATCGCACCCGCAAAAACCGCACGCCTGGTCATAAGTTCCTCTCGCCTCGTGCCTTCCAGCCTATCGTGCAGGCGTCGTATACTCAAGGTATGTCTATCCTGAAGAACACCGCCGCCATCGCCAAGGGAATGAGCATCACTTTTGGACAGATGTTCCAGCCGACCGAGGTCGAAAACTACCCCGACGGCAAGGGACCCATGCGCGGCGCGCAGTTTCAGGAGCGCTTCCGCGGCAAGCACCAGTTGCAGCGCGACGAGAATGGCCTGGAGAAGTGTGTTGCCTGTTTCCTGTGCGCCGCAGCCTGCCCTTCGAACTGCATCTACATTGAGGCGGCCGAGAACACCGAGGAGCAGCGCATCTCGTCGGCCGAGCGCTACGCGAAGGTGTACAACATCGACTACAACCGCTGCATCTTCTGCGGCTATTGCGTCGAGGCCTGCCCCACGGATGCCATCACCCACGGCCACGGCTTCGAGCTGGCCAGCCTGAATGCGACCACGCTGGTCATGCGCAAGGAAGACCTGCTGGTCCCGATGCTGACCATGCCCGATGCCGTCGCTTCGGAAAAGGACGAGGCCAAAATCCTCGCCTAGAGATTTCGATTCAAGGGCGGAAATCAGCGGCGGGCCTCGATGGCTCGCCGTACTACGATGGGCGCAACAGGACACCACGCAAGCAATGAAGGACATCAGATACCGATGAGCAAAGTCCACCAGCATCCCCTGGAAGAGATCCTCGAGAGCCGTATCGCCATCATTGATGGAGCGATGGGCACGACCATCCGCACCTACGGCATGACCGAAGCGGACATTCGCGGCGAGCGCTTCCAGCATTCGACCAAAGACCTGCTGAACAACGGCGACCTCTTCTCGCTGACCCAGCCGAAGATGATCTGCGACATTCACCGCCGCTTCCTGGAGGCGGGCGCCGACATCATCGAGACGAACACCTTTGGCGCGACCAGCATTACGCAGAGCGAGTTCTTCGTCGAAGATCCGCGCGAACGCGGCGGCCGCAAGGATCCCGAGTTCTACCAGAAGATCATCGACGATCCGATGCTGGGCGACCTGGCCTGGGAGATCAACGAGCAGTCCGCGCGCCAGTGCCGCGAATGGGCCGACCGCGTGGGCAACGACACCGGCCGCCAGCGCTTCGTCGCCGGTGCGATCGGGCCGCTCACTGTGTCGCTGTCGAATTCGCCCGACGCCGACGATGCCGGCTTCCGCGTGGTCACGTTCGACCAGGTCCGCACCGCATACAAGCAGCAGGTGCGCGCTCTCCTTGCGGGTGGTGTCGATCTGCTGCTGGTCGAAACCATCTTCGATTCGCTCAACGCAAAAGCCGCGCTGGTCGCCATTCGCGAGGTCTTCGATGAGGACGGCCTGGCCGCGAAGGGCAGGGAACTGCCCATCATGATCTCTGCCGCCGTCGGCCGCGGCGGCGAGACGCTGATCTCCGCGCAGACCACCGAAGCCTTCTGGAATGCGGTGCAGCACGTCAAGCCACTGTCGGTCGGGCTCAACTGCTCGCTCGGTCCCGACCTGATGTACCCATTCCTGGCCGAGCTTTCGGAGAAGGCGGACGTTGCCATCTCCTGCTATCCGAACGCCGGCCTGCCCAACCCGCTGTCGGAGACCGGGTTCGATCTCGGGCCCGACGACATGGCGCTGCGCCTGGGCAACTTCGCCCGCGAGGGCCTGATCAATATCGCGGGTGGCTGCTGCGGCAACACGCCGGAACACATCGCCGCCATCGCTAGGGCACTTGCCGGCAAGGCTCCGCGCAGCTTGCATCGGCATGAGGTTGCAGCGTGAGCGCAGGCATCGAAACCAAGCCGCTACGCCTGTCTGGAAGCCAACCCTTTACCCAGCAACCCGGCGTCTTCATCATGATCGGCGAGCGGACCAACGTCGCCGGTTCGCCAAAGTTCGCCAAGCTCATCAAGCAGGGCAACTACGCGGAAGCCGTCAGCGTGGCGCGCCAGCAGGTCGAGAATGGCGCCAACGTCATCGACATCTGCATGGACGAGGGCATGATCGATGGCGTCGCCGCCATGACGCGCTATCTGCAACTGCTGGGCAGCGAGCCGGAGGTCGCCAAGGTCCCCTTCATGGTCGACTCCTCCAAATGGGAGGTCATTGAGGCTGGCCTGAAATGCCTGCAGGGCAAGGGCATCGTCAACTCCATCTCGCTGAAGGAAGGCGAGCAAAAGTTTCGCGAGAACGCCGCTGCGGTGCTGAAGTATGGCGCAGCGGTGGTGGTGATGGCCTTCGATGAAAAAGGCCAGGCCGCGACCTACGACGAGAAGATTCGCATCTGCGAACGCGCCTACCGCATCCTGGTTGACGAAGTTGGTTTCCCGCCCGAAGACATCATCTTCGACCCCAACATCCTCACCGTGGCGACCGGCATGGAGGAGCACAACAACTATGCGCAGGATTTCATCCATGCCACGCGCTGGATCAAGCAGAATCTGCCGCACGCCAAGGTGAGCGGGGGCGTGTCGAACATCTCCTTCAGCTTCCGCGGCAACAACAAGGTGCGCGAGGCCATGCACTCGGCGTTCCTCTATCACGCTATTGCGGCGGGCATGGACATGGGCATCGTCAATGCCGGCATGCTTGAAGTGTACGAAGAGATCGACCCGGAGCTGAAGGTGCTGGTCGAGGACGTGCTGCTCAACCGCCGCCCCGACGCGACTGAGCGGCTGGTGGACTTCGGAGAGAAGCTGAAGGCGGAAGGCGCCGGCGACGTCGCAACCGAGAAGAAGGCCGAGCAGTGGCGCAGCGGCACCGTCGAGGAACGTCTGTCGCACGCGCTCGTCAAGGGCATCGACACCTACATCGAGATCGATGCCGAGGAAGCCCGCGTCAAGCTGGGCCGGCCGCTGCTGGTCATCGAAGGCCCGCTGATGGACGGCATGGGCGTGGTTGGCGATCTCTTTGGCGCGGGCAAGATGTTCCTGCCGCAGGTGGTCAAGTCCGCGCGCGTGATGAAGAAAGCCGTCGCGCATCTGACGCCGTACATGGAAGCCGAAAAGGCAGCGAGGGTCGCGGCGGGCGAGGTGGTCAAGGCGCAGGGCAAGATTCTGCTCGCCACGGTGAAGGGCGATGTTCACGACATCGGCAAGAACATCGTCGGCGTTGTGCTCGCGTGCAACAACTACGACGTCGTCGATCTGGGCGTGATGGTTTCGTGCGAGAAAATTCTTGAGCGCGCTAAGGCCGAAAAGGCGGACATGATCGGCCTCAGCGGCCTCATCACGCCGTCGCTCGACGAGATGGTGCATGTGGCCAAGGAGATGGAGCGCCAGAACTTCAAGCTGCCGCTGCTGATCGGCGGCGCGACCACCAGCCGCGCACACACGGCCGTCAAAATCGCGCCGAACTACAGCCAGCCGGTGGTCCACGTGCTCGACGCCAGCCGCGCCGTACCCGTAACCACCAGCTTGCTCAGCGACGACGGCAAGGATGAGTTTGTAGCGCAGCATCGCGCCGAGTACGAGGCGCTGCGCAAGGCCCACGCCGCGCCGCGCCAGCAGGTTGTCTCGCTCGCAACGGCGCGCAGCCGGCGGACGCCTATCGAATGGCGTTCCGAGGACATTCCAGCGCCCGTATTCACCGGCGTGCGCGTCCTGGATAACTTTCCTCTCGCGACCCTGCGCGAGTATATCGACTGGTCGCCGTTCTTCCATACCTGGGGGATGAAGGGCATCTACCCTCGCATCTTCGACCATGCGGAGCACGGAACGCACGCACGCCAGCTCTTCACCGAAGCCAATGCGCTACTGGATAAGATCATCGAACAGAACTTGATCACTGCGCGCGGGGTCTACGGTTTATTTCCCGCCGGCGCCGTTTGCGACGATGTTGCGCTTTTCACCGATGCAACCCGTGCCAGGGAACTGACGCGCTTCCACTTTCTGCGCCAGCAAGCCAATCGCGAAGGCAACGAGCCGTGCCGCTCACTCGCCGACTTCATCGCGCCATTGGAGACCGGGCTGGCCGATCATATTGGCGCGTTCGCAGTGACCAGCGGGATCGGACTGCAGAAGCTGTGCGATAGCTTCCGCGCCGAGAACGACGACTACAACGCCATCATGGCGGAAGCGCTGGCCGACCGCCTGGCCGAGGCCTTTGCCGAGTGCCTGCACCAGCGGGTGCGCGAAGAGTGGGGCTATGGCCGCGACGAAAATCTCGGTCCCGAGGAACTCATCCACGAGAAGTATCGCGGGATTCGCCCGGCGCCCGGCTACCCGGCGTGTCCGGACCACACCGAGAAGGGAACCATCTGGCATCTGCTCGATGTCGAGGCGAATACCGGAATGCAGCTCACCGAGTCGTTTGCCATGTGGCCCGGCTCGAGTGTCAGCGGGCTCTATTTCGCGCACCCGCAGTCGCGGTACTTCTCGCTGGGCAAGATTGATCGCGATCAGGTCGCGGATTACAGCCAGCGCAAGGGCATGACGGTGGCCGAGGTCGAGCGCTGGCTCGGCCAGAATCTGAACTACGACCCGGCACAGTGACTTTTTCCGGTAACCGCTATTTCCTGCCTTGCATCTAACTCGGTCGTGGATGCAAAGGACTGACCTCGTGAGCGAATCCGCGCAAGACGAATCGGTGCAAAACCCATCGCCGCAGCTTGACCGTCCAGCCATCCTGCACGTCTGCAAGCGCGAGATGCTTCGCCCCTTGCGCGACCAGGTTCTTCGCGTCTCGGGCTACGATGTCGACTCGACCCTCGGCATTCCCGAGGCACTCTCGATGTTCTCATCGCGTTCCTACGGCCTGGTCCTGATCGATGTCGAGGGGGAGCATGGCATCCCCGAAGCCGAGTATCTCTGCTCGGAGATCAAAACGGCCCGGCGCAACCAGTTGGTCGCTTTCGTCTGCAACTGGCGCGTCGCAATTCTGACCGATTGCCCCGACGACATCGTGCGTACAGAGTTCAATCCCGCAGCGTTCGTCAAGGGCGTCCGCGACCTCATCGGCAAGAGCTGAGGTTCAGATTGAGACCCGGGCAGAGGCGGTCAGCGCGCCGAACCGCCTCACGGAGTTCCTTGTTTGACTACGACCTGGCGCACGATCCGATAGTCCGCGGGCGGCTCGAAGGTCCGCGGATCGGGCTCGTTCAGCGAGAGATGATTCACAATAAAGTTCTGGCTGCCCGAGCGCGGATCAAACCGTTTGGTAATGATGTTCAATCCCAGGCGCGGCGAGTACCAGAACTCCTTCACGATTGGCTCCGACCTGGTATTGCCGAACTCGCCGGCCGCCAGCGTCGTGATCTCGCGCGATCCAACGGTATCCAGGTCCTCAACCGTCTGCAGGCCAAGCGCTTCCTGTTTTACGGAGTATCCCTTCCCCGGAGGAGTCGCGCACCCGCACAACTGCAATCCTCCCATGCCCGGCGGCATCGCCGTCATCGGCGGCCTCACATAGTCGCTCAGGTAACAGGTCTTCTGTTCAGGAATGCAACTGTAAAACTCGTGGCGATTCGGGTCCGAGAATTCAAGGGCGGTGATGCGGGTCGGCTGCGTATCCCCGTCCGGAGTGAACGCGCGCCTCTCTTCGAAGATTCTTCCTGCGCTGTCCCGCGCCACGCTGCGATGGTTTTTGACGGTCGCCGTCGACCCGTCCGCGAGGATGCGGGTCCAGTCGGTGGTTACGGTGGCGGAGAAGGACGCGTTGGTCAGCGGCAGGATCAGGATGCTCTGGATGCGCGTGACGGTGCCGCCATCGGGCGCGTGTGCGGTAGCTGGATTGGGAACCGGGGCTTGGGCCTGTGCCAGCAGGCCGATGGAAACGGCAACGGAAACGAGAGCGATTTTCATGAATTCCTCGACGCCGCAAGTTTACACAACGCAGAAGAAGCGTCAACGAAGATTCGCGACGCGGCTTGACGCTTGGTTGTATCCGCTCAGCGATTATGCTAAAAGTAAGTATTCCAGTCTGCCTCACCCGCAGATTTGAATTTCATGAAGAGTGGCTGAGGGACGAGCCCTGCGACGCCACGACAACCGGACAGAACACAGTACCGGTGTCAACTCTCTCCTGGCTGGCCGCAAGGCCACAGGGAACATGAGATTCGGACCACGCAGTGCTGAGTCAGCCTGCAGCCGCAATTCTCCTTCCTTTGCCGTTCGCGGCGCCCCCCACGAGAGAGCTGACCGTCCAGTCGCAGCCATCGCGCCTTCTCTCCGCTCGGAGAGAGATGGATGGATTATTCGTGTTCCAACTACGAGCTTGCCTGCAACGAATGCGGCAAGCGTTACGGCAACCGCCCGTTGTCGGGTTGCCCGGATTGCCTCGCGCCGCTTGAAGTCGTCTACGACCTGCTTAACGCCAAGGGTGTCTTCACCCGCGACTCCATCGCCCGCGGCCCAGCCAGCATCTGGCGCTACGCGCGTCTGCTCCCCGTGCCCGAGGGTTTCCAGCCCGACCTGCCCGTTGGCTTTACGCCGCTCATCCACGCCAGCCGTCTCGGCGCGCGCATCGGCGCCGCCAACCTCTACCTCAAGAACGACGCCGTCTGTTTTCCCACGCTCAGCTTCAAGGACCGCGTGGTTGCGGTTGCGCTCGCGAATGCGCAGAAGTTCGGCTTCGACACGGTGGGTTGCTCCTCCACCGGCAACCTCGCCAACTCCGTCGCCGCGCAGGCCGCGCGCCTCGGCCTGAAGGCCTGCATCCTGGTGCCGGCCGATCTCGAGCCGGCGAAGATCCTGAACACGCTGGTTTACGGAGCGCGCCTTATCCGCATCGACGGCAACTACGACCACGTCAACCGCCTCTCCATCCAGATCGCAGACGAGTACAACTGGGGCTTCGTCAACGTGAATCTGCGCCCCTACTACGCGGAGGGTTCCAAGACCGTCGGCTACGAGATTGCCGAGCAGCTCGGCTGGCGCCTGCCGGATAATGTCGTCGTTCCCATGGCCGGAGGCAGCCTGATCCGCAAGATCCGCAAGGCCTTCAACGAGCTCATCTTCCTCGGCCTGGTGAAGAAGCCGGCGCGGCCTGTGCGCTTCTTTGGGGCGCAGGCTACGGGTTGCTCGCCCATCTCCGTCGCGGTTAAGCAGGGAAGCGAGGACATCGTTCCGCAGAAGCCGAACACCATTGCCCGCTCGCTGGCGATCGGCAATCCCGCCGACGGCCCTGCGGCGGCCAAGATGATCCACGAAGACGGTGGCTGGGCCGAAGATGTTTCCGACGTCGAGATCGTCTCCGGCATCCAGGAACTCGCCGAGACGGAAGGCATCTTCACCGAGACCGCCGGCGGCGTCACCACCGCCGTCACTGCGCGCCTCTATGCGCGACGGCCGCATCGCAGCCGGCGAGACCACCGTACATCTGCATCACCGGCAACGGCCTCAAGACCACGGATGCCATCGCCGGTCGCTACGATCACCTCGACGCCCGCGCCGTCCGCCCACGCCTCGCCGAATTCGACGCCTACCTCCGCTCGCTCGACGGCGCAACCGAATCTGAACCAGAACTCATTGCCGCAGGAGAACGCTAGTGTCCATCAAAGTAGTCCTTCCCACCGCCTTCACGCGCCACACCGACGGCCGCAAACAATTCGACTCGACCGCACCGAACCTGCCCGCGCTGCTCTCGGAGTTTGACGAGACCTTCCCCGCGCTCTCCACGCAGATCAAGGATGAGAGCGGCAAGCTGCGCAAGTTCATCAACATCTACATCAACGACGAAGACATCCGCTTCCTCGGCGGCGACGCCTACGCTTTTCAGGATGGCGACGAAGTCATGCTCATTCCGTCGATCGCCGGCGGCCGCTAGCCAGCGGTAACGAGAATTACGGTTGGGAGAACCTCGCCCGGGAAAACCAAAGGAGCGCCGAATTGATTCGGCGCTCCTTTTCCGTGCTTCCGGCGACTGAGAGCCTGGACCAACCTCCGGCCTCGCAAGTCAGCGATTGAACAGCACAACGATGAGCACGATCAGCAGGACCAGCCCCAACCCGCCGCTGGGATAGTAACCCCAGCCGCGGCTGTAGGGCCACGCTGGGTACGAGCCTAATGCCAGCACGAGAAGAATAATCAACAGGATGACCATCGTTCCTCCTTGAGCAGCCGGTCTTGCTGGCAGGTTCGATAGATGCCTTCGCGCCGCATCGCGTTATCCCGGAGAAATCGCAGAGAATACTTCGCTGTCGAGCAACCCGGCGGCGTGCCTTCCTCTCTCAGTAAGGAGCGGGTCTTGCGTTCGAGCGCGAGGTTCCGCGCAAACAGAAAGCAAGGTCGCCCATGTATCTGATCATCGCAATCGTTCTGGTAGTGCTCTGGCTCGGCGGCTTCGTGATGTTCAAGACCGCGGGCCTGCTCATCCATCTGCTTCTGCTGTTCGCACTGATCTCCCTGATCATGCACTTCGTCGTCGGCCGGCACCCTGCGTAAACGGGATTACCGGCAATGCAAGAGGCCGAACCCGGATGGGGCTCGGCCTCTGTAGTTGCGAATTGCGCCGCTTATTGGTGCGCTACTGGCTGCGCCGGAGGCAGCACCGCCGGCATCACCGCAGCCAGCGCGGGCGGAGTCTCTTCCGCCAGTTCGGGCAGCTTCTCTTCCAGCGCGATCTGCAGCACCTCGTCCATCTGTTCGACGAAGTACAGCTTCATCTCGGTCTTCAGCAACTCCGGCATGTCGGCCATGTCCTTGCGGTTTTCCTCGGGCACAATCACCTCGAAGATGCCCGCGCGGTGTGCGGCCAGCAGCTTTTCCTTCAGGCCGCCGATCGGCAGCACCTTGCCGCGCAGCGTGATTTCGCCGGTCATCGCGATATCGCGCCGCACCTTGATCTTGGTCAGCGCGCTGGCCAGCGCGGTCGCCAGGGTGATGCCTGCCGAAGGCCCGTCCTTGGGAATCGCGCCCTCCGGCACATGCACATGAATGTCGACGTGCCGGTAAAACTCCTTGCCCAGCCCCAGGTGCTGCGCGCGCGACCGGATGTAGCTGAGCGCCGCCTGCGCCGACTCCTGCATCACCTCGCCCAGTTGCCCCGTGGTCGTCAGCTTGCCTTTGCCGTCGAGGATCTGCACCTCGGTCTGCAGCAGCGTGCCGCCGACCTCCGTCCAGGCCAGGCCCGTCACCAGGCCAATCTCGCTCTTCTCATGCACCTGCGAATCGCGGAACTTCGCCACGCCCAGCAGATCGCCGAGATTCTCTCCGGTCAGCACCTCGCGATACTCCGGTCCGCCCTGCACCACCTTGCGCGCCACCTTGCGGCAAACATTGCCGATCTCGCGCTCCAGGTTGCGTACGCCGGCTTCGCGCGTGTATCCGCGGATGATGGCCCGCAAGGCATCGTCCTCAAAGACGATTTGCTCTTCGCTCAGCCCGGTGGCCTCGCGCTGCTTGCGCACCAGATACTGCTTCGCAATCTCCATCTTTTCCAGCTCGGTGTAGCCATGCAGCCGCAGAATCTCCATGCGGTCCTGCAGTGCCCCGGGAATCGTATGCAGCACGTTTGCTGTCGCCACAAACAGCACGTTCGACAGGTCGTACTCCACATCCAGGTAGTGGTCCTGGAACGAAGCGTTCTGCTCCGGGTCCAGCACCTCAAGCAGCGCGCTCGCCGGATCGCCGCGGAAGTCCGACGCCATCTTGTCGATCTCGTCCAGCATGAACACAGGATTCTTTGTGCCGGCCTTCTTCATCGACTGAATGATCTGTCCCGGCAGCGCGCCGATGTAGGTTCTGCGATGCCCGCGAATCTCCGCCTCGTCACGCACGCCGCCCAGCGACATGCGCACGAATTTTCTGCCCGTTGCCTTCGCAATGGACATTCCCAGCGAGGTCTTGCCCACGCCCGGCGGCCCGACAAAGCACAGGATCGAACCCTTCGGATTCTTCACCAGTTGGCGCACGGCGAGGAACTCCAGAATGCGTTCCTTGATCTTCTCCAGGCCGTAATGGTCCGTGTTCAGGATGGTCTCGGCATGCTCGATCGAGCGAATCTCTTTGGAGCGCTTCTTCCACGGCACCGCCAGCAGCCAGTCCAGATAGTTGCGCGAGACGGTCGACTCGGCCGACATCGGCGGCATCGCTTCCAGCTTTTTCAACTCCTGCAGCGACTTCTCCAGCACGTCCTTCGGCATTCCGGCGGCTTCGATCTTCTTCTTCAGTTCGTCGAACTCCGACTTCTCGCCGCGTCCAAGCTCCTTCTGGATGGCCTTGATCTTCTCATTCAGGTAGTACTCTTTTTGCGCCTTCTCCATCTGCCGCTTCACCCGCGACTGGATGGTCCGGTCCATGTTCAGCTTTTCGATGGCCACGTCCAGCACGTCGCCCACCCGCGCCAGCCGCGCCTCCGGGTCGAACACGTCCAGCAGCTGCTGTTTCTCGTCGATGCCCAGCTGCAGGTTGGCTGCGATGGTGTCCGCCAGCTTGGCCGGCTCGTCCATGCGCACGCTCGCCGCCATGGTTTCGTGGTTCAGCGATTGCTGCAGCTTGATGTACTGCTCGAACAGCGAATGCACCCGGTGCATCAACTGCTCCACCTGCGGCGTCACTTCCAGCTGGGTTTTTCCGGTGCGCACCGTCGCGACGAAGAAACCATCCTCGTCGTTCACTTCGATGGAGCGGGCCCGCTCGACGCCCTCCACCAGCACCTTGATGTTGCCGTCGGGCATGCGCACGCTTTGCACGATGTTCCCGATGGTGCCAGTCTCGTAAATGTCGTCCGCAGTCGGCTCATCCACCGACGCGTCGTGCTGGGTGGCCAGGAAGATTTTGCGGTCGCCGGTCAGGGCTTCTTCCAGCGCGCGCACGCTCGACTCGCGCCCCACCACGAACGGGGTCATCATATGGGGGAAGATGACCATGTCGCGGATCGGCATCATCGGCAGCTTGCGGACTTCGCCGGTCAAAACGGTCTTGGTTTGATTTGCCATCGTTCTCCCATTAGACGTGCGAGCCGCCGCGCAGGGTGCAAACTGCGCTTAACGCTTCCAGTGATTGTAATGCCTCCGGCCAAAGCCGCATCCCGAACTTTTGTGTGACAGCAAAAATAGCCTTGCGAACCCACGCCGCCGCGCAGGCAAAGGAGCGAAAACGCCCTCATTTCGTCCCTAAATTGTCATTGTGGATAAGTGCGGCAATTACTACAGTAACGAATGCAGCTACCCGGCCTTCTCCAGCAGCATGGGCAAGGTCAGGCTGTGCTTTTTCACCATCTCCGCCGTGATGGTCAGCTCCGTCACCTTCTTGTTGCCTGGCACGTAGTACATCAGGTCCAGCATCAGCTCTTCCAGAATCATGCGCAGGCCGCGCGCTCCCACCTTGCGCTGCAAGGCCTCGCGGGCAATCTCCTTGGCTGCGTCGTCGGAGAAGGTCACCTTCACGTTCTCGTAGTCGAACAGCTTCGCGTACTGCTTCAGGATGGCGTTGCGCGGCTTGGTCAGGATCTCGATCAGGGCCGCTTCATCCAACTCGTCCAGAATTCCCAGCACCGGCAGCCGGCCCACAAACTCCGGAATCAGCCCATACTTCAGCAGGTCCTGCGGTTCTGCCTGGCGCAGCAGCTCAGCGTCGCGCTGAGCCCGGATCGGTGTTACTTCGCCTTCCTTCGCGTCGGGGTCGGCAATCGCGCGGAAGCCCAGTGCCTTCTTGCCCACGCGCCGGCCGATCACCTTCTCCAGCCCTACAAACGCTCCGCCGCAGATGAACAGGATGTTGGTCGTATCGACGGCCGTAAATTCCTGGTGCGGATGCTTGCGACCGCCCTGCGGCGGCACATTGGCCACGGTGCCTTCCAGTATCTTCAGCAGCGCCTGCTGCACGCCCTCGCCGGAAACGTCGCGGGTAATCGAGGGATTCTCGTCCTTGCGCCCAATCTTGTCGATCTCGTCGATATAGATGATCCCGCTCTGCGCACGGGTTACGTCGCCCTCGGCCGCCTGCAGCAGCTTCAGGATGATGTTCTCGACGTCCTCGCCCACGTATCCGGCTTCGGTCAGCGTGGTTGCGTCCACAATCGCGAACGGCACATCCAGCATCTTCGCCAGCGTCTGCGCCAGCAGGGTCTTGCCCGAACCGGTCGGTCCGACCAGCAGAATATTCGACTTCGAAAGCTCCACATCGTTGCCGCGCGTCTTGTTCATCTGGATGCGCTTGTAGTGGTTATAGACCGCGACGGCGAGTTTCTTCTTCGTCTGGTCCTGCCCAATCACATACTCGTCGAGAAACGCCTTCACCTCTTGCGGCTTCGGCAGCTGCGCCGGCGCGACACCCGGCACCACCTCGCTGCGATCATCCTCGAGGATCGAGTTGCACACCCCGACACACTCGTCGCAGATGTACGCGCGGGGATAGTCGGAAGGGGAGGAGATCAGCTTGGCGACCGCATCCTGCGACTTGTGACAAAACGAGCAGCGAAGCGATTCGTCTGAACCGCGGGATGTTTTCATGATTGCGGTAACTCCTGGGGCGAACCGGTCAAGCTGACGACTCTGTTAAAGTCTACACCCGAACCCGCCCCGGCCTAGCGTGACGGAAGTCACCGGGATACCTCTTTTCGGTCACACCCGAACCTCTCCGTACACTGATCAAGAGAAACAACAAACCCCGGCAGCGAGACCGGGGTTTGCCGATTAACGCGCCGGCGAGCTACGTGCGCGGCCGGTCGATAATGTCGTCGATGATGCCGTATTCCTTCGACTGCTCCGCCGTCATAATGAAGTCGCGTTCCACGTCGCGTTCGATCCGTTCCAGCGACTGGCCGGTCGACTTGCTCATCAACTTGTTGGTGATCTCGCGGATGCGCAGAATCTCGCGCGCGTGGATGTCGATGTCGGTCGCCTGACCGCTCAACCCGCCCATCGACGGCTGGTGGATGAGGATGCGCGAGTTGGGCAGCGCGAACCGCTTGCCCTTCTTGCCCGCCATCAGCAGGAACGCGCCCATCGACGCCGCCTGCCCGATGCAGAACGTCACCACATCGTTCTTGATGTACTGCATGGTGTCGTAAATCGCCAGCCCCGCCGTGATCGATCCGCCCGGCGAGTTGATGTAGAGCTGGATGTCCTTCTCCGGGTCCTCGCCGCTCAGGAACAGCATCTGCGCGATGATCACGTTCGCGATGTTGTCGTCGATCGGCGTGCCCAGAAAAATGATGTTGTCCCGGAGCAGGCGGCTGTAAATGTCGTAGGCGCGTTCGCCCCGGCTGGTCTGCTCGATCACCATCGGTACTAATCCCATGTTGCTCCCTCTTCTTTCTGTTCGCAGCACTGTCTTGCTGGCTTGCTGCTCTTCTAGCTTGCCAGTTTTTCGTAGAGCACGTTGCTCGTCTTCTCGCGCCTTAGCTCTTCCCGGAGGCGCGCCAGCCCGCCGTCGTGGGCAAGCCGTTCCCTCAGCGACTCATAGGGCTCGCGGGTCTGGATCGAAAGCATCATTACCTCATTGTCCAGTTCGGTGTCGTCGACCGTAACTTTTTCTGCGTCGGCAATCCGGTCCACCACCAGCGAAGCGCGCACCTCACGCTCGGCCTCGTCGCGCTGCGCGGCCCGCAGCCGGCCGAAGTCCAGCTTGCGCATGTCCTCCGGCTTCATGCCCTGCTGCGCCAGCGCCCGCAATCCCCGCTCCAGCCGCGCATCCACGCGCTGCTGCACGAACGACTCGGGAACCGGGAAGTGGTAGCGCCCGATCAGCTCATCCAGCATCTTGTTCTTGGCGCCAGCCTCCAGCGCTTCTTTCTTGCGCCGGGCCGCGCGCTCGCGCAGTTGGCTCTCAAACTCCTCCCAGGTTTCGTTGCCGCCCAGTTGCTTGGCCAGCTCCGCATCGCGCTCCGGGTAGGTCTTGCGCTTGATGGCTTTCACGGTCACGTCGTAGCCCACGGTTTGTCCGGCCAGCCTGCGGTCGCCGAAGTCCGCGGGATAGACCACCTCGAACGTCAGCTCCTGACCCAGCTTGGTCCCGCGCAGCGCCTCGTTGAAGGCGGGCAGGGTGTTCTTGCCGCCAATCTCGATCAGCACGTCCTCGCCCGTGATCGGCTCAGCGGCCGGCTCCGTCGCCGTCACGCCTTCTTCCGTCACCGTCTGCGCCAGCGGCTTGATCTCGCCGCGAAACTGGATCTCCGCCCAGTCGCCATCGACCAGTGCGCGATCTTCTTCCACGGGTTCCACGGTTGCCTGGCTGTCCATCAGGCGGTTGAGCTCGGATTCGAACTCTTCTTCGGTCAATTCAACCTTGGGCTTCTCCACGTGCACCGTCTGGTAACCCGTGACGTCAAACTCCGGCAGCACCTCGAAGGCAGCCTTGAAGCGCAGCGGCTCGCCATCCGTCAGTTGCAGGTCCAGCAACTGCGGTTCCGACACCGGCTGCAGCTTCCGTTCCGTGATCGCAGTGCGGAAGCGCTCTGAAACCAGCGCCTCCAGCACCTCCTGGCGCAGCTCCTTGGCGAACTTCGATCGCACCAGCGTCTCGGGCACCTTGCCCGCCCGGAATCCGGGAATGCGGGCCAGCTTCTGATAGCGCTTGATGACCGTCTTGTAGGTCTTGGAGACCTCATCGGCCGGAACTTCGACCTCAACCTCGCGCATCAACTGCGGATTCAGCGATGGCCCGTGCTGATGGTCGTGGTCATGGTCGTGGTCATGGTCGTGATCATGCACGTGGTCATGATCATGGTGCTCGGCGGGTGCCGCGCTCACGGCTTCGTCCACAGTCCCGGTTGTTGCTATCTCGTTTGTTTCTGTCATTTCACTCGGATTCAAATCAATGCCTTCCAGAGGCGCCGTAAATGGGCCGCCGCCGCTTCCACCCCAACGAGCAAAGACCGCTCTGCTGGGACCCCGCCGCACTGTCGCAGGCGTCGAGGGCGGCCGACGCCTCTCTTCCACTCTACGAGTCTTGCTTGTGAAGGGTCAAACTCCGCAGCCCGTCCGCACGCCCGGCCATTGCGCCGCGCCTACATCGGCGGTGTGCCGCCGGTCAGCGAAAACAGCTCGATCCGGACCTTCCATTGCGTCGACTGGCCCGGCTCCAGCACCACCATCCCGGTATCGGTGTCCGGCTTCCACTCCCTGCCGAACGGGTCGGGGTAGTTGAACTGCGGCCCGATGGATACGAAGTCGCCGTCCGCCGGCGCCACCACGCGCATCGCCTTGATCGCCGGGCTAAGCACATCCAGCCGCAGGCCGTAATTGCTGGCCGGGTCGCTGAACTCGGCAATCGGACCACTGTCCAGGATGTCCTGGTGCAGCGCGACGAAGCAGTCGTTCAGGTCCAGCGCCCCCAGCCTGGTCCCGCTGTGCGAACTGAAGTCATAGGGCGTGCCGGCTACCGGGAGTACCTGTCCCGTAGGCGGCTGCTTGTCGCGATTGCGCAACTCCACGCGCATTTCGCCCGGAATGCGCAGGCGCAATTGTTGGCGGTTGCCATTGAGAATCGCAAACCGCGGGCTCCATCCCAGGCCGATCGGCTCGGGCGTGTCGCCGATGTTCTGCGCCTCCATGGTCAGATCGATGGATCGGCTGCTCAGCAGCACGGTGACGGTCACGTCTGTCTTCGACGGCCAGTGTCCCCCAAAGTCTCTCGCGTGGAAGACCGCCTGGGCGTCGCCGCCGTCGGGCAGCGCGGTCGACTGCACTGCGTCCGAGGCTTCCGCCAGCATCAGCCCATCCCTGGCCACTGTGCCCACCCCGCTCCCGGCTGCCGGCAGGGTGAGGGTGTGACCCCGCCAGGTGGTGGTGATTTGCCCGCCGCCGGCCGGCGTTCCCCAGATTCGTCCCGCCCACGGCGCGTCGAAGGCGCCTCCAAGGTTCAGACTCGCCTGCCCGCCGCGATCCTCGCCCTTGCCGGTCATGGCCTTCGCTGCATCCTCAAGGGAGGGCGACGCCAGCAGGTTCACTTCGCCCTTGCCCGGAATGTATGCCGAAATCTGCAGCACGTTCATTCCGCGGCCAGGCAGCAGCGTCACCGAGAGAAACTCCGGCGTCGAGTCGCCCATCAAGCGTGCGCGCGCCAGGGAGAACGCCTCCTGGCCTCCGGGTTGAGGCAGCGGGACATCCTGGCGCGCGTTCGCCATCTCTGCCTTCAGCTTGTGGAAATTCCCGCGCATGTGTTCGCGGTACCCAATGGTCAACCCAGCCAAAACGCACGCCAGCAGGAAGACCGTCACCAGGCCGGAGCGCATCAGGTACCTTCGCCAAAACCTCTGCGGCAGCGTGGTAAACCACTCCTTCACCATCGCCAGGTACATCCTGCTCATCCGCGGATCTTCCAAGGTGCTTGCCTATCCCTCTCTGGTGGCCCGGTTGTATTCTATCTACACGGCGGTCCCAGCGGGTTAGCCCATCGCACCCGCCTTCGCTATCCGGTGAAATCGATCCGTCGCAACCTCTCCAGTCCGCCGCCCGCGCCCAGGGTCATTTCCCCACAGTCTCTGTCCAAGCCACCACGCCGGCCGCCAACCCCGGCTCCCGACATGGATGCTGTCCGCGCCTCCATCATTGCCTGCGAACTTTGTCCCCGTCTGCGCGACTACTGCACCCGCATCGGCGAGACCCGCCGCCGCGCCTACCAGGACCACGACTACTGGTCGCGCCCGGTTCCCGGCTTTGGCGATCCCCGCGCCCGCGTCCTCATTCTCGGCCTTGCGCCCGGCGCCCACGGCGCCAATCGCACCGGCCGCCCCTTCACCGGCGATGGCTCCGGCGACTTCATGTATCCCGTCCTGCACGAGCTCGGCTTTGCCACCAAGCCCCGTGCCATCTCCCGCGACGACGGCCTGCGCCTGCGCAATGCCTGGATTGCCTCTGTCGTCCGCTGCGCTCCGCCCGGCGACAAGCCCCTGCCCCAGGAGATTCGCAACTGCAGCGTCCATCTCGCGGCCGAGATTAGCGCGCTGCCCCGTATCCGCGTCGTCGTCTGTCTCGGCAAAATAGCCTGGGACGGTTACCTCGCCCATCTGCTTGGGACCGGCGATATCGCCCGGCGCTCGGACTACCGCTTTGCCCATGCCGCCGAATACAGCCTGCCCAATGGTCTCCAGTTGCTCGGTAGCTACCACCCCTCGCTGCGTAATACCAACACGGGGCGCCTGGACCGGCCGATGTTTGCCCGCGTCTTCGCCCGCGCCCGCGAACTTGCCGGGCTCGCCTGACCCCGGGTTGACCGGCAATTAACACAACCAATTGCCGAGCCGCGGAATCTAAAGTTGTGAGTGATCAATATTTTGCTCCTGGAGGCGACACAATGAGTGCAAAAGGTGTGTGGATTGCTTTTGGCCTGGGTGTAAGCGCGGGAGCGGCCGTCGCTCTCCTCTATGCCCCTCAGGCCGGCGAGAAAACCCGCCGCCAGATCAAGCGCAACATCAACGACGGTGTCGACTACCTCGAGGATGCGGCCGATTATCTGAAGGAGCAGGCCGACTACCTCAGCAAGGAAGCGCAGAAGACGATCAAGCGCACCCGTGGCCAGGTGGAAGACGTGGTCGAAAAGGCCAGCGGTGTGGTCAATGACGCGGTGAAAGGTGTTCAGGCGCTGATGTAGCGCTCCAAGGCAGCCCTCCCCCAACCTTCTTTATCGGGTCGGACCACCCATTCCCGCAAAAACGATCGCGCCCCGGAGATCTCCGGGGCGTGATCGTTTTTTTTGCTCTTCGGCTGCGGCCGGATATTACTCCGGTGGACCCACCGTCACCACAAAATACGCGATCTCCGCATCGCTTTTGTTCGCAATCCAGTGCTCGTCGCCCGCGCAGCACAGCCCCACATCGCCCGCGTTCATCGTGTACTCGGTCCCATTCAGATAAAGGGTCGCGGTGCCGCGCTGCATCAGCCAGATCTCGCTGTGCTTGTGCGTCCCGACCGCCTCATGCGGCGCTCCCGCCTGCTGCACCGACTCGTGCATCTCCAGGCGGATCGTGCCGCCAGAGAGCATCCCGGTCAGGAACTGGTGCGACTCATGGCCGCCCTGCATCCCACGGCCCGCCTGCGGCTTGAATATTCCAGACTTCAACTCCGGCAACTGCCGCGGCGGCGCCGTTCCCGCTGCAGCAGGAGCAGCCGCCTGGCCCTCAGCCTGATTCGATAACACTCCACCAATCGCCAGCAGCGCCGGCACGATTGCAGCAAATTCGCGACGATCCATAGTTTCACCCCCGGAAACACATTACACGATGCTCGATGCGGCTGTGTACGATGCCGGAAGTTCCGCCATCTCAACCTGCATCCAGTGAGGCCACATGCGCCTACGGAAGCAGGTCCTGCCGGCTCAGCCCGGAGACGACATGTACGTTCTGCGCTGGCAGCGAGTCGCCCACCGAAGCCCGATAGCAGCTAATCGGCCAGACGAACAAATGCCCCGGCTCACCACCGGGGCACTTGTCTCTCAACTAGTAACCAACAACTAGCAACTAGCAACTAACAACTGTTCCTCTACACCGTCGTCAGCGCCAGTCCAGCCACCTTGTCGTCGCCGTCGCCGGAGCCGTCCGCCGAAATCGGCCGGTAGAACAGCTGGTTGTTTTCGAGGTACACCTCCAGGAACGCCGGCCGCTGCACAATGCCGCCCGCGATCAATGCCTCCGACAGTGGATCTTCGATGAACCGCTGCAGTGCGCGCCGCAACGGCCGCGCTCCGTAGTTCCGCTCCGAAGAGGTCTTCTCCAGAATCCACTGCTTCGCGTCGTCGGTCACACTCAGCGTAATCGCCTTGTGCACCAGGTTGGCGTTCAGTTGCTGCACCAGCAGTTCCATAATCTGCATCAGGTCCGAGTTCGAAAGCGACGTGAAGATGATGATTTCGTCGACGCGATTGAGGAACTCCGGATTGAAGGTGCGCTTCACCTCACCCTTCACCAGCTCCTCCATCTTGTCCAGAATCATGTCTTCCTTGCCGCTCTGGAAGCCCAGCCCTTCGCGCTTTTGCAGGTGCTTGGCCCCGATGTTCGAGGTCATCACCACGATCGTGTTCTTGAAGTCGACCGTATTGCCCAGCCCGTCCGTCAACTGCCCGTCTTCAAACACCTGTAGCAGCAGGTTGAAGACGTCGGGATGCGCCTTCTCGATCTCGTCCAGCAGCACCACCGAGTAGGGCGACCGCTTCACCCGCTCGGTCAACTGTCCGCCTTCCTCGTAGCCGACGTATCCCGGAGGCGAGCCGATCAGCTTGCTCACGGAATGCTTCTCCATGAACTCCGACATGTCGAACCGGATCAGGCTCTTTTCGCTGCCAAACAGGAACTGCGCCAGCGTGCGCGCCATCTCCGTTTTGCCGACGCCGGTCGGCCCCAGGAACAGGAAGCTCCCAATCGGCCGTGCCGGGTTCTTCAACCCAGCCCGTGACCGACGAATCGCCCGCGCCAACGCAGAAATCGCCTTGTCCTGCGAGATCACACGCTTGTGCAGCTCTTCTTCCACGCGCAGCAGCTTGGCCGTCTCCTCTTCCTTGATCGACGTAATCGGCACGCCGGTCCAGCGGCTCACCACGTCCTCGATGTCCTCGCGCGTCACAATCCCCGCACTCGAATCGTCGAGATGGTATTTGTCGCGCAAAGCCCGCAGGTTCTCCCGCTCCTTGCGCTCCTCGTCCGAGTAGAACCGCGCCTTCTCGAACTCGTGGTTCGCAATTGCGTTCTCCATCCGGTGCACGATGAACTTGATCCGCTTCTGCACCTCGGTCAGCTCTTCGGGCAGGGAAGTCTGGCGCAGCTTCACCCGCGCGCCCGCCTCGTCGATCAGATCAATCGCCTTGTCCGGCAGGAAGCGGTCCGGAATATACCGGCTGGAATGCGACACCGAAAAGTTGATCGCATCGTCGGTATACGAGACCGCATGGAATTTCTCGTACTTATCCTTGATGCCCATGATGATCTTGACCGCATCCTCCTCGTTCGGAGGCGGCACTTTGACCGCCTGGAATCTGCGTTCCAGCGAGCGGTCCTTCTCGATCGACTTGCGATACTCCGCCGGTGTGGTCGCGCCGATGCACTGAATCTCGCCGCGGCTCAGTGCCGGCTTCAGGATGTTCGCAGCATCCAGCGAACCCTCCGCCGACCCCGCGCCCACCAGCGTATGCAGCTCGTCGATGAACACAATGGAGTTCTGATTCTCCATCAGCTCCTTCATGATCGTCTTCAGCCGCTCTTCAAACTGCCCGCGATACTTCGTCCCCGCAACGATCAGCGAGAGGTCCAGCGCCAGCACCCGCTTGTCCGCCAGGAAGCTCGGCACTTCGCCGTCCGCAATCTTCTGCGCCAGCCCTTCCACGATGGCCGTCTTGCCCACGCCCGGTTCGCCGATCAGCACCGGATTGTTCTTGGTCCGCCGGCACAGGATCTGGATCACGCGCTCGACCTCGTTGTCGCGCCCCACCAGCGGGTCCAACTGCTGGTCCATCGCACTCTGGGTCAGGTCGCGCGAAAACTCGGTCAGCATCGACTGCTCGCCGCGCTGGCTCTTGCCCGATTGCTGCGTCGGCGCCTTCTCCTGCGTGGTCCGCTGCAGCTCCTCGCGGATCGCCGGCAGCCGCAGCCCACGCTCGGTCAGGATCTCCGCCGCAAAGCACTTCTCTTCGCGCAGCAATCCCAGCAGCAGGTGTTCCGTGCCGATATGTTTGTGCGAGAGCCGCTCGGCCTCTTCCGCCGCGTACGCCAGCACCCGCTTGCACTCGTTCGAGAGCGGAAGATCGACCGAAGTCGATACCTTCTCCCGAATCGTCGTATGCCCTTCAATCTGTTTCCGAATCGATTCCACCGACGCGTGCGACCGCAAAAACCGGTTCGTCAGCGCCTTGTCCTCCCGCAACAACCCGAGCAGCAGGTGCTCGGTCTCGATGTACGGCGACCCGAACTGACTGGCCTCGTACCGCGCAAAGAAGATGACGCGGCGCGCTTTCTCCGTATAGCGTTCGAACATGTTCCCCCTTCAAGCCGGCCACTGCACCTGCCCCGAAGAACTCCGAAGCCGCGATGCAGCACCATCGGTCGAGCCCGTCTCCGCGCCAGTCGCTCGCGGAAACCCTTCAGAGCGTCACCGGAAAACCCCCGCCGGAGTGCAAAACGCCCATTCCACTCTTAACAGTGTAACGGCTGCGTCAAATTATCCCAATCACTCGAAAGTTTCGACTACCGTAACACCCTTATTGGATGTGCGCTGTGCAAAACTCGC
Organism: uncultured Acidobacteriaceae bacterium; assembly: GCA_963787905.1. Classification (GTDB taxonomy): domain Bacteria; phylum Acidobacteriota; class Terriglobia; order Terriglobales; family Acidobacteriaceae; genus Edaphobacter. The sequence goes on along the minus strand of CAWBFL010000011.1, from coordinate 44,006 downwards.
ATCAAATTTGGTGCATCTCGACCAATAGGGCCAAAGGCCCGGCATAGACCAGCCCGGGCCGTAGGCCGGGGGTTGGCGTCACCATAGGACCCGAGGGCTGAAGGCCCTGCATAAACGCTTACGCTATCGCGTCTTGCAGCCGTCCATCGCGCAGCCGCAGCACCCGCCCGCAGCGCATCGCAAACTCCATGTTATGCGTTACCAAAATGCTGGTAAGCGCATGCTCCCCATGCAATTGCTGGATCAGCCCGAACACGACCTCCGCCGTCTTCCCGTCCAGATCGCCGGTGGGCTCATCCGCCAGCAGCAGCTTCGGCTCGGTCACCAGCGCCCGCGCCAGACTCACCCGTTGCTGCTCGCCGCCGCTCAGCTCGCCCGACCGGTGCCCCGCGCGTCCGGCCAGCCCCACCTCGCCCAGCCACTTGCGCGCCTTCTCCAGCGCCGGCGCCTTCCGCTCGCCGCGGGCGAGCAGCGGCATGGCGACATTCTCCAGCGCCGTAAACTCCGGCAGCAGATAGTGAAACTGCCACACATACCCGACGTCTCGATTGCGAAACTCCGCCGCCTGCCGCGCATTCAGCCCGCCCAGCCGCGTCTCCGCAACCCACACATCCCCCTCGGTGGGCCGGTCCAGCGCCGCCAGCAGGTGCAACAGCGAACTCTTTCCCGAACCGCTCTCGCCCACAATCGCGACCATCTCTCCCGCCGCCACCTCGAAGTCCAGCCCGCGAAACAGCACTACCTCGCCGCGCGCGCCATCCGCGCCACGCACCCCCGCCGCGACCGCCGGATAAATCTTCGTCAGTCCCTCCGCCCGCAGCATCACCGCCATGGAGCGCCACCCAATTCTTCAGGTGCCGTCATCCTGAGCGCAGCGAAGGACCCCTGTATTTCGTCTCTGTTCTTGCCCCTCACTTCTCCACCGCCCCCGCATGCCCCGAATAATTCCCCAACGCAATCGCCAGCCGGTTCCAGACGTTGATGTTCGTAATCGCCAGCGTCAGGTTCACCGTCTCTACGTCGCTGAAATGTTCGCGCACCGTCGCATACACCGCATCCTCCGCGTGCCCATCCTGGATATTCGTCACCGCCTCGGCCCACGCCAGCGCCGCCCGCTCCCGCTGCGTATACGCCCCGCCTGAACCTGCGCCAGCCCTCCGCCACTCCGCCAGACCCGCAATCCGCTCCTCCGGCTCATGCAGTTTCCTCAGCTCCCCCTCATGCAGATGAATGCAGTACTCGCACCCATTCATCAGCGAAACCCGCAGCCGCACCAGGTCCAGCAGCACCGGCTCCAACCCCGTCCCGGTGTTCAGATAGTGCTCCAGCGCCCGCAGCTTCTCCATCCCCTCCGGCGCCAACTCCCCATACTTCAACCGAGCCGCCATATACCCTCCCTCAAACCCGCGGACTTGCTTACCAACTGGCTCGCGCCCTACTCATACCGCAGCGCCTCCGCCGGCAGCACCTTGGCCGCGCTCGCGCTGGGATACAGCGTCGCCACCAGGCTCACTCCCAAACTCACCGCACTCACAATCACCGCATCCACCAGCCGCGGCGCAAACGGCAGATAATCGATCGAGTACACCGATGGATCCAGCGGGAAGCGGTAATGCCCGCCCACCCAACTCAGTCCGTAGCCGACGACCAGCCCCAGCGCCGTCCCAATCACCGAGATCAGCAGCCCCTGCATCAGAAAAATCCTTCGCACCTGCGTCTCGCTCACGCCAAAGCTCATCAGCACCGCGATGTCCCGCGTCTTCTCCATCACCATCATGGTCAGCGCGATCAGGATATTCAGCGCCGCCACGCACACAATCAGCGCCAGCACGATGAAGGTCACAATCTGCTCCAGCCGCAGCGCGCGGAACAGCTCGCGGTTCTGCTCCATCCAGTTGGTGGTTTCGAATCCCTTGCCTGCGGCCTCCTCAATCTCGCGTCCCACCGCCGCAGCCTGGTACATGTCGTCGATCTTGAAGCTGATCGCCGAGATCACGTCCGGCTCGCTGAACAGCCGCTGCGCATCCGCCAGCCGGATAAACGCATAGCTCGAATCGTATTGGTAGAACCCCGACTTGAAGATGCCCGTCACCACAAACCTCTGATACTTCGGCACCAGCCCCAGCGGCGTCAGCTCTCCCTGCGGGCTGATCACCTGCACCGTATCGCCCACCTCCGCGCCGATCGTGTCCGCCAGGTCCTGCCCAATCACAATCGGAGGCGCAGGCACCGCATCGGGTGCCCCCACAGAACTGGGTGCCCCATTCATCGCGGCTTCATCGCGATGAGTGGGGTCCATCGGTTCCAGCGTATCCGCCGACCCCGTCTTCACGCTCCTCAACAGATCCGAAACCGTATTCTGGTCCGCCGGAACGATCCCATCGATCAGCGCGCCGCCACTCTTCGCGCCGCGCGAGATCAGCACCTCTTCATACAGTGCCGGCGCCGCGGCCGTCACATGCGGCAGCGCGCGCAGCCGCTCCAGCAGAGGCCGCCAGTTTCTCATCCCATCGTCGGCCACGCGCATCAGCATGACGTGCGCGGTCGACCCCAGCAGCTTCTCCTGCAAGTCGCGGCTCATCCCATTCGTGATCGCCAGCGCAATAATCAGCGAAGCCACGCCCGCCGCCACGCCGATCACACTGATCAGCGTGATCACGCCCACCACCGCCTGCCGCCGCTTGGCCCGCAGATACCGCGCCGCAATGAACAGTTCAAAGCGCATCCGCTACCGCACCACCGTCTTCACCGCCACCACATTCTCATAGCGGTCGTACACGCGCACCGCCAGCACATGCTCCGCCGGATTCACTACGCCGGCTGCCGCCTCACCTGTCACCGCCGGCACCGCCGCCGTAAAATCGTACCGCTCCTCCAGCGAGTCCGACACGCGTCCCACCGGCTCCAGATACTGCCACGGGCCCGCGTCCACGCTGTACTCCGCATGGCTGATCGGCGAAGTTGCATCCTTCGCGCTGAACGTGGCATGAATCTTTCCCGCCACCATCGCCGCCGTCAACGCTCCCGGCACCGGCGGCGTCGTGTCCACTACAAACGCCTCGCTCACCCGCTCTCCCGCAAGCGCCTCCGACTCCGTATGGCTGGGCGAGTCGCTCGCCACCACCTTCACCTCGTAGTTCCCATCCGGCAGCAGGGACGCATCGAAGCTCAGATACTTCTCCGTCACCTTGTCCTTCAGCAGCAGCCAGTTCTTCTCGCCCAGCCCGCGATACCACACCGAATAAATCAGGTCGTCGCCGTTGTCGTCATGCGCCGCCCAGCGCACCGTCACCGCCGACTTGTCCTTCTGCGCCATCAGCGGCTGCGCGTTCACATCCGGAGTAAAAGCCTGCACGTTGGTGCCGGTCGCTGCCGGGAAGCTCACCTGCACCGTTGCATTCTGCGGCTGCGGCGGGTTTGCCGCCACCCGTGCGTCCGGCTGCACCACAACCTCGTCTACCACCGGGGCCAGGTTTTTTTCCAGGTAATTCACCCCGACGGAATCGAGGCTGCCTCCGGCCTGCAGCACCGCCTTCCACTGCACAAAGCGCCCGCCCGGCACCGTCACCTCCCCCGACTTCGACACCGGCGCCCACTCGCTCCATCCCATCAGCGGGCTCTCCACGTTGCCGCTGCGCTCAAACAGGTCGAATCCCGCGGCCCCGGGGCTTAGTTCGACTCGTCCCCATTGCGAGAATGCATCTGCGTCGAAGACCTCGCTGGTGTACGTCGCGTTTGCCGCTGTCCGGTCCTCCACCTTGTACACTTTGCCGCTGTTGCTGGTTGCGACGAACAACCCACCCGCCGTCGTCGCGAACGCCATCCCCTGCGCCGCCTCCAGGTGGGTCACATCGGTGAACTGTCCCGCCACCGCCGTATCCACGCGATACACCCGCCCGCGATTGCCGGTCGCCGCCAGCAGGCTCCCCTGGCGAAACGCCAGCGCGTACACCACGTCTTCCTTCAGCGACACCAGCTTCTCCGGGCTTCCGTCCGGCGCAATCCGGTAGATCTCCGACCCCTCCGGTATCAACGTGTTCGCCGTCGCCGCATTCGCCGAACCCGGCTGCGAGAACGTAATCGTAACTCCCAGCGCCCCGGTCACCGGCAACGGCGGAAGCCCCGGCCGCGGTGTCCCGGGCGCAGGTTTCGTCCCCACGCCCGCCGCATACACGTTCCCCGCGCCATCCATCGCCAGCGCCGTAATCTCCATCTTCGGCGCGGAGTACACCGCAAACGGCTTCGCCCCCGGCGTCCGCGTGTTCAGCCGGTAGATCACTCCGCTGCCGTCGCTCCCCGCCCACAACATTCCGTTCGGCGCCATCAGCAGGCAGCGGATATGCTGGTCCGTCGTCCGGAACGCCAGCTCCGGCTTGCCCCCGTCCGCGGGCACGCGATACACCGCCGCCGGTCCTCCCGCTGCCACATAGATATCTCCGCCCTTGCCCGGTACGCTGCCCGCGGCCTGCACCACATCCCACAGGTACTTCGGTTTTTCCGCCGTCGCCGCACGGATCGAACACCACCGCTGTGTCCGCCGGGGTCGCTCCCAGCCGGTACACCTTGCCGTCGGGCGACGTCGCTGCATACATCTGCCCATCCGCGCCCAGCCGCAGCGCCTGCACCCCCAGTTCTTTGCCCTCGAAGACTTTGGTCGCCTTGCCATCTGGCGCTACCCGCATCACCACCGCACCGCCGGCCGCCGTCCCGCCCATGCCCACATACGCGTACCCGGCCGCGTCCGATGCCACTGACCACACGTAGTTCCCGCCGGTGGCGTAGAGCAGGGAAGTCGCCGGTCCCGCTTCAATCCGGCCATCGCTGCGGATCGCCACGCCATCGGTAGTCCCGCGTTCCATCTCGTCGTACCGCGACACCGTCCACAACTTGGTCCCCTGCGCCACCCCACTGCCTGCCAGGGTCCCACTCAGAATCACTGCCAGAGCTGCACCCAAACCCAACCCATTCCGCATCGTCATAGTCGCAGTCTACTTCCTCCCAACGAAAAGAGGCGGAGCCAAAGCCCCGCCCCACAGTTCGCAACAAAATTCTGTGCCGGCCAACGGGAGGGTCCCGCGAAGCGATAACAAGGCGTGCGAACGCCTAATTCGTCAACACCGCCCGGTAGCGCACCTTGCTCTTCTTCACCTTGGCAATCGCGTCGTTCGCCTTGGCCATCGCAAAGCGCTCGGTAATGGCCTTCACGCCATGGCGAGCGGCCACGTCCAGCATCTCGTGCAGGTCCCGCGGGCTCCCGATGGGGCTTCCCGCAACCGCCCTTTGTCCCGCGATCAGCGGAAACGCCTGCAGCGCCATGGGCGACGGCGGCACGCCCACGATGCACAGCGTCCCCTTCGGACGCAGGCTGTTCACCAGCGCCTGCCAGTCCTGGTCCGCGCTTACCGTCGACAGCAGAAGATCGAAGGTGCCCGCGATCTTCTTCAACTCCGCCGTGTCGCGCGTATTCACAAAGTGGTGGGCGCCCAACTCCAGCGCCTCCTCTTCCTTGTCCTTCGAAGTCGACAGCGCCGTCACCTCGGCGCCAAACGTCTTTGCGAACTGCAAGGCCAAATGCCCCAGCCCGCCAATCCCCACCACGCCCACCCGCGATGACGGCCGCACCCCGTGATTGCGCATGGGCGCGTACACCGTAATTCCTCCGCACAGCAGCGGCGCCACACTCTCGCTTTCCAACACCTCCGGCACCGGGATCGCAAACCGCGAATTCACCCGCACCGCATCGGCATATCCGCCATTCCGGCCAACACAGGTCGGCTGCGCGAGTGCGCACAGGTGTTCGTCCCCCTGCCGGCACCACTCGCAGATGCCGCAACTGTCTGCCTGCCAGCCAATCCCCACCCGCTCGCCTACCGTGCGGTCCTTCACATTCGAGCCCACCGCCGACACCGTCCCGACAATCTCATGTCCGGGGACGAACGGGTACTTGCTGTTCCCCCAGTCATTGTCGATCAGGCTGATGTCGGAATGGCACACCCCGCAGTGCGAGATCCTTACCTCAACCTCATTCGCATTCAACTCGCCTGGCTCGTACCGGTATGGCACCAGCTGTGCGCCCGCGGCGTGCACCGCCAACCCGTGAATTTCAACTGCGTTCATCGGAACCTTCGTCTCTCTCATGCCTGGAAGTCCTTCAGTTATAGGCGCACTTCTGATGCTACAACAGCAGCGAATGATCCCATGGCTAATCCGTAAACTCGCCCTAGCGAACGTCCAGCGTCAACACCTGCGATCCCGATACTGCATACTCCGTGTCGATCGACCCCGCCTCCACTACGCTTTCACCTGTCAACTGCATCTTCTGTGCTGCCTTCAGCGGCTCCAGCACGTTTGCCATCGACAGTGGCACTCCCGGCAGGGCCTGTGCATCCAGTTCTGCCTGTGCGGTATGGTCCAGCAACGTCACGTAGATGCGATTGTTCGCATGCGCACGGTTCATCTGCGCCACCACATCCGCCAGGGCCATGGGATGCAGCGCCGCCCCAAATGGCCCCTGCGCGGGTGGAGTCGTCAACCGGTCCAGGGTTGCCCCGTCGCTGACCACGATCCGCAGCGGTCCCGCGGTCAGGCTGTCCGGCAGCTTCACCTTCAACTGCACCACCCGCGCCTCGGCCTGGTAGGGATGCAGGGTCGCCTCCACGTCCAGCGTCTCTCCGGCATGCGCTTCCGTCTGCCCGAGCCGCGCCCCTTCCAGCACCGCCGTCCGCCGCTCCGGGATCGCCTCCATGCGCAGGCGCAGGCCCGTCACCTCGGGCTGCTCCACGGCATTGCTGTAGAGCTGCGCGAACCGCTCATTCACATACAGCGCCGCACCAATCGCCCCGGAATTCTGCTCGGTCGGCGACATCATCCCGGCGAGCCGCACCGGCGGCAGGCCCTTCAGCGTCAACTCGCCATCCATCCGGTAGCTCATCTCGTTCGCTGACTGGTTGGTCCCCGACAGGCTCTGATACACCGAAACCAGCATCGCCGCGGGCGTCAACTCCCGGTTGTCCAGCACCTCAAAGTGCATCCCGCCCTTGATTCCGGGCGCCGGCACCGGCAGCCGCTCTCCCGGCCCTTGCAACTGCGCGGAAACCGGCTTCACTCCGGACTCGCGCGCCCCTTCCAGTGCCGCCGGGACCACTTCCACCGACACCGGAATCATGCGTGCATCCACGCCAAACTGCCCCAGGATCGCCGACGCGCGGTCCTCCGTAAACGATCCCACCGTCTCGGTTGTGTTGATGATCTTGAACGCATTCAGCGGCGAGGCCAGCGTCGCCACCACCTCCGCCTTGGTCATCGGCATCGACACCGGACCGAACTGCGTAATCGGATGGCCGCACGCCAGCAACTGGGTCGGATCGACGTACGTCACCGTGCAGGTCCCCGAGATCGACAGATCGCCCCGCACCAGGATCGCGCTCACCGCCGACCCCGGCACCAGCGGTTCCGGCTGTTTGGTCCCCGCCGCTGCCGCTCCCCCAAGTCCCGCAACCGGGACTCATTCCCAGCGCGCGGAACTTGTCGCTGAACCGCGCCACCGCGTCCTGCGAGAACCCGCTAAACACCAGCGCCGTCTCAATCGGTTCAACTTCGCCCCCGCCCGCCGAGACATTCGTCATCCCGACCGGACCCTGAGCGAGCGGAGCGAGTCGAAGGGGAAGTGGAGGGACCCCCGCATTTTGCTCCTGCCCAACTCCCGCCTCCGCCAGCTTTACCCCGCCTCGCGCCTGCCCGTCCCGCACCTCGAGCATCTGCTCGATCGGCGTGATCCCGCAGATCGGCTCCTTCGAGAACTGTCCGATCCGGTAGCTGATCGCCCCCACCAGCCGCCCGTCCACATATACCGGGCTGCCGCTCATTCCCGCCACCACGCCGGTATACTCGGCCTTCGCGCCACTCAACCGGGCCAGGATCATATCCTGCCCCGGCCCAATCGCATCGGTCAGGACGCCCAGGATCTCCACCTGCATCGGCTCCGGCGTCACGCCTTCGAACACCGTATACGCAACCCCATGCAGCCCCCGACGCACCTCGGCCAGGGGAAAAATCTTCGCCCCGATCGGCGCCACGGCAGGCATCGCCGCAGCCGGCGTCTGCGCCCAGACAATGCCGCTCAGCCCGGCGCAGGCCATCCCAATCAGCCCCAGCCAGCCACGCGTGATACTCTTCCGCATCGGATCTCTCACCTTCCTTTAGACTATAGCGGCTTCAACTTAGCCTCACACGGACCAAATCAGCGGCCTTGCCGGAGGCCGTTTCCGTTGACTCGCCCCTATAATTGCTTCCAGGTTCAGGTTCCCACGAAGCGCTGCTCAGGGTGGTTTTGAGGTGTCTGTCTCTTTGGATATATGCAATGGCAAACCGCCTGATTCGAGGAAGTTGAGTCGATGCGAGGGAGTGGGTCACCGGTTCGGGACGGCCGCTAACAAACAGCAGATTCAGTTTTCGTAAACGGGTTGCCGTACGGCCGCGTCAAATTCCGCAGCAGGTGGAAAATTCTGATGGTGATGAGACTCCCAATCCGTCCAACGCGTTCCCGCCCCTCCGGTCCGGAGCGATCTCGCCGCTTGCATCCGTCTATGCTCCTGGCCATGGCGCTGGCTGTGCTGGCAGCCGGTCTGCCGGCGGCGCTTGCGCAATCCCAGCCGCCATCCGCCCCGCCCTCCGCGCAGAGTCCCGACCAGACCCCCGACTCCGGCGGGCCCACCGTCGATAACGGCCCCATCGTCATCCCCAAAAAGAAAGAGTCGGAGGAGCCACCGCCTCCCGCGCCGGCTGAGCCCAAGGTCAAGAACCCCAACGGCGAAACCTACTCCCTCCGCGTCGACGTTCCCGTGGTGCATCTCGACGTCAACGTCATCCTCGACAAGAACCATCAGTTCGTTCCCGGCCTCAAACCGGCGAACTTCCTTGTCCTCGAAGACGGAGTGGAGCAGAAGGTCGATACCGTCCGCATCACGCAGACCCCCATCACCGCGGTCATGCTGCTGGAGTTTGCCGCCAACTCCTGGTTTGTCATCAACGACATGCGCAACGCCTCGATCAGCTTCTTCAATTCGCTGCACCCCGACGACTACGTCGCCGTCATGACCTACGACCTGCAGACCCACATCCTCTCCGATTTCACCAACAACAAGCAGGTCATCGCGGAGAGCCTCAACTCGCTGATCATGCCCGGCTTCTCCGACACGGACATGTTCGACGCGCTCTACGAAACCCTCGACCGCTGCAGCCGCATCGAAGGCCGCAAGTACATCATCCTCATCGGTACCGGGCGCGACACCTTCTCCAAGCTCACGCTCGACAAGATGCTGGCCAAGATCAAGGCCACCCCCAACGTCACCATCTTCACCATCGGCACCGGCGCGATGCTCAACGAGTTGGGCGGCGGCGGCGGCATTCGCGAAATGAACTACCTCCAGGCCCAGAACCAGTTGAAGACGTTCGCCGCCATGACCGGCGGCCTCAGCTTCTCGCCTATCTTCCAGGGCGAGCTGCCCGACGACTTCGCCCAGATCAACAACTCCATCCGCAACCAGTACGTCCTCACCTACCGCCCCACCAACACTGCAAACGACGGCAGCTACCGCAAGATCAAGGTCATCCTGGTCGACAACGAAGGCCATCCCCTGCAGATGGCCGATGAAAAGGGCAAGCCGCTCAAGTACTCCGTCATCGCCCGCGACGGCTACAACGCCAAGCTCCCCGTCGAGTAGCCCGTGCGCATAGCCTCGCTCCAACCCTCCATCACCCTCACGCTAGCCGCCCTCGACCGCCTCGACGCGCTCTGCGCCATTACAAAATATTGCCTCGAAGCGCTGCCCGAACTCGCCGCCCGCAATCTTCCCGTCCTTCACGATTCGTGGTCGTTCGACAAGCCTGGAAACCTTGAAGCCCTGCAATCCGCCCGCCCCGACGCCGTCATCGCCAGCGTGCCCTACCGCATGGAATCGCTCGCCGCCATCCTCAAGTCCGGCCTGCCCGTTCTCGCTCTCGCGCCCCACTCCCTCGCCGACGTCTACGCCGACACGCGACTCATCGCCTCAATCGCACTCGCCGATCCCGAACCGCTCATCACCCACATGCAGCGCGCAATAGCCGACACGCAAGAACGCACCGCCCACATTCCCCCCGCCGAACGCCCCCTCGTCTACTGCGAAGAGTGGGGCAAGCCGCTCATCCACTCGCAACCCTGGGTCGCCGAGCTGGTCGAAGCCGCCGGCGCCCGCTTCCTCGGCACACCCGGCGCCCACACTACCCCGGAAGAAATCGCTGCCGCCGATCCCGAAGTTCTCCTCTTTGCCTGGTGCGGAGCAGGAGACCGCGTTCCGCTTGAACGCGTCATCGCCCAGCGCCAGTGGCAGACCCTCCGCGCCGTCCGCAGCGGCCATGTCCACTGCATCCCCGACGAATACCTCAACACGCCCGGCGCCCACCCTGCTCGAAGGCCTTGGCTGCATCGCCGCCGCGGCGCACCCTGCGCTTCACCCGCCCCATCCGCGCCTTATCACGCTCAGTGCACAAAACAGCGAACCTACTCCGGCGCCGCACCAGCCTTCGCGAACGTAATGCTGAGATCGACCGTCAGGCTGCCCGAGTCGCGCTTCAGCGTCACATTCATCCGGTAGCCCTGGCTTCTCAACTGGGCGTTCCCGCTCAGGAACTTCAAGGGATACGAGCTGTCGTAAACATCGCCCGGCTTCAACTCCCACGCCGCGTCGAAGGCCTTCGCCTGCGCCTCGCTGACGCTGGGCCAGCGCACGGAACGGAAGTGATATTGCGGCCCCGGAGCCACGCTGACCGTGTATTCCACCCGGTGCGCGGCGTGGTCGATCGCCGGTGCCGCTTGGACCTGCGCATCGATGTAGCCTTTCGTTCCGTAGGCGTCGGTCAGCAGCTTCAGCGACTCGCGCAATTTGATCGGCGAGGTCGGATCGCCCGGCTTCAGCGGCGCCTGCTTGCTGAAATCCGCTGCCGACAGCATCTCCGAGCCCGCCCACACAAGTTGGCTCACGCGGTACTGCGCGCCTTCGCTCAGGGTCGAGGTCACGTCGAGATCGATGCTGTTCGCGCTCACCACCGGAGCCGAATGTTCCTGCCGGAGGACTGCGATGTCGAGATACCCCTGGTCTTGATAGACGTCGCTCACCCGCGACGCGATGTTGACGTAGCTCGCGTCCTTGTCCCACTGTGCGCCCGCCACGTCAAGGATCACACGTTCGAGCCGCGGCTGCATCGCAGCCGAAGCGCCGGCCAGGGTCAGCGAATGGATAACGACGGCCGGCGAATCGATCGCAAACGCCAGGTATTCCACTCGCCCGCTGGTTCCACCGCTGCTCAGGCGCGAGCCGACCTGCGCGCCCGTCACTCCCTTTTCGGCGACCATCGCCGTCAGCGCGGCCGCAATCCTGTCCCGCATATTGCCCGCGATCGGCACCGTATCGGCCCGGTAGAGCGCGACCCGCGCCCTCAGTTCCCGGTCGATCTCCTCATCCTGCCACCACACCAGGTTGCCGAAGCGCGCCGGCAACACGGCGCCCGCGGCTGCCGGCTTCAGCGTGTAGACGACGCCCGCGGTCGTCGCCGGAGAAGTTGACCTCCTCGAACAGCCCCGTATCGCCCAGCCGCTGCGCCGCGTCTTCCACCTGCTGCTGCGTGGCCGAACTGCCCGGCTTCAATCCCGTGAAGGCCAGCAGTTCCGCCTGCGAATAGGCCGGGGCTCCGGTAAAGCTGATCTGCCGCAGAATTCGAGTCTGCGCCGGCATCGAACCCGCGCACAGGCACCAGGCCGCAACCGCCGGCCAAAATCGGATGAGTCGCATGCAGGAAAGATACCGCATGGTCGGCACGCAATTTCGGCTGCGACCATCGGGAGCGCCCACGCGAAGCCCAATACGCATCACGCAGGGACCTACTCTTTCCACTCCTGGTCGACGTAGCACCACAGCCAGCGCTCATGCGGCTGGGCAGACGCGATCACCGGGTGGCCGGTCGCCTCGAAGTGCTTGGTGGCATGGCGGTTCTTGGAGGAGTCGCAGCAGCCCACGTGGCCGCAGGCGAGGCACGTCCGCAGGTGCACCCACTCGTCGCCCAGGGCAATACACTCCGCGCAGACATGCACTTTGGGCGCAACGTAGTGGCTGTGGGCGAGATGTTCACAAAACGGCATAGGTCACTCCGGATGGTTGTCTCCCCGGATGCTATCAAATGCGGTGCTGTCGAGGTAGATGCGGCCCGCGCGATGATCGCCGTCGGCTCCCGCCCCGCACCGATAATTGAACTATGCGGGCAAGCATAGAGGGCCACACAGCAGAGCATGAGAAACTTCCCGGAAATGCCCGGACGGTGCGCGAGTATCTCGGCTACCTGCGCGTCGAAAAGGGCATGCGCCCCGCCACCTGCGAGGCCTACACCCGCGACCTGGAGCAGTTTGCCGAGCAGTTAGAGAGCCGCGACGCGCTGCTGATCACCGCTGTCGAAGCGGACGTCAGCGGCTTCATGGCGCACCTGCGCGGCAACCACGTCGACGCCCGCTCCATCGCCCGCAAGCTGAGCTGCCTGCGCGGCTTCTATCGCTGGCTGCTGCTGGATCAACGCATCGCCCACGACCCCACCGTCACCATCGAAAGCCCGGCAAGCTGGAAGGTCCTGCCCAAGTCGCTCGCCGAAAGCGAAGTGTCGGACATGCTCGATCTCTCCGCCGCCGTCGCGCGCAATCCCGACCTGGCCGGCCATTCGCCGGTTGCTGCCGCCCTCGCCCTGCGCGATCACGCCATCCTCGAACTCCTGTACGCCGGCGGACTGCGCGTGGGCGAGATTGTCGCTCTCGGCGAAGAGGACCTCCATCTCGACCAGGCTCGCGCCCAGGTTCGCGGCAAGGGCGACAAGGAGCGCATCGTCCCGCTCGGCCGCCGCGCGGTCGAGGCGCTCGAGGAGTACGTCCAGCACGGCCGCCCCGCGCTGGTTCGAGGCCGTATGCAGCGGGCCCTCTTCCTCAGCGTGCGCGGCCACGCGCTGACCCGCCAGTGGGTATGGGAGATGGTGCGCGCCGCCTATGGCCGTTCCGACGGCAGCCCGCAAGGCCAGCCCGCACATGCTGCGCCACAGTTGCGCGACCCATATGGTGGAGCACGGCGCCGACCTGCGCAGCGTGCAGCGCCTGCTCGGCCACGCCGACATCGCCACCACCCAGGTCTACACCCACGTCGCCATGGAGCACCTCAAGCGCGTCCACCGCGACCACCACCCCCGCGGCCGCCGCCGGCAGGGAACTGACGGCGCCGATCAGGCCATCGCCCCATCCACAGCCTCAGAAGCAGCATTGGCGGTGACCGAATGAAGCCCGTCGCCAGCGACTTCGAAACTCTCGCCGAGCAGTTCCTCGCCGTCCTCCAGAACGAGCGCAACGCCTCGGTGCATACGGTGCGCGCGTATCGCCGCGAAGTCCTCAGCTTCGCAGCGTATCTGTGCGAGACGCTCGGCATCGGCGCCAACATTGCCGCTGTCGACCACCTCCACATCCGCGCCTACCTGGGCCAGCTCTACGACCGCGGCCTCACCAAGGCCAGCGCCGCGCGCGCGCTCGCCAGCATCCGTTCCTGGTTCCGCTGGCTGGCCAAAGAGCACCGCATCGCGCAGAATCCGGCCGTCCTGGTCAGCACGCCCAGGCTGCCCAAGCACCTTCCCCGCGTGCCCAGCATGGAGGAAGTGAACGGCCTGCTGAACTCCATGGAGACCGGCGAAGGTGCAGCCACAAAGAATGACGCCGCCGCGTGGCCCGAGCGCGACCGCATGATCTTCGAGCTGCTCTATGGCTGCGGCATCCGCAACTCCGAGCTGGTCGGCATCGACCTCGCCGACATCCAGTGGAAGAACGACGCCATCCTGGTCAAGGGCAAGGGGCGCAAGCAGCGTTATGTCCCCCTGGGCGACGAGGCCGCCGTCGCCGTCCGCGCCTACCTGCCGCAGCGCGAGGCGCGTCTGCGCGCCGCCGGCAAACTCGGCCTCATCGCCGACGGCCCGCTGGTCACCAACCTGCGCATGCGCGGAACCACGCGCCTGACAACACGAAGTGTGGGGAGATTGGTCAAGCGCATCGCGCTCTCCCGCGGTCTGCCCGCCGACTTGCACCCGCATACCCTGCGCCACGCCTTTGGCACCCACATGCTGGAGGAAGGCGCCGACCTCCGCGCCATCCAGGAGATGCTTGGCCACGAGCGCCTCTCCACCACCCAGCGCTACACCCAGCTCACCGCCACGCAAGTCCAGCGCGTCTACGACGAAACCCACCCGCGCGCCCGCTGAGCATCCGGCTCACGCTTAGTTTGCCGTCGGGACCTCGTCAACCGAGTCGATAACCAGCGTTTCAACAGGAACCTTATCGGGCTTCAGCAGAAGACCCGTTGCCTGCTTGAGTGCGACGTCGAGGAAAGGGAGAGGGCTGTCGGCATCCGGCTTTGGGTTGTAATCGAAACCGATGTCGTAGCTGCCGCCCACGCCTGTCTGATCGACCACCGGGAAGCCCGCCGCAGAGGTCAGGTATTGGGCCAGCTGCGGCATCGACCAGTTGACCCCGCGCATATGGCCGGATGAGACGTTGGTGCGCCATCCCGGGAAATGGTCTCCCTTCGTGGGCGCCAGCTTAGGGCCGCCTTTGGCGACCACCAGGGCATACCCTTTGCTGGGGCGAGTCTCCAGGTGGGCCGAAAGCTGGAAGCGTTGCTGCAGCAGACTCTGAAGCCGCGGCCTCAGTTCATCCAGCGAGAGGGGAACGCCGGGTTCCGGCTTCGCGTCAACGTCGTAAAGGCTGGTCTCGAGCCAGCCGGGCTTATTTGCAATCTGGCTGTCGTCGATGTTGTAGGCCAGCTGAATCAGCCGCGCGAGCGACACGTGAGTCGCATTGAACCGTCCGATGCCGGGAAAGCTCCAGTGGCCGGTCATCGGGTCCGTGTCCGGCGGCGCGGGCCTGACGCTGGCCACGTCAAAAGCAGGCGGCGAATTCTGCGCCACTGCCGGCGGCGCCACTGCCGGCGGAAGGATCGCCATGGCAAAGACGGACAAGCAGACGTAATGTGCTGACCTTCGCGGTTGGAATTGCCGGTTCGTCATCGATCTCCTCGCCGGTCCGCTAATACCTCGGCACGCTCGGGTCGATCACCCGCGACCACGCATCGATCCCGCCCGGCCAGCGATTGCGCCCGCTCGAACCCCTGGCCGCGCAGCCACATCGCCACCGACAGCGACCGCTGCCCATGGTGGCACAGCACCACAATATGCGCGTCGGGGTCGAGCTCCGCATGCGCCCGCGAGGTCACGTCGCCCATCGGCATCAGCAGCGAACCGGGCAGGCTCGCCGCCTGAAACTCCCACGGCTCCCGCACATCCAGCAGCACGGGAGCGTCAGCAACCGCACCCGCCCGCTCCGCCAGGCGCATCTGTGCGAAGGCTTGCGGAGCGATCTCCGGGTCAGTCAGGGCGATGGGCAAATCACTCATGCCATCAGGATATCTTGCCCAGGCCGCATTCCGGAAGCGGTTGCCGGGTCACGCTTTGCAGTCGGACTGCATCCAATTGAAAAGCTGGCCAGCTTGCCCCGGCATCCCGGCAGAATGGATACTGGAAGATGCGGTACGGAAGGGGAACGTGGTCGAAAAAGTACTGATTGTGGAAGACGAAGCGCATGCGCGCACCGGGCTCACCGAACTGGTGGCCTCGTGGGGCTTTCGCGCCGACGGCGCCGTCGACGGCGTGGACGGGCTCGAACGCGTGCGCCAATGGTCCCCCGGTATCGTCGTTACCGACCTGAAGATGCCGCGCATGGACGGCATGGAATTGCTCGAGCGCATCAAGGAGTCGCAACCCGGCGTGGTCGTCGTGGTGCTCACCGCGCAGGGTTCCATCGAGTCCGCCGTCGAGGCCATGCGCCTGGGCGCGTACGACTATATCCCCAAGCCCATCGATCCCGTGCGCCTGCGCACCATCCTGCAGAACGCCAGCCGCCAGCGCGAGACAAACTCGAGCGCTGAATTCGAAGTCACCCGCCGCCAGTCCCGCGACGCCGGCGTGCTCGGCGCACTGGTCGGCTCTTCGCCGCAGATGAAGGCCATCTTCCAGATGATCGAGCGCATTGCCCCCTCCAATGTCTCGGTGCTGATTACCGGAGAGAGCGGCACCGGCAAGGAACTCGCCGCCCGCTGCCTGCACGACCTCAGCTCGCGCCACGCCAAGCCATTCGTCGCGGTGAATTGCGCGGCCATCCCGGAGACGCTGATCGAGAGCGAGATCTTCGGCCACGAAAAAGGCGCCTTCACCGGGGCCATCGAACGCCGCGCCGGCTGCTTCGAACTCGCCGAAGAAGGCACCCTGCTGCTCGACGAGATCGGCGAGATGCCGATGGCGACTCAGGCCAAGCTGCTGCGCGTGCTGGAGGACCGCAAGCTCCGCCGTCTCGGCAGCAAGGCCGAAACCCCGGTCGACGTGCGCGTCGTCGCAGCCACCAACAAAGACCCGCAGCAGGCCGTGCAGAGTGGGCAGCTGCGCGGCGACCTCTTCTACCGCCTCAACGTCTTCAATATCCAGATGCCTCCGCTGCGCGACCACTCCGCCGACATACCCGCCATCGCCGCGAAGATGATCGACGACATGAACCTGCGCCACGGCTGCACCATCTCCGGCATCGCGCCGGACCTGCTCAAGCGGCTGCTGGCCTACGATTGGCCGGGCAACGCGCGCGAACTGCGCAACACCATCGAACGTGCCACCATTCTGGCCGGCAGCGGCGTGCTCCAGATGGAGCACCTGCCGCCCGGCTTTGGCGAGCCCGGCTATGCGACCCGTTTTATTCCGGCGTCCGATGCCGGCACGGCGCCCGCGCGCGACGACGATCGCACCATTCACGTCGCGGTCGGAACCACCGTCGATGAAGCCGAGCGCCAGCTCATCCTGAAGACGCTGCTCTCCACCAACAACAACAAGACGCGGGCTGCGGAGATTCTCGGCATCACTCCCAAAACACTGCAGAACAAGTTGAAGGAGTACGCCACGGCCTCTCCCGATGCCGCGCCCCCTGCGATCGAAGTGCCTGCCGTTGCGGCGGAGTAGTCCCATGCGCCTGCGAACGAAGCTCGTGCTTACGGCCACCGGCCTCACCTTCGCCATCGTCTTCGTGCTCTCCGTCCTCTTTCTGGGTGCCTTGCTGCGTCAGCGCATCGAGCAGACCTCCGCAGCCAACGACGTGCTCGCCCGCGAAGTGCTGCTGGCTACCGAACAGGCGGTCAAGACCGGCCTCAGCGCCCATCCTCCGCCGGCCAATCTCCCGCCGGAACAGGCCGATGCGGCGCTGCACGCCGCAGTCGTGGACGCCTTGCAGAATAACGACGATCTGCTCAGTGCAATGGACGGCATCGTGCGCTACTCGCCTACCGTGGAGGATGTCAGCGTGACCGACGCGCACGGGCTCACCATGCTCTCCACCGATCCCGACGCGCTGAATCAGCTCGCACCCTATCGCGCCAGCTTCGACCGTCTGCGCGATGGCAATGTCTTCTACCAAATGCGCGAGGTCTTCGGTCAGCCCAAGGTATTGGACATTGCGGTGCCGCTCGATCGCAACCGCCAGCCGTTTCTCGTCGTCCATGTCGGGGTGCGGTCGTCGTTTCTGCGGGCTGCCTATCAGCCGTTTCTGCAGGCGGCGCTGCAGTTTGTGCTGCTGGCAACCCTGGCGTCGATGCTGGTCGCGGCGGTGCTCTCCGCCGTCGCACTGCGTCCTCTGCGCGCCATCGGCGAACAGTTGGAACGCCTCACCCTCAACCGCGGCGATGCCTCCGTCGATTTCCTCCCCGGCCAATCCGGGCTGCTGCTCGATCCGCCGTCGCTCCGGGTCGACCCCGTAGGGCGGGTCACCCGTACCATCGACCGCCTGGACCGCCAGATGCGCAGCCGCGAAGAGGGTTACACCGCTCTGCGCACCAACCTGAACCAGATGCTCGACACGCTGCGCGATGGTGTCCTTCTTTTCGCGCCCGACCGCCGCGCCGTCATGGTCTCCGACGCGGTCGCCAATTTCATCGTGCGCCCCGCTGGCGACTCCGAGCGTCCGGCGGTCGAAGACCTGGTCGGAATGCGCCTGGAGCAGATCTTCGTACCCCAAACTCAACTGGGCGCGGCGGTCCTGGCGGCCTTTGATCGCGGAGCCCAGATCTCCGCCGACACCGTCACCCTCGAAGACGGCCGCCAGGTGCAGATTTCCCTCGACCACATCGGAAACGCCCGTGGCAATGGCGATCCCGGCCGCCCCGATCACGAGATGGGCACCCTGCTCACCCTGCGCGACACCGGCTCCGCGCTCGAACTCGAGCAGGAGTTGGAAGTCTCGCGCCGGCTCGCCGCCATCGGCCGGCTCACCGCCAACGTCGGTCACGAGGTCAAGAACCCCATCAACGCCATGGTCGTCCACCTGGAGCTGCTGCGCGGCAAACTCGCGGCCGGCGCGTTCGACCGCGACAGCGCACAGAAGCACGTTGAAATCCTCGCCGACGAAATGCATCGCCTCGATCGCGTGGTCCAGACCCTCGCCGACTTCTCCCGTCCCATGGACCTCGACCTCCGCGAGCAGGACCTCCGGCGGGTCATCGATCAGACGCTGGAACTTGCCGGCGCGGAACTGCGGGAGCACGGCGTCGACGTTCAGTGTGAGGCCCCGCCGCAGCCGGTCCCGGTGCGTGTCGACGAGGAACTCATGCGCCAGGCGTTGCTGAATCTCCTGCTCAACGCCATGCAGGCGATGCCGCCGGGCGGCGGCGTGGTCCGCATCTCGGTTCGCCGCGAACAGCGCTCCGCAACCGTTGAGGTCACCGACACGGGCATGGGGATCTCCGCCGCGATGCTGCCGCGCATCTTCGACCTCTACTTCACCACCAAGCCCAAAGGCAGCGGCATCGGACTCGCCATGACCTACCGCATTGTCCAGTTGCACGGAGGATCCATGACCGTCCGCTCCGACGCCGATCCCGCTTCGCCCGCGCGCGGCACCACGTTTACTTTGCACATTCCCATCTCCAACGCCCCGGCCAGGGAAGGCCGCAACCCTGCGGCAGATCCTATTGCTGGCGGCGACACCGGCAGCGACGAAAACAACCGGGACGATGCTTCCAGGCCCGTTGCAACTAACATGGAGAGAAGGGAGATCGCTTGACCGAGCGCCTGCAATTCGCGAACCGTCTCGCCGCTCTCACTCGCGCGGCGTGGATTTCGGCCGCCTCGCTCGTTCTCGCCACCGGTCTCGCCGGATGCCACCACAAGACCGTTGCCTTCGTCATTCCGCGCGGAGCGCACGCGCCCATCGAACTGGAAACGCTACCGCCGCCTGAGTCGCCCCCCATGATCGCGACCCTTGCGCCGCCCGAATTGGAGCCGCTTCCGCTTCCCCCGCCGGCTCCCAGGCCGGTACCCAGGAAGAAGCCGTCGCCCAGGGAAGAACCCCAACCCGCCGTTCAGGTTGCCAGTGCTCCTGAATCCGCCGAATTAGCAATTGGCGCGCTCTCCACCGGCGGAGACGCAGCGCCGCAGAGCCAGCAGCAGGCGCAGGACCTGATCGCATCCATTCTGAAGCGCATTGCCGCGCTGCCGTCGAGAACGGCCGATGCCCAGAAGCGTCAGATCCGCCAGATTCGCAACTTCCTCAATCAGGCGCAGCAGGCGCTCAACTCCGGAGACGCCGACGGGGCAAGAAACCTGGCCAACAAAGCCCGGCTGCTGATGGACGACCTGGAAAAGAAGTAGCCGGTCTCCGCCCGAGTCGTCGCTGCCGCCTCGAACTCACAACTGAGAACTGAGAACTGACAACTGTTCTTACCCCTGGGCTCCGTGGCACTTCTTATATTTCTTCCCCGAACCGCACGGGCACGGATCATTGCGCCCAACCTTCTCCCCGGTCACGCGCGGACCGCTGCCGTTGCTGCTCTCTCCTGCTCCCGCGGCACGCGCCTGCTCCAACTCGCGCTTCTTCTTCCGCTGAAACTCCCGCTCCAGCTCGTCGATCGTGGTCGAGGGAGCACGCGTTTGGATGGGCACGGGTGCATGGCCCTCACTTTCGCCCTCCCGCCCCGGCATCGGTAGCTGCTGCTGCATGGGCGGCGCATCGGGGGGCCGGCGCGGCGGCATCTGCTCGGTCGTTTCGATCGGATTGCCGTCCGGCCCAATGATCTGCATCCGGAACAGGTGGCGCGCCGTGTCCTGCTGGAACTGCATCATCATCGCCTCGAACATCTCGAACGATTCCTTCTTGTACGCCACCAGCGGGTCCTGCTGCGCGTAGCCGCGCAACCCGATGCCTTCCTTCAGGTGGTCCATCGCCAGCAGGTGGTCCT
The DNA here is from genome assembly GCA_963787905.1 of uncultured Acidobacteriaceae bacterium. Classification (GTDB taxonomy): domain Bacteria; phylum Acidobacteriota; class Terriglobia; order Terriglobales; family Acidobacteriaceae; genus Edaphobacter. The sequence continues at coordinate 23,634 of CAWBFL010000011.1, read as the reverse complement.
TCCACAGCCCGTCCAGCACGCTCAACATCACGATCCGCTCGTGATAGCGCATGGCCGGCGCGCCGAGAATCTGTTCCTTCACGTCGTAGCGCGCGCGGACCCTCTCAAAGATCGTTTCGCCCAGCTCGTGCCGGTTCATCTGGTTGACATCAAGCTTGTCCGGACCCTCATTCAGCTTCGCGCCGAACACGTCATACACCTGCGCATAAATCGCATCCATCTTCCACTCGTCGGGATGCGTTTTCTCCGGCGCATTCTCGTCCAGAATGTTCGAGAGGATCGTCGAAACATAGTCTTCCGTGATCAGCTGCTTCTGGTCGACGCCTTCCATCAACTGCCGCCGCAGGCCATACACCGCCTCGCGCTGTTTGTTCATCACGTCGTCGTATTCCAGTACGTGTTTGCGCGACTCGAAGTTCTGCGTTTCGACTGCTTTCTGCGCGGCTTCGATCCGCTTCGAGATCATGCGGCTCTCGATCGGCACGCCTTCCTCCATGCCCAGCCGCTGCAGCAGCGTGCTCACCCACTCGCGCGCAAAGATGCGCATCAGGTCGTCTTCGAGTGACAGGAAGAAACGCGACGATCCCGGATCGCCCTGCCGGCCCGCGCGCCCGCGCAACTGGTTGTCCACGCGCCGCGACTCATGCCGTTCCGTGCCCAGAATATGCAGCCCGCCCGCCGCGACCACCGCCTCGTGTTCCTTCTGCGCGGTCGCCAGGTGCGACGCAATCGCCGCGTCCCACGCCTCCTGCGTCGTCTCAAACTCCTGGCTGGCGTAGTAGAACCGCTTCATGCCCGGCCCGGCAGTAGGCGAGATCGCGCCCTCTGCGGCCGACACCGCGCGCGCCTGCGACTTCTTCACCAGGTCCTGCCGCGCCATGAACTCGGAGTTGCCGCCCAGCAGAATGTCCGTGCCGCGCCCGGCCATGTTGGTCGCAATCGTCACCATGCCCAGGCGTCCCGCCTGCGCCACGATCTCCGCTTCCTTCTCGTGGAACTTCGCGTTCAGCACCACGTGGCGCACGCCTTTGCGCTTCAGAATCTCGCTCAGCAGCTCCGACTTCTCAATCGACGTCGTGCCCACCAGCACCGGCTGCTTCACCTCGTGCAGACGCGTGATCTCGTCCGCGACGGCAAAATACTTCTCCTTCGCCGTGCGATATACCACATCCGGATTCTCGATCCGCAGCATCTGCCGGTTGGTCGGAATCACCACGATGTCCAGCTTGTAGATCTTGTCGAACTCCGCGGCTTCCGTCTCCGCCGTGCCGGTCATGCCGGAGAGCTTCTTGTACATGCGGAAGTAATTCTGGAAGGTGATAGTCGCCAGCGTCTGGTCTTCCTTGCGGATCGACACGCCTTCTTTCGCTTCCACCGCCTGGTGCAGCCCGTCGGACCAGCGCCGGCCCGGCATCAGCCGTCCGGTGAACTCGTCGACGATAATGACCTCGCCCTCTTTGACCACGTACTCCACGTCGCGCTTGTACAGGTGGTGCGCCTTGATGGCGACTTCCACGTGGTGCTTCAGGTCCCAGTTCTCCGGGTCCGCAATGTTGCCGATGCCCAGCAGCTTCTCGATCTTCTCCCAGCCCTCGTCGGTCACCGTGATGGCACGCGCCTTCTCGTCCACCACGAAGTCGCCTGTCCAGGTCTTCGTTTCCAGCGTCTCCACCAGTTCGCCCGCTTCGAGATTCGGGATGATCAGATTCACCCGCGCGTACTTGTCGGTCGTTTGGTCGGTGGGCCCGGAGATGATCAGCGGCGTCCGCGCCTCGTCGATCAGAATCGAGTCCACTTCATCGACGATGCAGAAGTAGTGCCCGCGCTGCACCATGTCCTTCAGGTCGAACTTCATGTTGTCGCGCAGGTAGTCGAAGCCGAACTCGTTGTTCGTCCCGTAGGTGATGTCCGACCCGTACGCCTCGCGCCGCTGTTCGTCCGACAGGTCGTGCACGATGACGCCCACCGACAGCCCCAGGAAGCCGTAGATCTTACCCATCCACTCCGCATCGCGCTTCGCCAGGTAGTCGTTCACCGTCACCACGTGCACGCCATGGCCGGCCAGCGCATTCAGATAGCAGGGCAGCGTCGCCACCAGCGTCTTGCCTTCGCCGGTCTTCATCTCGGCGATCTTGCCCGAGTGCAGCACCATGCCGCCAATCAACTGCACGTCGAAGTGCCGCATCCCGACTGCGCGAATACCGGCCTCGCGCACCACCGCGAACGCCTCGGGCAGGATCTCGTCCAGCGCCGCAATCTCGGCCGTGCGAATCTTGTCTGCCGCGTCCTCGTCGCTGGGGTCGATCTTCTCCCCGGCCACAAAGTCCGCGATCCGCTTGCGGAATTCGCCTGTCTTCGCGCGCAGTTCCTCGTCCGTAAGCCCCTTGATCGACGGCTCCAGTTCATTGATCTGCGCCACCGTCGGCAGCAGCCGTTTCACCGCGCGCTCATTGCTGGTTCCGAAGACTTTTGCAAGTAAGTTGTTAAACAAGCTGAGTGTCCTTCACGTAGTTCCTGGCATCGAATTCGCCCAAGTACAAGTTTACGCGATGTTTGCAACCCAGCGCAGGCTTCGGCACATACGTTGTGCGCTTCATACAACCTTTTTCATGCAATTTGCATTCCCTTTGCGTCTTTGCGGAACTCCCATTCGTTTCTTGAATCAGATGTACGGATTGAATTGGAGCGCCGGCACCGAGATCGGGCGGAGCTTGATTCCCCAACGCTTTGGAGGTTCTATGAAATCTATCGCGAGAGTTTTCGCCACCGCACTCTTTGCTGCGGCCATGGCGGCCGCACCCGTCCTGGCGCAGACCGTCACCATCGATTATGACCATACGGTCAATTTCCTCAAGTTCAGGACCTACACCTGGGATAAGGTCCACGCCACCGATCCCACCGTCGAAGACCGCATCACCATTGCCTTGAATCGCGACATGACCGGTCGATACATGACCGAAGTGGCAAAGGGCGGCGACGTCACCATCACTGCCGTCGAGGCGACCCAGGATAAGCAGGAGTTCACCACCTTCTACAACTCCCTCGGCGATTTCACCTGGCAGCGCGGCTGGGGCAGCGCGGGTTTCCTGGATGCGCAGGCCTCCCTCAACGATGTCCCGCTCGACACCCTGATCGTCGATATGTACGACACCAAGACTCACAAACTCCTGTGGCGCGGCACCGTGACAGAATCAGTTGCATCCAGCCAGGATAAGAACGACCAGAAGATTGATCGGGCCGTCACCCTGCTGATCAGCAAGTATCCGCCCAAGTACAAGAAGTCCTAAGCTCCACGGGCGTCACTTGTTCGTCGCCGTGGCCTCGCCCAGGCTGCGAGTGCCACGCGACCGATGTCCTTCGCGGATTGGGTGCATTGTTAAGGGATCACAAAAACATTGTGACATCCCATACAACCTTTCCCGCTGCCGCACTCAATCCGCTGCTCAAGTCCCGGCAATCCCACCCGCTCTTGTCCCGCATCCAAGTTCCCAGCCACGCTCCAAGCCAGCGTGGATTGAAGCGCCCACGTTTTACGGGCCTTCAACTGGGACCTGTGGAGGCGCTATGAAAAAACTGCTTGGCACGGCAGCATTCGTTGCAATCCTGGTGGGTGCTCCCTTGTTTGCACAGGACGTCAACGTCGATTACGACCACTCCTACCAGTTCAATAAAACGAAAAGCTATTCCTGGGGCAAGATCCAGGTATCCGACCCTGCTCTCGAACCGCGCGTCGCGATCGCCATCGACCACGTTATCCAGGGTTACGGCTTCAACGAGAGCGACAAAGACAAGAAGGGCGACATCATCGTCACCGCGGTTGAGGCGAACAACCCCCGGCAGTATGTCGCCTTCTATCGCGGCATGTCCGGCCTGGATTGGCATCGCGGTTGGGGCAGCGGCGGTTTCTCCGACACTGCAGCCCAACTGCGTCAGATTCACGGTGGCACCCTGATCGTGGATATCTATGACGGGGCCACAAAAAAACTGGTCTGGCGCGGCATCGCGGCCCAGGGCATCTCCTCCAAAGAGAGGGCGAATGAGGACAATGTCGATAAAGCCGTGAACACCATGTTCGCGAACTATCCGCCGAAGTCCGGGGGGCCGATCCCGCCCAACCAGCACGAGGTTCCCCCCAGCGCGTCCTCAACCCCGCTGACCAGCCCCAACTAGCGATCTCTGGCACCCAGGAAACGCGCCCGGCATTCACTCCGAATGCCGGGCGCTCGAATCTTCTGCGATCGGTACGCTTGCCCCGAGCGCCGTCAGCGTTGACGCGGACCCCGTCTTCGCCGCCGAAACCCCACCCTATGGAATCGGCAGCGGCGCCTTCAGATACTTCACCAGGGGACTCTTTGCGATCTCCAGGGCGATCACCACCGACTGCGCATTCAATTCCGCGCCCTCCGCGCTGGTGTGCGTGTGATCGATCGGGAACAGCAGCTTCGCCTTGTCCATCCCGGTCGCCTCCAGCCGGTTCGCTTCCACCGATGCCATGTCGATGAACGCGAGATGGTCCTCGTCCGCAATCTTCTTCATGATGCTGTTGAAGTTGTTCTCCCGTTCAATCCGCTGCACGCCGTTCGCATCCGGCGTCCAGATGTCGCGGATCGTCATCGACAGGAACATCGGCGTCGCGCCCTTGGCCTCGATGTCCGCAACATACTTGCGGTTGTACCAGCCGTAGGTGTGCACCGTCTCCACCTTTCCCGCCATCGGACCTGTAGTTTGCGGCACGTCCTGGGTCTCGTCGCCGTCGCCCTTCAAATCGCCGCGCGGCTTCGCTCCGCCCAGGTCGCCGCCGTCATTGTGCCCCCACTGCAGCAAGACATAATCGCCGGGCTTAATCTCCGCCAGCGTCTTATCCCACAGTCCTTCGACCATGTAGCTCCGGCTGCTGCGCCCGGCGCGCGCCCGGTTCGCGACGTTGATCTTCGTGGTGTCGAAGTAGTGAGCCAAATGGTCGCCCCAGCCCAGGTCCGGCCCATTGCTCGCGGTCGAATCGCCCACCACGAACAGCGTCGGCAGCTTCGGGTCCAGAGGAGCGCGCTGCGGCAAATTCACCTGCGGCGGGGCGTCCGGCGCAGCCGGAGGCTGCTGACCGGTCATAGCGGCTGGAAGCAATACCATCGCGGCTGACAGGGCAATGAGACAATTCAGGCTTTTCATCCGTCGAAGATTAGCATTGACCTCTCTGGATTGTCACGACAAACGGGCCGAGTTGAATTCTCTGCCAACCGCACCGTGCGAGGTTGCGCTCAGGCAATGCAAAGGAAAACAATGCGAACGATGACCCTGGCAACTGTCCTGATCGCGGCATTCCTGTTCATGGGTGTGTCCGTGCCTGCCCAATCCCCGGCCCCAGCCCCGGCCTGGGCCGATCCCGCCAACTGGCCCAACGTTCATCCCACCGAGACCCACAACATCGTCTACGCGAACATGCCGGTGATCAAGAATCCCAGCGTATTGAACCCGAGCCGGCCGGGCGGCGCCGTTCTCCCCGCTCCCAACGTCGGCGGGACCGTGGACCTGCATTTGGATGTATTTCAGATGCCCTCGGCAAAACCGGCTCCGGTCGTGGTGCATCTGCACGGAGGCGGATGGACTGCGCCTGCCGGTCAGTCGCATTCGCCCGGACCGTTCACGGCGCTGTTGGCGGCAGGGATCAGTGTGGTGTCCGTGGAGTACCGGCCTTCCCTTGAGGCGCCCGCGCCTGCCGCGCTCCAGGATGTGCACTGCGCGTTGGCGTGGGTCAAGGCCAACGCCGCCAAATACAACTTCGACGTGAACCGGGTGATTCTGTACGGCGTCTCCGCGGGCGGGGAGATGGCACTGATGGCGGCGTATGCGCCGGACAAATTCGATCCGCCGGGATGTACCGACCAGCCCAAGGTAGCTGCGGTACTGGACTATTACGGCCCTCCAGACCTGGCCGAGGCGCTGCTGCACGAGCCGGGGAGTGGAGACTTTAATCGCCAGTGGTTCGGGCTGGCCGTGCCCCTCCCGGCCGATCCCGCAGCCGCTGCCGCTGCCAACGCAGCACCGGCTCCCGTGCGCTGGCCGGAACCGAGCGCCGCCGAAGTGGAGCTGGCCAGGCAGTTGTCGCCGATGAACTACATTCGGCCGGGTGTGCCTCCAACGTATATCGTGAATGGGGATCGAGACCCCAGAGTAAATCCGGCGCAGGACACGAAGTTGAAGACGGCCTTGGACGCGGCAGGAGTTCCGGCTGGGCACGATATTATTCCCGGCGCCGGGCATGGAAATTTCCCCAGGCCCGAAGCGGACAAGGCATGGTTGTTATGTCTAGAGTTCCTCAAGGCTCAGGGGATTTTGCAGTAGAGCTGGAAATTGATTGCAATTGAAATGCGAGGGGATGCGATGCGGAAACGATATGCAGCAGCGGCATTGGGTGTGATCTTCATTCTGGGCGCGCAAGAATATGCGCAGCAGCCAACTGCGGCTGCGCCCAAAGACGGCGGTCCAGCCTGGGCCGACCCTGCCAACTGGGGCAGCGTCCATCCCACCGAGACCGACAACATCGTCTACGCCACCGTCCCGCACATTACCAACCCCAGCGCCGAAGCCTCGCCCAATCCCGGCACGCCCAACGGCATCCGTACGCCCATCCCCAACACCGGCCCGGCTGGCACCCTCGATATGCATCTCGACGTCTATCAGGTCCCGTCCGCAAAACCCACGCCCGTGGTAATTCAACTCCACGGAGGCGGCTGGATTCGCGGCGACCGTCCCAGTTCCTCGCGCTCCTTCGCTCCATTCTTCGCTGCCGGCATGAGCGTCGTTGCGGTGCAGTATCGCAACGCCATCGACGCGCCCGCGCCCGCCGCCATCCAGGACGTCCGCTGCGCCATGGCCTGGGTCAAGCGCAACGCCGCCAAGTACAACTTCGACCCGAACCGCGTCATCCCCTGGGGCGGATCGGCCGGCGGCCACCTGGCCCTCATGGCCGGCTACGCGCCCGCCTCGTTCAATCCGCCCGGCTGCACCGACCAGCCCAAAGTCGTCGCTGTCTTCGACATGTTCGGCGACACCAACCTCGCCGAAGTACTCACCCGGAACGGCTCGTCCGACTCGGTGCACCAGTGGCTCGGCATGGATCTGCCCCTGCCCCGCGAAGCCGCAGCTGCGCCCGCCCCCACGCCCGCCCCAGCGGCTCCGTCCGCCGCTGCAATTGCGGCCGGCTACGACGACAGCGCTCCCGTCCAGCCCGCTCGCGGCCAGGCTCCGCGCTGGCCCGAACCCACCGCCGCCATGCTCGCCCGCGCCCGCGAGATGTCTCCCATGACCTACGTCCACCCGGGCCTTCCACCCACCTTCATCTTCAACGGCGACAGTGACCACTCCGTCGACCCCGCCCAGTCCGTGGAACTTCAGAAAGCACTCGAAGCAGCCGGCGTTCCCAACTTCCACTACGTTGTCGTTGGTGGCGGCCACGGCAACTTCCCGCCCGCGGAAAACACCAAGGGAATGCTGCTCGCCCTCCACTTCTTGCAGGACAACGGAGTCATGCAAAAGCCCTAGTGGTTGGCCATCGCCTGGTTGCCGTGGAACAGGTAGTGGTTGATGTCCGGCCAGAACTCGCGAACGACGAAGGCCGCAGCGTCCACGCCAACGTTCACTGACCACTTGTCCGCCGTATTGCCGAACGTCCGCTCCCGCCGCGGGTAGTAGAAGTTCGAAATCCCCGCCGCCGCGCCGGCTCCCACCACCTCGCTGAGATTGAAGGTATCCTTGCCTGCATCGTTCCGCGTAATCACCGCACGGCTCAGCGCATAGCCCACTCGTTTCAGTTTGCCGCCCCCGCCTGGGCCCAGCGTATAGTAGCGCGTGTCCTCGCGCGTAATCGTCGGGACAATGAATTCCACCCAGTAGTTTTCGCTGGTCTGGTCCACTTCCGAGTGCCAGAAGTAGCGGCCATAGCCAGGCCAGCCCTCATGGAACTCCGGCGTGGCGTTTGTCCACTCGCTCTCGGCCGCCAGCGCAGCCGGCAGAACGACTGCCGAATAATCGAAGCTGTCCTGCGACGCGGTAACGAACTTCTCCTTCACCGATTGCGGCGGCAGGTGCGTCTCCGCGCTGACGGCGCGAAAGTTCGGAAAGATTCCCAGGATGCGCTTGGTCTGCGGGTCGGTATGCGGCCCCGCCGGCGCACTTCCGCCAGCGACCGCGGCTTGTTGCGGTTCCGGCGCGTCCGGAACCTCGGTCGCGAATGTTTGCTGAGCCTGCAAGGCGCTCGAAAAAAACAGGCAGCAAAGCATCCATGCCGCAGTTCGGCTGGAAAACTTCCATTTCATGAAAAATCTGTTCAACCAGGTACCCATCGCTATTAGATGTCTGAAAATCGTGGATGGGTTCCTCGTTCCGGGCGCATCTGCGTCTGGCGCACACACTTCGCCGGCGAGGCTCCTATACTGATGAGTGGTTTGCGATCTGGGAGCGAACCTGAATTTCCGTGCGACATGGCAGCAGGAAAGCGTGGTGAACGAATGACGTCAGCAACCGCAATAACCTTCGCAGAGAGCAACCGGACTCGTTTTGTCGAGGAGCTCAAGGCCTTCCTGCGCATCCCCTCCGTCTCCACTTCGCCCGAGCACGCCGCCGACACGCGCCGCGCCGCCGAATTTGTCGCCGCCGAACTTCGCCGCATCGGCATGGAAAACGTTCGCCTCATCGAGACCACCACCCCCGCTCATCCCGACGGGCATCCACTGGTCTACGCCGATCATCTCCACGCAACTCCGATCGATGGCAAGCCCGCGCCCACCGTCCTGCTCTACGCCCATTACGACGTTCAGCCCCCCGACCCGCTCGACGAATGGAAGTCGCCGCCCTTTGAGCCTGCCGAGCACGACGGAAACCTCTACGCCCGCGGCGCCGTCGACGACAAGGGCCAGCTCTGGATCCACGTCAAGGCCCTCGAATCCCTGCTCGCCGCCAACGCCGGCAAACTCCCCGTCAACATCCGCGTGCTGATTGAGGGCGAAGAAGAAGTAGGAGGGGAGGGAATCGCCGCCTTCGTGCGCGAGCACCCCGGGCAGCTCACCGCCGACGTCGCCCTGGTCTCCGACTCCGAGATGTTCGCGCCCGATCTGCCCACTCTCTGCGTCGGCCTGCGCGGCATGATCTACACCGAGATCGAAGCCCGCGGCGCGCGCACCGACCTCCACTCCGGCATGTACGGCGGCGTCGCGCCCAACCCCTTCTTTGCTCTCGCGCAGATCATCGCAAAGCTCAAGGATGACTCCGGTCGCATCCTCATCCCCGGCTTCTACGACAAGGTCGCCACCCCCACTCCCGCCGAACTCGCCGCCTGGAAGGCCCTCCCCTTCGACGAGGAGCACTATCGCGAGACCGAAGTCGGTTCCACCATGCTCACCGGCGAGCCCGGTTACTCGGTCCTCGAACGCACCTGGGCCCGCCCCACCCTCGAAGTCCATGGCATGCCCGGCGGCTTCATCGGAGCCGGAGCCAAGACCGTCATCCCCGCCCGCGCATCCGCCAAAATCTCCATGCGCCTCGTGCCGGACCAAACCCCCGCGGAAATCTTCGCCCTCTATAAGTCCTATGTGGAGTCCCTGTGCCCGAAGGGCATTGAGATAGCCGTCCGGCTCATCCACTCCGGCGACGCCATCGTCGTCTCCACCGACAATCCCTACGTCCGCGCCGCCACCTCCGCCATGCACGATGTCTTCGCCACCGACACCGTCTTCATCCGCAGCGGCGGCTCCATCCCCATCGTCGGCGATTTCATCCGCAGTCTCGGCACGCCCACCATCCTCATGGGCTTCGGCCTGCCCGACGACAACCTCCACGCCCCCAACGAGAAGTTCCACCTCGCCAACTTCTACCGCGGCATCGAGTCGGTCATCCGCTTCCTCACCAACGTCGGTGCCGCCTAGCCGTGCACTTCCAAAAGAACTCGTCACCCTGAGCGACATAGCGCGCCGAAGGACCCCGACAACTACTTCGGTTGCCCCGGCGATTCGATCCCTTCCGTCGAGCCTTCCTTCCGCCTCTGCGCTATCGTGATTGAGATGCCCGACTCACTCCCCATCTCCGGTTACGTCCTCGCCGGCGGCCGAAGCTCGCGCATGGGAACGGACAAGGCCCTCCTTCAACTCGCCGGCAAGCCTCTCATCGCCCACGCCGTCGCCAAACTTCGACGCATCTGCGCCGACGTCCACATCCTCAGCGCCAATCCCGCGCTCGCCGCCTACGCTCCGCTCGTCCCCGACCTGCACCCCAACTGCGGCCCTGTCGGCGGCATCGAAGCCGCACTCGCTCACTCCTCCCGCGACTGGAACCTCATTCTCGCCGTCGACATGCCCTTCCTGCCCGCAGCCGTCCTCCGCGACTGGGCCGCCCGCACCACTGCGCCAGCCGAAACCAACCGCGTCGCCATGTTTACCGTCGAGGGCCGTCCGCAACCCGCAGTCTGCCTGTTGCACCAAGAGGTTGCTCCATCCATCGCCGCCGCCGTCGCTCTCGGCGAGTTCCAACTCCTGTCCGTCCTCGAAGCCGCAGCCCATGTCCTTGCCCTCCAGTACGGCCAGCCGCTCGATCGCTTTCTCCGCTACCACGCCGTCTCCGAATCGGATCAGCCCTCCGCCGCCCGCTGGTTCGCCAATCTCAACACCCCACAGGATTTCGCCGGCGCCGAAGCCGCCGTCACGCTGCTCGACCCCTGAAGAATTCAGCCAGCCTCATGCTTGCCGCGACCCCCATATCCCTCGCCGCAGCCAAATCGTCTGCCCTCAATTTCTTTCAGCGGTTGCGTCCGTCGTGCATCATAGAGATACCTCCATGGCAGAATCGGACCAGAAGCCGGACCAGCCCGATCAACCCGGCGCGACGAATTCGTCCTCGCAGCCTGCGCCTCCGGCCGCGCCCCCGGCCGGACAGGCAGACTTGATAGCCGAGGTGTCTCCCGAAGCCAAGGAGACCGTCCAGGAGTTCATGGCCGAAGCAGCCCAGCAGAATGAGGCTGCCAACGAGGCCGTCCCTGACATCCGCAAACAACCCGGCCCCTACATCGCTTTTGAACACGTCTACAAATCCTTCGGCAGCCTGGTCGTCCTCGATGACGTCAGCTTCTCCGTCCTGCCCGGCGAAACGCTCTGCATTCTCGGCCGCTCCGGCGTCGGCAAGTCCGTCTCCCTCCAGATACTCATGGGCTTTCTCCGGGCCGACAAGGGCAGAGTCATGGTCGCCGGCGAGGACATCTGCGGCTACAGCGAGAAGCAGATGCAGGAGGTTCGCCGCAAGGTCACCATGGTCTTCCAGAACGGTGCGCTCTTCGACTCCATCTCCGTCGGCGAAAACGTCGCCTTTCCTCTGCGCGAACGCCACGACCTCGCCGAAGACCAGATCCAGCAGATCGTCCGCGGCATGCTCGAGATGGTGGGGGTTGCCGGCATGGAGGACGTCCTGCCCTCCGATCTGTCCACCGGCATGAAGCGCTCCGTCGCAATCGCGCGTGCCCTCGCCTCTCAACCCGAGGCCGTCCTCTACGACGAGCCCACCACCATGGTCGATCCGCTCATGGGCCATCTGCTCGGCAGCCTCATTGCGCGCCTCAAGACCCAATTGCATCTCACCAGCATCGTCGTCACGCATGACATGCGTTTCGCCCGCAAACTGGCCGATCGGGTCGTCTTTCTTCACCAGGGCGAAGCGCGGTTCTTCGGCACCATGCCAGAGATGGAACGCAGCGACGACCCCGTTTTGCAGGAATTCCTCGCGCTCGACGCCTTGACTCTACCCGCATAGACTCTCCGGCGGACGCACATCTTCGCCTGCTTATCCACCGCAGGATTGCCGTGTGTCTTTGTTTTCAGTATTCTCGAAGAAAGATAAGTACGCTGGCAGGTTTCACTCCACTGTTTCGTTCAGGCGCTTCTGGGTTTCGTCGCGCCCTGCCGAGAAGCATTCGATGGGCAGTTTCGGTACGAGTAGGCTCCGCGGAACGAGTGTAATTTCATATTCGCGGGTTCCCTTCATAGAGATCCACTCGCACGACTTCTCCATGCTCACAGGGTCTGTGAGGCTGCTCAATATATGACGCCGGGACCACCCGGCATTTACCTTTTCGGCGTGCCGCGTGCCCGTCGTCGGAGTGAGAGAGCCGTTCGCCATGGCGACACCGGATTATCTCGAACAAGTCGTCGTTTCCGGCCGCAGCAGACCGATGGCCGGGGAGGCGCCGTCGGTGCGCTTCGGTATCTTCCACCGGCCCTCCGTCACCAGCCTCATCTGGGCCACCCTCGACCTTCTTACCGTTGCCATCGCCAGCGCGATTGCGCTGCGTTTCCGCGTCGGCGCTCCCGCTGACCTGCACTCCGCCGCGCTCCACCTCTATCTGCACACCCAGCGCATCATCTTTATCTATATCGCGTGGTTCGGCTTGCTGCTGGTCATCCTGGCGCGCTCCTATGGGCTCTACGGACCCATCCTCGGCCGCAATGGCCTTAACGAGCAGCGCATGACCATGCAGGCAACCCTCACCGCCGGCCTCCTGCTCTGCGGCACCCTCTATCTTCGCCGGGCCGAAGGCGTCTCGCGCGAAGTGGTGGTGCTGCTGGTCATCTTCACCACGGTGCTGCTCTGTGTCCGGCGTGCGATCTGGCGCAAGGTGGTCTACAGCCGCTATCGCGAAGGCCTGGAAACCCGCAACATCCTCATCGTCGGGGCCGGCCGGGTCGCCCACGCCCTGCGCAATCATCTCGAATCGCTCCGCCACCTCGGCTTCCGTTTCAAGGGCTTTGTCGCGCTCACCGAACACGAGTCCGAATCCGGCGACGCCGACATTATCGGAGACGTGCGCAACTGCCTGCCCCTCGCCCGCTCGCTCTTCGTCGACGAAATCTTCTTCTCCGTTCCCGCAGAGAAAAAACTGGTCATCGGCCTGGTCGAAGAAGCGCGCGCCATCGGCATCGATGTCCGCGTCGTGCCCGACCTCTACGACGGTCTCGCCTGGAACGCCCCGGTCGAGTATATCGGCCAGTTTCCCACCATCCCCCTGCACCGGCGCGATCTTCCCATCGGCGCCTTCCTGCTCAAGCGGGTGATCGACACCACCGGCGCGGCTCTCGCCATCCTGCTGGGCTGGCCCATCATGCTGGTCCTCATCGCTGCCATCAAGCTCGATTCGCCCGGCCCCGTCTTCTATCGCGCGCATCGTATCGGGCGCAAGGGCCGCACCTTCACCTGCTACAAGTTCCGCACCATGTGCGCCGACGCCGACCAGCTCAAAGAGAAGCTCAAGGACCAGAACGAGCGCGACGGCATCCTCTTCAAGATCGCCAACGATCCGCGCATCACCCGCGTCGGCCGCATCCTGCGCAAGTATTCGCTCGACGAATTGCCCCAGTTCTATAACGTCCTGCGCGGCGACATGAGCCTGGTGGGTCCGCGCCCACCCCTCGCCAGCGAGGTCGAGCAGTACGACCTCGCCCACCTGCGCCGCCTCGACGTCCTCCCCGGCATGACCGGGCTCTGGCAGGTTGAGGCCCGGCAAGACCCCTCCTTCGACAGCTACATCTCCCTCGATACCGCCTACGTCGAAAACTGGAGCCTCTGGCTTGACCTCAAAATCCTCGCCCGCACCATCGGCGTGGTCTTCTCCGGCACCGGCTCCTAGCCGCAGTTCTACGTTCTCCGTCAGAACATCCGCATGGGCGCCGCACCTACGGACAACGCAGAACGGTCAACGCCCTTCCGTCCGGTAAACTTGATCTGTGAAGATCGCACTCGCCCAGATCAATCCGACCGTCGGAGACTTCGCCGGAAACGCCCGCCTCATCCTCGACTTCACCGCGCGCGCCGCGAAGCTATCCGCCGACCTCGTCATCTTCCCTGAACTCGCCATCTGCGGCTACCCTCCAGCCGACCTCCTCGAAAAGTCCTCCTTCCTCGCCCGCGCGCAGGAAACGCTCGATCAGATTGCCGCCTCCACCACCACCGGCCCGGCCATCCTCTGCGGTGTTGCCCTGCCAACCATCCCCGCCGAAGGCCATCCCCCCATCGGCAAGCGCGCCCGCAACATCGCCGCGCTGCTCTCCGGGGGCAAAGTCGCGTTTGTCCAGCAGAAAATGCTGCTCCCCTTCTACGACGTCTTCGACGAGCAGCGTTATTTCGAAGCCGCCCCGCGCCAGTCCCTCACTCTGCTCAACGGCCAGCCGCTCGCCATCACCATCTGCGAGGACGCCTGGAACGACAAGGGTTTCTGGCCGCGCCTGCTTTACCCGGTCGACCCCGTCGACGAACTCATGCGCCAGTGGGCGACCCTCCCCGACCCCATCGCCTCGACTCACCCCCGCATCATCCTCAACATCTCCGCTTCGCCCTTCTGGTGCGGCAAGCGCCAGTTGCGCCAGGATATGCTGGCCGCCATCGCCCGCCGCCACCACGCCTTCGTCGTCATGGTCAACCAGGTCGGCGGCAACGACTCCCTCGTCTTCGACGGCTCCTCCCACGTGCTCGCACCCAACGGCGAACCCATCGCCCAGGCCGCATCCTTCGCCGAAGACCTCCTCGTCTTCGACACCGGCGCCCCCGCCAATCCGGGTGTCCCAGGTTCGAAGTCCGATCTCGTCGGTCCTGGGGGCATCACCCACAAATCCCACCCCGCCTCCGAACCCGAGTGCGGCGATGCCGACATCCCCGCCACCTGGTCCGCCCTCGCTCTCGGTACCCGCGACTACGTCCGCAAGTGCGGCTTCTCCAAAGCCTTGGTCGGCCTCTCCGGCGGCATCGACTCCGCCCTCGTCGCCGCCATCGCCGTCGAGGCCCTCGGCGCGGAGAACGTCCTCGGCATCGGCATGCCCAGCGAGTTCTCCTCCACCGGCTCCATCGACGACGCCCGCGCCCTCGCCGCCAACCTCGGCATCCGCTTCGAGCTGGTCCCCATCCACGATGTGTTCACCCACTACCAGAGCACGCTCGAACCCCTCTTCGCCGGCACTCCCTTCGGCCTCGCCGAGGAAAACCTCCAGTCCCGCATCCGCGGTGCACTGCTCATGGCGCTCTCCAACAAGTTCGGCGCCCTCGTCCTCACCACCGGCAACAAGTCCGAAATGTCCACCGGCTACTGCACCCTCTATGGCGACATGGTCGGCGCCCTCGCTGTCATCGGCGATGTCTTCAAAACCCGCGTTTACGCCCTCGCCCGCTACGCCAACCGCAACCGCGAAATCATCCCCGCGAACACCATCGAAAAACCTCCCTCCGCCGAGCTTCGCCCTGGTCAGCGCGACACCGACTCGCTCCCGCCCTACGACATCCTCGACCCCATCCTCGAAGCCTACGTCGAGCGCTACTGCTCCGCCGAACAGATCGCCGCCGACCAGGCTCGCTCGTCCCACCCACCCGACCTCGCCCTCATTCGCCGGGTCCTCTCGCTGGTCGAGCGCAGCGAATACAAGCGCCAGCAGGCCGCGCCCGTCCTCAAGGTCACGCAAAAATCCTTCGGCACCGGCCGCCGTTTCCCCATCGCCGTGAAAGTCGAAGTCTAGGTCCCGATCCAGACCCAACCCATCTCCGCACCCATCGTCAAACCCCTTGGCAGGTCGATTGATCCACGCCAATCCGCAGTCCCCGGTAAAATGGTTCTGCACCAGCCACTTCAAGAAACGCACCGCAGAAAAAGGACAACAAATTGAAGAGCATAAGTTCGCAATCGCATTCCATCCCGGGCTGGGCCCCGGTCGCAGCGCTCGCCGTCCTCCTCTCGTTCCCGGTTTCGATGGCATTCGCCCAGGCGGCCGCTCCGGCGGCCCAGACTCCCGCGGCTGCGGCGGTCCCCAATGCTCCTCCCGCCGCTCCGGCCGCGCCAGCCGACCCGCTGCCGGCGGCCAACCCCAAATTCTTTACCGCGACCACACCTACGGTGGACACGGTCAACTCGTTTCTCACCCAGGTTTGGGGTTTTGATTCGAATCGCCTCTGGCGCGTCATGGGGATTCAACCCACCCCCGCGCCCGGCGTCGTCAAGGTCACCGTCTTCATCACCAACAAGGACCCCAAGGCCCAGGTTCAGGCTGCGACCTTTTTCGTCACGCCCGACGGCAAGCACGCCATCGGCGAAGGCGCGGGCGTCGTTCCCTTTGGCGCCACTCCATTTGCCGCCACCCGCGATCTGCTCCGGGAGCGCGCGGACGGGGCCTACCGCGGCGCCTCCAGCAAAGATCTGGAACTCGTCGAATTTGCCGACCTCCAGTGCCCGCACTGCAAGGAGGCCCAGTCCACCGTGGACCAGATCGTGAAGGACTTCCCCAAGGCCCGCGTCGTATTCCAGCTCTTCCCGCTGGTCGACCTTCATCCGTCCGCTTTCAAAGCGGCGGCCTACGGAATCTGCGCCCAGCAGCAGTCCAATGAAGCCTTTTTCAAATACGCCGCCGGTGTCTTCGATACCCAGGACGGCCTGACGCCGGCTACCGACGACACCCTCCTCAAAGCTGCAGCGATGCGTGCCGGCCTGGATGGGGCCGCCATCGCCGCCTGCGCACAAACCCAGGCAACCAAGGATAAAGTCAACGCAGACATCAAGTTAGCTGCCGACGCTGGCGTCGACCAGACGCCTCTGCTCTCAGCTAACGGTCGTTTGCTTCCGCTCACCGGCGTCTCCTACGACGCCATCAAGCAACTCATTCAATACCAGGCCACGCTCGACGGAGTCGATTCCGGGGCAACCGCGGAAACCCTCGCTCCCACTCCCGTCCAGCCCAAGTTGACTGATCTGCCCAAGTAGCGAAATCCTCCCTCCCGCGTCCCTCGATCGCAACCCGGTCGAGGGATGCGCGCTTAACCTGGTTGGCGGCAAAGCCCTTCGCATCTACATCATAAGAGTCATGGACGGCCTTTTGCTTCGCGGCTAAACTTCGTCCAGCATGCGAATCCTCAAGCGCAGAATCCGCAATTTCTTCGCCCTCCAGGCCATTCTCCTGTTCCTGGCAGGCATCCGCGGATTGCTCGACACAACTTACGTGGAGCATGGCATCTCTCCGCTTCGCCACTGGACCTTCCTCAGCAGCTACCTGCTTCTCTCTCTGGTCTTCGCCAAGGCCTGGCGCACCACCCGCAGGCCCTCCGAATTCCAGGACGCATGGGGAACCGCCGCCAGCCTCATCTCCATCGCCTCCGGCGTTTACCTGGTCTGGCTCGATCACTCCAATCTCACCTTCACCACTCCCGGGTTCTTCGCCATCGTCATCGGCATCGCCGGCTTCTTCATCTACGGCCAGGGCGGAGCCGCCTCCGAGGCCCGCATCGCATCCACGCTCGACAACGACCCCCAGCCCGTGGCCACAACCACCAAGCTGGTTCCTGTTGCCGGCGACCGCACCCATCCCTGGGTCAATCACCTCGTCACTGGTATCTCCCTGGTCGCCGAGTTCGCCGCCATCTACTTCTGGTCCTACTGGGCGCAGTCCCACGGCCTTCTGTATCGCGGCCGTCTCCCCTGGTTCGTTCTCTTCACCCTCGCCATCCTCGTCACCACCGTCTTGCACGAGTGTGGCCACGCCCTCGTCGCTGCCTGCTTCCGCATGAAGCTGCTGAGCTTCAACGCCGGTCCTCTTCGCTGGCAAAAGCGCTCCGGCAAATGGAGTTTTCAGTTCAATCCCGAAGGCCTCTTCAATCTCGGCGGAGCCGTCCGCGTAGTCCCCACCAATCCCGCGCAGCCGCCGGCCCAGGACCTCTGCATGATCGCCGCCGGGCCGTTTGCCAATATCGCTACCGGACTTCTCCTGCTCTTCGCAGTACTCTTCGTGCGCCTGCCGCACTACGACCAGACCTGGAAGCTCGCCGCGTTCATCGCTTCGTTCTCCTTCATCGCGGCCATCACCAATCTGCTCCCTTTCCGCACCGAAGGCGGCGGCTACTCCGACGGCGCCCGCATCCTGCAGATCCTGACCCATAGCCCGCTGGATGACTACCACCGCCTCAACAACACCCTCGCCTCCACCCTGGTGACTCCCCGGCGTTACCGGGACATGGATATTGCCGCCATCGAGCGCATGGCCGACCGCTTTCCCAACGAGCTCAAAGGCTTATACCTCCGGCTGTGCGCCTGCAATGTCTACCTCGATGGCGATCGCATCCGCGAGGCGCGCCTCGCCCTCGCCGAAGCCGAGGCCATCTTCACCAGCTATGCAATCGATGTTCCCGTCCCGCTGCACACCAGCCTCGTTTTCAAGAATGCTTACCTGAACCATAGCCCGGCCCGCGCGCGCTTCTGGTGGGACCGCATGGAGGCCAGGAAACCCCGGCAGCGCAACTTCGACTACTGGCTCGCGCAATCGTCCCTCTTCTCCGTCGAAGGGCGCCCGCAGGAAGCCGAGCAGGCATGGCAGAAGGCCGACGCCGAAGCCCGCAAACTCCCGCACTTCGGTGCCTACGAATTCGATCGAGCTTTGCTCGCCATGATGCGCCAGGAACTCGATCATCCATCCCAGGTTCCGGTCGCCGCGCCAGCGCCCAAATTCCGCAAGTCCTCCGCCGCGGCCGTACCCACTTCCGTCGCCCCACCCGCTCCGGTCGAGCCGCCCAGCGAGCCGGCCTGGGACCCGCTCCAATTCATTCGGACGCAAGCCGTGCTGGACAAACTGCGCAGCTAGACGGTGGTGAGACCGCGCCTTGGCTCAGTCGAGTGCATATCTCGTCTCGGGTCATGCCGATGCCGGTCCATCTGCATCCCTTGTGGCATAGCCGCGCTGTTTCTCGCCCGCTAGCATCCAATGTAGTGATGCGAGCGCTGAAGACATCTCTCCGCTGGTCCTTCGCCTTTACGGCGATGTTCCTGTTTCCCGCAGCCATCTTTCTTTTCGTGTACCGGGCTCACGCGGCCAGCGTCGCATCTCCCTTCGCCCGTTATGGAATCGTCGGAGCGCTGCTCGCGGCCGGACTGCTCTTCGCCATGGCCTGCTGGACCACCCGCCGCAGCGCAGGCGCCATTCGCAGCCCATGGGCCGTCACCGCCTCCATCGTCAACATCGCCACCGGCCTGCTCATCCTGCGCTTCGGCCATCACATTCGCTGGACCAGCCCCGAGCCGCTGATGATCGCAGAAGGCCTGCTCGGCCTCTTCGTCTTCTCCCGCCGCGGACAGGCTTACACTCCCGAACCCGCCGCCGCCAAGCCCGCCTCCGTTCCCGGCGACCGCACCAGCCCCTGGTTCGACCGCGCCGCTACCCTCCTCTTCATCTTCGCCACCTTCAAAGTCCTCGGGCTCTGGATGCCGTGGGGCCGCGCTCACCATCTCCCTGCCGCCTCCGTCCTGCTCTGGTTCTCGTACATCTGCCTCGTGATTCTGATTACCGCCGTGCTCCACGAAGGCGGTCACGCCCTCGCCGCCTATACCTTCCGGATGAAGCTGCTCAGCTTCAACGCCGGCCCGCTCCAGTGGCGTAAACGGGAAGCGAAGTGGCGCTTCCAGTTCCGTACCTCCGGAGTCCTCGGCGGCAACGTGCACGTCCTCCCCACCCACCCCGATCAACCCGCCTGGCACGACATCTGCATGGTCGCCGCCGGCCCGCTGGTCAACCTCTCAACCGGCCCCATCTTTCTCTGGGCCGCGTTCCACGCGCAGGGCGCGCCCTGGCAGCCGGCCTGGTTCTTCTTTGCCCTGATGGCTTCGTTCTCGTTTCTCGCCGCCGCCTTCAATCTGTTGCCCTTCCGCTCCGCCACCGGCTCCTACTCCGACGGCGCCCGCATCCTGCAACTGCTCACCAACAGCCCCGTCGTCGAAGTCCAGCGCGCCCTGCGCCGCCTCCAGGCCGCCACCGCGGAAGCCGCCGGCGCCTGACCGCCCATCTCTCTCTGTCTCTCTCTCTCTCCAGGGCCGCGTGTTCCTTTCCCGTGCCGTCATTCTCCACGACGTGCAGAATCTCAGGAATTGTCTATGAGCAGGCGACCCGCTCCCGCCGATAGCGCAAAGCCCCCGTCTGCGACCATCGGGAGCGCCACGCAAAGCGGTATACGCGTCACGAAGTGACCGTAGGGCGCATGTTTCGTCGGATAGCCCTTACGCGATGTACATAAATCGCAGCAGGAAGAGCACCGCCAGCAGGTACAGCATCCAGTGCTGTCGCCGCCCGCGTCCTGTCGCCAACTCCAGCACCGCATAGCTGATCAACCCGAACGACAGCCCCGTCGCAATCGAGTAGGTCAGCGGAATCGTAATCAGCGTCAGGAACGCCGGAATCGCCAGCCGCGGCTCGTGCCAGTCGATCCGCGCCGCTCCGCCCAGCATCAGCGCTCCCACCAGGATCAGCGCCGGCGCCGTCGCAAAATCCGGAATCGCCCCCACCACCGGCGCCACAAAAATCGCGACGAAGAACAGCAGCCCGGTCACAATTGCCGTCACGCCCGTCCGTCCGCCCGCCGCCACCCCCGCCGACGACTCAATGTAGCTGGTCACCGTCGACGTCCCCGCCAGCGATCCGATCACCGTCGACGTCGCATCGGCGAAGAAAATCCTGTCCAGCCGCGGAATCGTATGGTCCTCCGCAATCAACCCCGCGCGCTCGGTCACCGCCACCAGCGTGCCGATGTTGTCGAACAGATCGACAAACAGGAACACGAAGATGATCTCCAGCGCATTCATCTTCAGCGCGCCGCGCAGGTCCAGATGAAACGCCGTCTCCCGGATCGCCATTGGGTTGAACGTCGACGGAGTGTACTTCACCTGGTGCAGCGCGATCCGGGAGACGGCGTTTCATCTGGACCTGCGCGGCGCGCTGAAGATGAATGCGCTGGAGATCATCTTCGTGTTCCTGTTTGTCGATCTGTTCGACAACATCGGCACGCTGCTGGCGATGGCCGACAGCGCGGGATTGATTGCGGAGGACCACGCGATTCCGCGGCTGGACAGGATTTTCTTTGCGGATGCGACGTCGACGGTGATCGGATCGCTGGCGGGGAGTCGACGGTGACGAGCTACATTGAGTCGTCGGCGGGGGTGGCGGCGGGCGGGCGGACGGGCGTGACGGCGATTGTGACCGGGCTGCTGTTCTTCGTCGCGATTTTTGTGGCGCCGGTGGTGGGGGCGATTCCGGATTTTGCTACGGCGCCGGCGCTGATCCTGGTGGGAGCGCTGATGTGGGCGGAGCGGCGCGGATCGACTGGCACGAGCCGCGGCTGGCGATTCCGGCGTTCCTGACGCTGATCACGATTCCGCTGACCTACTCGATTGCGACGGGGCTGTCGTTCGGGTTGATCAGCTATGCGGTGCTGGAGTTGGCGACAGGACGCGGACGGCGGCAGCACTGGATGCTGTACCTGCTGGCAGTGCTCTTCCTGCTGCGATTTATGTACATCGCGTAAGGGCTATCCGACGAAACAACGCCCTACGGTCACTTCGTGACGCGTATACCGCTTTGCGTGGCGCTCCCGATGGTCGCGGACGGGGGCTCTGCGCGATCGGTGGGAGCGGGTCGCCTGCTCAAAGACAATCCTGAGATTCTGCACGTCGCGGAGAATGACGGCACGGGAAAGGAACACGCGGACCCGGAGAGAGAGAGTGTGTGAGAGAGATGGGCGGTCAGGCGCCGGCGGTTTCCGCGGTGGCGGCCTGGAGGCGGCGCAGGGCGCGCTGGACTTCGACGACGGGGCTGTTGGTGAGCAGTTGCAGGATGCGAGACCGTCGGAGAAGGAGCCGGTGGCGGAGCGGAACGGCAGCAGGTTGAAGGCGGCGGCGAGAAACGAGAACGAAGCCATCAGGGCAAAGAAGAACCAGGCCGGCTGCCAGGGCGCGCCCTGCGCGTGGAACGCGGCCCAGAGGAAGATGGGGCCGGTTGAGAGGTTGACCAGCGGGCCGGCGGCGACCATGCAGATGTCGTGCCAGGCGGGTTGATCGGGGTGGGTGGGGAGGACGTGCACGTTGCCGCCGAGGACTCCGGAGGTACGGAACTGGAAGCGCCACTTCCCTTCCCGCTTGCGCCACTGGAGCGGGCCGGCGTTGAAGCTGAGCAGCTTCATCCGGAAGGTATAGGCGGCGAGGGCATGACCGCCTTCGTGGAGCACGGCGGTAATCAGAATCACGAGGCAGATGTACGAGAACCAGAGCAGGACGGAGGCGGCAGGGAGATGGTGAGCGCGGCCCCACGGCATCCAGAGCCCGAGGACTTTGAATGTGGCGAAGATGAAGAGGAGGGTAGCGGCGCGGTCGAACCAGGGGCTGGTGCGGTCGCCGGGAACGGAGGCGGGCTTGGCGGCGGCGGGTTCGGGAGTGTAAGCCTGTCCGCGGCGGGAGAAGACGAAGAGGCCGAGCAGGCCTTCCGCGATCATCAGCGGCTCGGGGCTGGTCCAGCGAATGTGATGGCCGAAGCGCAGGATGAGCAGGCCGGTGGCGATGTTGACGATGGAGGCGGTGACGCCATGGGCTGCGAATGGCGCCTGCGCTGCGGCGGGTGGTCCAGCAGGCCATGGCGAAGAGCGGGCCCGCCGCGAGCAGCGCTCCGACGATTCCATAACGGGCGAAGGGAGATGCGACGCTGGCCGCGTGAGCCCGGTACACGAAAAGAAAGATGGCTGCGGGAGACGGGAGGCTAGTCCGCCGTAAAAGCGAAGGACCGGCGGGTAGATGTCTTGCAGCACTCAGCATCACTACATTCAATGATAGCGCGGCGAGAGACAGCGCGGCTATGCCACAAGGGATGCAGATGGACCGGCATCCGGCATGACCCGAGAGCAGATATGCACTCAAGCTGACCAAGCCACGGTCTCACCACCGTCTAGCTGCGCAGAGATTTGTCCAGCACTGCTTGCGTCCGAATGAATTGGAGCGGGTCCAGGCGGGCTCGCTGGGCGGCTCGACCGGAGCGGGTGGGGCGACGGAAGTGGGTACGGCCGCCGGCGGAGGACTTGCGGAATTTTGGCGCTGGCGCGGCGACGGGAACCTGGGATGGATGATCGAGTTCCTTAGGCGCATCATGGCGAGCAAAGCTCAATCCGAATTCGTTGACATTTAAATGCGGGAGTTTGCGGGCTTCGGCGTCGGCCTTCTGCCATGCCTACTCGGCTTCCTGACAGCGGCCTTCGACGGAGAAGAGGGACGATTGCGCGAGCCAGTAGTCGAAGTTGCGCTGCCGAGGTTTCCTGGCCTCCATGCGGTCCCACCAGAAGCGCGCGCGGACCGGGCTATGGTTCGGGTAAGCATTCTTGAAAACGAGGCTGGTGTGCAACGGGACGGGAACATCGATTGCATTAGCCGGGTGAAGATGGCCTCGGCTTCGGCGAGGGCGAGGCGCGCCTGGCGGATGCGATCGCTATCCATGAAGGCGTAGCAGGCGCACAGCCGGAGGTACAAGCCTTTGAGCTCGTTGGGAAAGCGGTCGGCCATGGCCCTGCGCTCGATGGCGGCGATATCGGTGTCCCGGTAACGCCACGCTTGGCGGCGAGGGTGTTGTTGAGGCGGTGGTAGTCATCCAGCGGGCTATGGGTCAGGATCTGCAGGAGCTGCGGGCGCATCGAGGTATCCGCCGCCTTCGGTGCGGAAAGGGAGCAGATTGGTGACGGCCGCGATCAGAAGCAATAGACGCAGCGACTTCCAGGCCTGCTGAGTAGGATAGTGCGGCGGGCGCACGAAGAGCACTGCGAAGAGCAGAACGAGGGATGCAC
>CAWBFL010000010.1:0-24459 GCA_963787905.1 uncultured Acidobacteriaceae bacterium | reverse complement strand
GGGCGCTATGGACGGCAGTTCCCGCAGGACCATGTCTTTCCGATTCGCGCGCAAGCGCTGCTGGAGTTTCGCCGCGGCAACATCGATGCGACGCTGGCGGTTTACGACCGCGCCTTCCAGCCGCTGTGGCCTACGGAGCTGGTGCAGTCGTACTTCGCGCTGCTCGACCAGGCGCACCGCCAGCGCGCGTTCGTGGCGGCGGCCCGCGAACAACTGGCCGCGCACGCCGACGGTGCTGAGGCGCTGAACGCGCTCGCGCGCATCTTTTACTACGATGAGCAGGCCGGACGCAGCAGTTCGGCGCAGCAGACGCTCGACGCGTTTCGCATTGCACGCGATGCGCGGGGCGGGGCGTGGACGGCGGAGGACCTGTGGACGCTGGCAGCGCTGAGCCATGCGAACCGCAACTACGCGGAGGCCGCGCGCTACGATTACGCACTGGCGGCAACGGGCGGCAGCGTGCCCAACGGCGAGGCCTGCGCGCAGGCGGGACTGGCGGGGCTGGTGACGATCCTGCTGGAGGCTCCCGAGCAGCCGCTGGCCATCGGCGCGCAGAACCTGACGCTGTATCGGGACATTGCGACACTCGACCAGGGGCCCGGCTACTGGAACGGCATCTTGTCGCTTTGGCTCAATGGGGAACGCGCGGAGTCGGAATACCAGTCTGAAACTTCGCGAGCGCAGAGTTATTTTCATCGGGCGAAGGCAGCGGAGCTTCTGGATGAGTTAGACAAGCGATTTCCGGGAGCGCCGGAGCGGCCGGCGCTGCATGCGCAACTGATCCACGCGCTGGCGCAGTACGGCGAGCCGGCAGCGGTGGTTTCGGCAGGGCGGGGTTTTCTTGCGGCGTTCCCTGCGGCGCCGGAGCGGGTGGATGTCGCGAGCCTGATGGCCGATGCGTACGCGCGCGAGAACGACACGGCCGACGAGTTCGCGCTTTACGAGTCGCAACTGAATGAACTGGCCGCGAAGACTGCGGGGCTGCCGCTGACTTCGGCGGCGACGGCGCCGAGGCGCGCGCCCGCACCGGGTACAGTCAACTTTTATGTGAGGGTGCAGGACCCGGACTCGGTGGACAGTGACGCGGCCGCGGCGCAGCCATTGAAGTCGGAGCCGCTGGCGCAGATGCCGGCGCGCCAATCGCTGGCGGAAGGCACGGCGTACGCGAGCGTGCTGGACCGCTATCTGGGGCGGCTGACTGCGACGGGGCAGCTTCCGCGCGCGCTCACCGTCCTGCGCGCGCAGCTCGACCGCAACCCGAACGATCCGCTGCTGTATGAGCGGCTGGCTACGTTCTTCCAGCAAAACAACCTCTCCGCGCAGCAGGAGCAGATCTACCAGCAGGCGCTGGCGAAGTTCCAGGATTCCTCGTATTACGACAAACTTGCGCGCGTATATTTGCGCGAGCGCAAGCGGGAGGCGTTCGGAGAGCTGACGGGAAAGGTGACGGCAATCTTCTCCGGAACGGAGCTCGACCGTTTCTTTGCCAATGTCGTTCCGGGTGAACCGGTCGGCCCGCAACTGGCGCTCCAGTTGAATCTGTACGCTGCCAAGCGCTTTCCGCACGACCTGGTGTTCACGCGCAACCTGCTGAGCGCGTATCAGGCGAGCGCGACGCGCGACCCGGCCGCTTACGAAGCTTTGCTGCGCGCGCAGTGGTGGGAGTCGGACGCACTGCGCGACGAATTTCTGACTTACCTGAGCCGCACGGGAAAGCTCCAGAGCGAGCTGGCGCAACTGGAAACGCTGAACAATCAGGCTTCCGCGACGCGGCCGGGATCGAATCCAGCCGCGCTGCGCGAACAGGCGGCGATCGACATCTTCACCTCGCACTTCGAGCAGGCGGCGCCGCTGCTGGGCGCGGTTGCGGACCTTTATCCCGCGGACGCGGATACCGGAGACCAGGCGGTCTCGCTGTATCGCTCGCTCGCGTATCTTGACCCGCAGCCGGCGTCGACTCTGCGCGCTGTCGCGCTGGAGAAGAACCTGCTGGCGGCCGCGCCCGATAGTCCCGACCGGCTGGCCACGCTAGGCGATCTGTACGCCGAGGCCACCAGCACGGGAGGCGAAGATCTGGAGGCGGCTGCGCCCTACTGGCGGCGGATTCCGGAGCTGCATCCGGGTTCGACGCAGGGCTTCCTGACCAGCGCGACGATCTTCTGGGACTACTTCCAGTTCGATGATGCGATGAGCGAAGTTGCGGCCGCGCGCAGCCGCTTCCACTCGCCCGCACTGTTTGGATACGAGGCGGGCGCGATTGAAGAGAACCGGCACAACCTGGCAGCGGCGGTCGCGGAGTATACCAACGCGGTGATTCATCCGATCGAGATTCCGCGCCACTTCGACTCGGCGCTGGGGGTGATCGATGCATGGCTGAAGCCGCCGTCGGATGCGGGCGACAGCAATTTCCGCTCGACCGCGCAGAGTTTTCTGGGTTCGGAGGAGGCGGACGCGCGGCTGATCCAACTGGCAGCCCGGCCTGCGGCGAAGGCGAGCGTGGACGCAGCGACCGCGAAGGCAGAAGCCGAAAACCCGGCCAACACCGCTGCGCTGACGCTGCGCGCGGACGTGCTGGCCGCGCAGCATCATGCGCCGGAACTGGCCCCACTGCTGAGCGCGCTGTTTGACGGAGCGCTGGACCGCGCGGCCACGCTGGACGAGGCAGCGGCGATCGGAGGACTGGCGCAGGCCCGCAGTCTGACCGCGGTGTACGAGCGCGCGCTGGCCAGACAAGCCGCGCTGACCGCGGACCCGGTGGAGAAGATCGAGATCGAATACTCGCTGGCGCGGTCGCTGGAGTCGCACGACGACATCGCGGGCGCGGCACGCATTATGGATGATGTCCACGCGGCCAACCCGCGCATTCTGGGGGTGGTGCGCGCGACCACAGATTTCTACGCACGCACGAACCAGCCTGCACGGGCCATCGCCACATTGCTGGATGCCGCCAAGGCCGCGACGCCAGCGCTGGCCCGCGACTTTAAGCTGGAAGCCGCCGGCCGCGCGAACGATGCGAACGATACCGCGCAGGCGCGCGCATTGGCGCTGGGGCTGCTGGCCGAGACCCCTTACGATGCCCGCGTGCTGGACATCGTTGCCACCAGCTACGCGCGCGCACACGACGACGCAGGACTGAAGCAGTTTTACCTCGCGCAACTGGATGCGGCCCGCGGCGCGGCGGGCCTGAGTGCGGACGCGCGCAAGGAGGACCTTGCGCTGCTGCGGCGCGGACTGATTCCCGCGCTGACCCGGCTGAACGATTTCGCGGGCGCGACCGACCAATACATCGCGCTGCTCTCGGCATTTCCGGAAGACGCAAGCCTGGGCGAGGAGGCGGCTCTGTACGCGTTGAAGCACGACCGCCAGGAGCAGCTTCTCGATTTCCTGCGCACCACGGTGAAGCAGTCGCCGCGGGATTCGCGCTTCATGATCCAACTGGCCGCCGCGGAAACCACCTTCGACGACCTGCCGACAGCAGAAGCCGCCTACTCGCTGGCCATCGCCATTCGCAAGGATCGCGTCGACCTCTACAGTGCGCGTGCCGCGATCGAAATGCGCCTGAGCCAGTCCGATCCGGCGCAATTGGAGCTAGCCGCCGCCGACTTCGAGCGGCTCTACCTGCTCACTTACCACGATCCTTCATGGATGGTCCGCCTGGCGGAGCTGCGGGCACGGCAGCAGCGGCCCGCCGACGCTGTGAAGGCGCTGGAGGCGGCGTATATCGACGGCCACGCGAAGGCGGCCGGCGATTTCTTTATTGTGGCGGCGCAACTGGAACGCTGGAACCTGCTGGCGGCGGCGCGCAACTTTGCGGAACAGGGGGTTTCGCTTGCGGGAGTCGAGCTGCTGACTCCGCCGGCGGTCGATACCTACCCGCAGCCGGAGAACGGCGCGGTCGTTTACGCCCGCGTCCTGGCGCGTCTTGGCCAGGCCGACCTGGCGCTGGCGACGCTGAGCGCGGCCCGGCAGGCGGCGGAGGCGGCTGCGACCTCGCCCTCCGTACTCGCCGCTGAACTTGCGCGCGAGAACATTAGCCGGGATGAGGCGGCGGGCTTCCGCCAGAACTTTGCGATGCAGCGACGTCAGGCCGCCGAGCAGAGTCTCAG
Organism: uncultured Acidobacteriaceae bacterium; assembly: GCA_963787905.1. Classification (GTDB taxonomy): domain Bacteria; phylum Acidobacteriota; class Terriglobia; order Terriglobales; family Acidobacteriaceae; genus Edaphobacter. The sequence goes on along the minus strand of CAWBFL010000010.1, from coordinate 20,353 downwards.
AGCCGCCGTCGAGGCGCTCGGAAAGGCTGTCCAGACCTACTACACGCCGGAACAGAAACAAACATTCGCGGTGACTCTGGACAAGCTGCACGACTCAGCGCAGCAGAATGCCAACCCGGAGCTGGCGCTCGAGGCCGCAACCGCTGCCGGCCTGGCCGACCGCGAAGCCGACTGGCGGAGGCAGAGCCTGCCGGCCGACGAACGCAATAATGCGCAGGTCGGCCTCTACGTTTCGCTGCAGCAGCGGCGCCTGCAGTTTTCTCCGCTTGCCCGCGACCTGGAAGCGTACGCCGCGCGCCTGCCAGTGACGAGCCGCCGCCCCATCCTAACCCAGGCCGCACAGGCCTTCCGCGATGCCGGCGACACTGAAAACGAAACCCGGCTGACGCGCACGCTGGTGCTGGAGGGCGACGCGCAACTGCGCGCCCGGTACTTCGATCTGCTGCTGCGGCGCGATCCTGCCGCGCTGACTGCGCTGGCGGCCAATCGCGATGTCAGCCTGGCCGACGCTGCACTGAACTACACCGTGGCCCACGCGACCGAAGCGCAGGCGCTGGCCGCCGTCGCCAATCGCGGACAGTCGCTCAATCCGCTCTGGAGGCCGGCGTCGGCGTCGCTGGTTGAAACCTACTTCGCGAGTTCTACGCCGGGCCCGGTGATGCTCGGGGACTTCAATCAATCGCTGGCGGTGAATTCGAGCATCGGCGCGCGGCTTAGCTCACCGGCCGACCCCACGCGCCAACTCACGGGCGACGCATTCTTCTACTACGCCAGTCGCTACGGGATCTTTCTGGCCACCGTGCGGGATCCGGCACAGGCGCTGCCCGACGCCGAGGACTTTCTGCCGGCCGAGTTGGAGGGCGCGCCCACATCTCCCGCGCACTATCTGAACCTTGCCCGCAGCTATGCGGAGGCGGGCAAGATCGATGCTGCGGTTGCGGAATACAACCATGCGCTGGAACTTTCCCCGTCCGATCCTGCCATCGAGGACGAACTCGCCACCACTCTCTACCACGCCAACCGGCATGACGATGCGCTGACCCACTGGCGCCAGGCGCTCGCCATCCTGACGCGCATGCAGCAGCACGGCATGTATCCCGAGTCGTGGTTCAGCTCGTTCGAAACCGTCACGCGTCATCTGGGCGAATACCACCTGACCGCGACCTGCCGCCCGGAGATCGAAGGCATCCTCGGCCCGTACCTGGCGAAGAACGGCAACTACCGTTCCAACGAACTGCTTGAGGCCGTCTACAAGGCCTCGGCCACGCCCGCGGAAGGAACGAATTCTATTATCGCGGTCGCGAATTCGGCGCAGAGCCCGAACCTGATTCTGGGCGACCTGAGCCGGGAGCCGTGGCTCGCCGAGGCGTCGCACGAGACGATCCTGCTGCGCCAGATCGAACTGGCGCGCCTCGATCCGGGAATCGACACAGGCTTCGGCTATCAATATGAGCTGGTCGACCTGTACCTGGCGCAAGACCAATTGGCGAAGGCGCAGACGGCGTTCGACGCCATTCCAAATAAGCGGACTGATTCCCGCACTGAGATTGACGACATCATCCTGGCGGTGCGGACCAGCCACCTGCAGGCTCTGCTGGACAAGTGGCGCGCGAGCGCGGACATGGCGCCCGAGCCGTTCCGGCTCGATTCAGCCCTGATCAACCTGGAGCGGCCGACCTCTGCGTATAAGCCCGACGCGGCGGCGATCCGGCCGCTGCGGGAGTTTGTCTTCGAACAGAAGGACCATAGCCACACGCTGGTTCCGACCGACTTCCTGGCTCTGGCGCAGACGCGGCTGGATACGGGCGACCTGCCGGAGGCGCTGCAGTTGCTTCAACGGCTCGCGCTGCAGCCGGCGAACCACATGCAGACCCGGCCCATCAACTTCGCGCAAGAGAACAGCGGAGAGCCAATCGATGTAACCGATCCCTGGGAAGATGTTCCCTCCCCTTACATCAATACTGCCTACGCCGCGTCGCTGCTGGAAAAAAACCACCATCCGGCCGAGGCCATCCCGTTCCTGCAGTCGCTGGTCCAATCGGTGCCGTGGGACGCGTCGTATCGCTTGCGGCTGGCGCAGGCCGAGCTGGCGGCGAATGCGCGTGATCAGGCTCGCGCGGACTTGCTCAGTGTGGCCCGCGATGCGTCAGCGCCTTACAATCTTCGCGTCCAGGGCGCACGCGCGCTGGCGACGCTCACAGCGCAGCCCATCGAACTCGGCAGCCGGGAGCTGTCCTTCATCGCTCACCCGTCTGCGGTTGCGGACGCTCGCCAGCCCTACTCGGCCGAGGGTCGCATGGCGGCGGCGGCTGCCGCTTCGACCTCCGCGACGGACCGCGAACTACTCCTCCGCGAAGCCATTGCGATCAATCCCGGCGGGGCGGATGCGAACCGCGCGCGGCTCGACCTGCTGTTGCTGCAGCCGGCCAGCGCCGATCCATCGGCAACGCTCGCCATCCTGCGCTCCATTCAAAACGCGCCGGTCGATTACAACCCCAATTCGCAGGCGAACGAGTCTGGACTCCGGCACCGCAGCCGATGCTACGCCCGGCGAGGCCGACGACGAGCCGGAAACGCCGGTCCGCCGCGCGGCCATCGATTCACCCGACAACGTCGTTGTCCCCGCTGCTTTCCTGCCGCCGGGCGCCTATGGCCTCGATCTGGCGACACGCATCCGGCTCGCCATGCAGCTCGCGTCCGTAAATGAGCGCGACGGCAACCTTGAATCCGCCCTGGCCTATGCGGAACTGGCAGTCAACTTCGCCGCGAACTCCCCGCAGCCCGAGGTGACGCGCCGGCGCGATGATCTCAGGACGACTGTTCTGGTCGCTCGACGCAACAGCCTCAGGCGTCCCGACCTGCACGCGGCAATCGGCCAAGCCATCCAGGTGCGGCCGCATCTCACGGCCTCCACTGTGTACCGGGAGGAAAGCCAATGAAGGCCCGAGCCGCACTCGCTCTGCTGCTGCTTATTGCGGGCGTCGCGATCGCGTTCCAGATCCGCGCCGCGCAACAGCCAGCCGCACCCTCGTCGCTGACCGCCTATGTCCCGCAGGATGCGCTGCTCACGATTGAGTCGCCCGACTTCGCCTCGCTGCTGAGCAGGTGGACGAACTCAGCCGAAAGCAAGGCCTGGCTCGTCTCGGACAACTACTCGGTGTTTCAGAACTCGCGCCTATTCGGTCGCCTGAGCGATGCGCAGGACAGCTTCGCCAAGGCCGCCGGGGTTCCCGCAGGCGTTGACCTGCTCAACCAGATCGCCGGCAAAGAGTCCGTCTTCGCGTGGTACGACATCGGCAAGCTCGAATTCCTCTACATCACCCGCATGCCCGCCGAGCAGGCCGACCGCAGCCAGATCTTCCAGTCACGCAACACGTTCGAACGCCGCCACGCGGGCAACGCGGACTTCTACATTCGCACCTCGGGCGCCGACTACGGGACTGTGGCCTTCGCCCGCGTTCCCGGCGCTTCCGGCGATCTGATCCTGCTTGCCACCCGTGAGGACCTCATCGCGAACGCGTTGAAGCTCATCGCGGCCGGCTCGCCGGCGAACTCCATCCGCGAGGAGCCCTGGTTCCACGACGCCTCGGCCGCGCTTCCCACCGAGAAAACCGCACCCGCGCTGCACATGGTGCTCAACCTCGATCGCATCGCCGGCGATCCTCACTTCCGGTCGTACTGGATCCAGCGCAATATCTCCTGGACTCGCCAATTCCGGGCCGCGGCCTCCGACCTTTACCTGGAATCCGCAGGCTTTCGGGAAGAGCGCGTGCTGCTGCCCAAGTCCGCCGAGGCTGAACCTGCGGGGGTCGATCTTGCGCCGCTGGCCGCACTGGCGCCGGCCTCGGCGGGCGTCTTCCGGGTCGTCGCAACGCAGGATCCGTCGGTCGCGGTCACCGCCATTCAGGAGAAGCTTCTGGGCAGCTACGCCGGGCCGGAGCCGGACCCCGAGAACGCCCCCGATCCCAACCTGCAGACTCAGGAGGCTGGATCTGCCGGCGATCTGGAGACGCGCATCGACGCGCTCCCTGCCGTTTCTCCGTCCGCCTCGACCGACGGTCTTGCCCGGATGTTCCAAGCGGCCAACATCGACTCCGTTCTCACCCTCTCGTCGGCGCAGACTCCGGCGGAACAAGGCGGCCTCTGGGTTCCGATCCACTCCGCCGTGGTGGTCCACGGCGCCAACGGCACGAACCCGGAGGCCCTGGCGACTGCCCTGCAACAGGCTCTTCGCGGCTCGCTGACTGCTGCCAGCATCGGCATCAACTTCCAGTCCACCGAAGTCGCCGGCGCTGCTGTCTACGGCCTCTCGGGGCCACGCCCCTTGTTTTTCGCTATCCGGTCGACGCGGGCCGATGGAAACCTCATCCTACTTTCCGACGATCCGGCGCTGCTCGCGGAACTCCTGCGCAATCTTGCTGGCGGTCCGACGGACAGGACCGCGACTCCGGCGACATCGATCGCAGTCTTTAATCACTCCAGCCAGCGTGCTCCCTACCTCCGGCTGACTGCGCTGATCGATGGCACCAATCACCAGGCGCGCAATTCGAGGGACATCGTCGCAGCCGGACCCAATGGAACGGCTGGAGTTGCCGCGACCCCAGCCTTCTTTTCGCGGAACCTCGGCTCGGTTTCGGACTCGTTCGCAAGCCTTCAATCCGAGCGGGTGGTCGAGCGCATCGCCGACTCAAACCTCCGACAGACAGTTACCTACATCTGGGGAACTCCGTGACCGGAGCCAGGATGGGGGAAGGCCGAGGGAATCCGGGCGTTTGCACCTGGACGAGCACTCGCTGCGACCTGGGCGCGATTGGAATCGGCGCCAATGGAGACGGGTTTGCGGGGGGCGGCCACACAGCACAGGTGCCCAACAATTGGAAGTGCCTGCCGGCCTCGGGGGTCGACAAGCACTTGGGCACATGTTTCTCTGCTTAGCCTGTTATGGAGTCTGACATGGCCGCTACCGAGACTGAACGCGTTCCGTCACGCATTGCCGATAAGCAACGAGGTGACTGATTCCGCAGCGCGCGGCTGGCGCCGGGCTTCTTCTTGAGCCCGCGCCGAGGTTGCGGGTTGGCTCGGGTTGCCCCCCCGGAGACGGCGGAGCTCAGGCCCCTGACGGTCAAGGTGCCCGCGGCTGGGAACCGAAGCGGGACGCAGAATCCGCGCCCACTTGGGCGGACTCGGCCTTCCTGCCAGCCTTTGATCGAGCCTCGAATGTGTGGAACCCGACCGACAACATGGGGCATGACGCGAGTTCCCACCCGCCCGAGCGCAGCCGGGGTGCTGAATCGTGCTCGCGGCGGACGGCTCCCTCCGATCCGCTCAAGCAAATGATTCTGCTTGTTGCTTATGCGCAATTGACGACGAAGACGAGTGGAGCAGCAGCCGAAACGCCGGATTTGCGTCACATCGCAGATTAGCTGGCTAGTTGGCCCGGATTCTTCAAATCCACAATTTCCTATACGCAACAAGCAGTTATTGATCCAACAACTTACGCGCTCTTTCTCTAGTCTCCTTGTAGCGCAGTCCGCGCCCCAAAAGGAGATCTACCGATGGCCACTTATGTCCGCAAATCGATCCTTGCCCTGTTTCTTGTGTTGCTAACCGCCGTTGCCGGCACAAACTTTGCGAAAAACGTTCCTGCCGCTTCCCACCCCGCATTGCCAGCGCTGGCCGACCAGGGCGGTGGCGATCCGGTCCCTCCCGATCCCGGCCCCCCGTCGGTACACATGGCGTAGAATCTCGGGAGAGATTCTACCCTGGGCAGCCGCCCGATCGGAGCGCTAGAGATTGAACCTTTCCGGCTTTGATCGCTTCCTTTGGGCGGCTTGTCTGTACGGCCACATCGTGTTGCTCGCGGTGCTATGGATTCGGCGCCGCGCGAGTTCTTTTCCGGTATTCACAAGCTACGTCATCGAAAACATTGTGAAGACCTCAGTTCTTTACTTCATCCTCTCCCACTTCTCCCAGGGCGCTTATTACTACTCCTACTGGTCCCTGGGAGTTGTGGATGAAGCCCTGCAAATCTTCGTGTTTTACGAACTTGCCGTGCATGTCTTCTGTCCCACGGGGACGTGGGCGCCGGACGTGCGCAAGACCTTCCGTGGCCTGGTTTCTGCCAGCACCCTGCTGGCGTTGTCGCTGACGTTGCTGGCTCACCCCGCGGCGCACCGGTGGGTGCAGACGTTTTTTCTGCGCAGTAATTTCTTTTCCGCGGCTTTGTTGAGCGAACTGTTTATTGGCACCCTGGTGCTTTCGGTTACCGTGGGCTTGCCCTGGAAGACGCACGCCGCGAAGATCGCGCAGGGCCTGGGTGCGTTTTCCATCCTTTGCCTGGCGATGGACATCGTCACCACCTACGTTGGAATCAGCCGCAATACGCGCGTCTTCAGTGAGTTGGCGCGACTGAAGAACCTGACCTACCTGGGATGCGAAACGTACTGGATCGCGATGCTTTGGCAGGAAGCTCCCGCACCTCGCGAGCTACCTGAAGCGATGCGCTTAAAGATCTATACTTTGCAGAAGCAGGTGGAGTACGACCTGATGCGGATTCGAGCTTGGAGGGGCAATTGAGGAACCTCTACTTTGTAGTTCTTGCAGTCTTGTTTCTGGCAGCGCTGCTGGCCATTCTGCTCCGCTACTCTCTTCGTGCCCGGCGAGCGACGGATACGACGTGGAACGACCTGCTGCAGCGCCTGACGTGGGTGGACCGGGACAACATAGCGATGATTGCGCTGGATGTGGTTACCGAATCGGGTGAGCTGCGTCAGGAGGCGAGTCGCTTTGCCCTGGAACCGCCCGCAATCTGGACCCTGCTGGGCGGCCTGGAAGGACTCGAAGTACTGGAGCACAACTGTCACGTGCTGGTCGAACTCGCTTCCTACATTCAACGGTGGCATCCGGAAGCTCTGGTCGTCGCGGAGCAGTTACGGCTTAATGCCCGTGAGATCGAGTGGCACGTGGGCCGATTGAAGGGCGCGGCGGAGACCGGAAACCTGCAGTCATCCTTCGCCGCCTATGCGCAACGGGCGACGGTGACGTACTACATGATGACCCGGCACGTGCTGGAGCTGTACAGCCAGGTTGGCTTTCCGCGGCTCGCTGACCTGCAACAGGCGCTGTAGAACGGTTTCACCTTTCCCATCTCTGCGCAACGACGCGCCATGCGGATTTCCTTGAAGGAAAACCACGCGAGCCGGGTTGGCCGTAAAGCACCTATTGCGAAACTGCTGGAGCGGTCACGCGATGCGGCGCATGAAGACGGCGGCGACGGTGCCGATGACCTCAATCTCTTTTCTGAATCTCCAGCGCTTGCTGGTTTCGTAGGAAAGAGGATGGGGGACCAGGGTCAGCCAGTCGGAATCCTTGTCGAGTTCGCAGAATCCGGAGACGTAACCGGTGCGAGTGATGAGGAAGTAGATGGGCCGGTCAAACTCGTGCGTCCATTCTTTCCGGCTGGCAATCGCGCGTTTTTGCGTGTCGATCAGAACGATCGAGCCGGCGCGGATCATGGGGTCCAACATTCGATCCTGGCGACCGATGACGCCGCGCCGGTAGTGGCTGGGTAACGCGCCCTGCCCGGCGGGCAGCAAGGCAGTCGCATCGGGCGGCGGATCCGCGAGGAAGTTGTCTGGCAGCCAATTCCTCGCGTGTTGTTCGAGGGGTCCGTGGGCGAGCAGCAGCGTCGCATTGGGAGCGGAGATGCAATCGAGCTGGTGATCCGGCCTGGTACTCGGAGCGGAACACAGGGCAATCATCTGGTCGGCGGTGAGGCCATAGATGGTGGCGAGAACAATCAGCTTGGTTGCCGACAATCCGCGGTCTTCCCGCTCCACTCGATCGAGCCAGCTCGCGGAGATCTTGAAGGCAGGGTTCTCCCATTGCTGGGCCAGGCACGAGCTCCGCTCTTCCACCTCGCGCAAGGTGAGCTGCCATTTGAGCCGCGACTCGCGAAGCTTATTTCCGATACCTGCCATCAGACGAACTCCTCACTTGCAGGAAGCAAATATCACTCATTGGCGAACTAGAAGGGACAACACTCCCGGCCTCCGACGTATCCGCTTCGATCGGAGAGAACGCCAGAACTTTGCTGAATGAGGCCCTACGGCAAGATTGTAGCAATCCTGCCGGGATGAGGCTGAAATCGGACTGCGCCATGGCGCCCACGCTCGAGGTCGCTGGGGAGTGATTCGCACCCTGGAACCGGGTCCCAAACCACCCCGGAGCACCTTTGCTTTGAGCATATTGGCGGGCCAGACACGAAGCAACGGGGGGCTTCCGCGAGAAGTGTCGATGGGGCCAGGGAGGGCGGCATCGGCCTAGCTTAATAAGGATACGTTCACCCGGCCCGGCGTGTGCGCGCGCGCAATCATTCGATGGAGGTTATCGCGGCGGCATGCGCAAAGACGCATATTGCCTGCGCGCATCGACGAGGACGGGGAGGTCTGGGTCGGCGGCGCTCCACAGCTGAAACAGCTGCTCGTAATCGACCCTGCTCCGTTCCACCCGTCCGGCTTGCCTATCGGCCTGGGCCAGTCCAAGCCAGGCGAGCGGGAACAACGGAGAAACCGGGTCGACTCCCGGATGGTCAAGGATTCGCTTGTATTCGACGGCTGCCTTTTCCGGTTGCTTCGCCATCAGAAAAGCTTCCGCGCGTTCGGCGATGACTTCGAAGCCTGCGGCGAAGTCATAATCGGCGGCTGGTTCGAGTTCGGCAATGGCCTGCTGGGGCCGGGCCTGCTTCAGCGCGATCTCCGCACGGATGCGAGGCCCATCGACGCAGGTCAGTAAGGTATTTGAAGCGGTGAGGTGTTCGCGATCAGCCAGCGCACCTTCTGGAGACGCAGCGCCATCCAGCTCGGCGTGGAGGAACAGGGCCTCCGGATTCTCAGGATGGCGCTGGCTGACGCGCAGCAGGGTGGCGCGTGCCGCGGAGGTCATTCCGCCATCGGCCTCGGCGGAGGCTTCATCGATCAGGATATCGTCGGCTTTCTCCGGCAGGTTTTCGCTCATGGCGGCGGCGTAGGCCGCGCGAAACAACTTTTCCGCGTTCTGGTACTTGCCCTCTTTGGCGGAGGCGAGCGCCTGCAGGTCGAGGAGGTTCCACTGTCCCGGCTTGCCTTGAATCTCCGCAACCTGGCGAGCCATCGCGGCGTGGTCCTGCTGCAGCAGAGCAATCTCGAACAGAGTTGCGTCGAGCTGGGTTGAATCCCGTCCGATGGAGAGAGCCCGCAAGGCCGTAGATTCGGCGTCACCGTATCGGCCCACATGCATGTAGTCGAGCGCCAGCACGCTATAGATAATGCCGCGACTGGAGTCGAGCGAGAGGGCATGCTCTCCGGCCGCGACCGCGGCGCCGAATTGTCCGAGATTGGTGTATTCCGTGGCCATATCGAGCCAGGGGCCCCAATCGCGCGGATAGACCTCAGCCCACATCCGATAGGCCTCGAGGCCCTGCATCACGTCCTGCCGGTCGTCGGCATAGTAGTGAGCGCGAATGTAGAGCCGTTCCTTCTCGCTTACGTGACTGCTCAGATCAAAGGCCTTCTGGTAGTAGGGCAGAGCCAACTGATACTCGCCGAGGCTTTGATAGCCGGTTGCGATGGCGGCCTGAGCCATGGCAAACTGCGGGTCCAGCTCGACGGCTCTCTGGAAGAACGGCAGAACCTCGCTTTCTTCCTTTCCCGTCCTTCCCAACAGAAACTCACCCATGGAGTATTGCCTCAGAGCTTCGAGCGACGATGTGGTTGCCTGGGCGATGGGCACCTGGAAATGCTCGAGTGATTCCGCGGATTCCCCGAGGCCGTGGCGGAGCGTGGCGCTGGCCGAGTCGAGCGCGGCGAGGGTCTGGTCCTTGCCTGTGGCCTCGGCCCTGGCTCCGGCCAAGAGCTTACCGGAGTTGCAATCGGTGGCTTCCAGGGTCAACAGAAATTTCGAACCGACACTGGCGATGGAACCGGCAACCAGCACCTGGCGGTTGCTGCGCACGCACATCTCCCGCGCGACGGCTGGCGGGAGCGGTGTATCGGGGGGACGCCCCATGAGCCGCAGCGTGTTGAGGGCCTCTGGTTCACTCATCAGGTCGATATAGGGGGACTGGTCGAGGTCGATCTCCAGGGCCTTGCGCAGTACGTCGTCGAGGCCGGAGTCGCCGGTGCGATTTTCGAAATCTGCCAACACGATCTTCTGGCTTTTAAGAGGGGGATGGGCGAAGCGGCGCCAAGCGAAAATTGTGGTGGCGACGGCCACCAGCGAAAGCAGCGTGATCGTCCAGAATTGAGAGCGGCCACGACGCGTGCCAGGTGGCGACGGCAGCAGAGTTGCCGGCGGTGACTGAGCCAGTTGGCGAGAATCGTCTGTGGCAACGCCCGGATCGACGGCGAGTTGCAGCGCGGATGGGGTTGGACCGCGACCGGGCTGGCCGTCCGGCGCAGGGCGGATCAGCGCTTCGGTCGGGAGCGGCGGCGGCGTCTGCGTCTGGTTGGACGGGGCAGCCCCGGGCAGCAGCGAAGTCTCCTCGATGACGATCCGGGTCCGCTCCCTGGTTCTCTGCAGCAGGAACGAGCCGGATTCGAGGGGTGGGACGGGCGGCGCCTCAGGCAGCTGCCGCACCGGCGCGGTGAACTGATAGCCCCGCCCGGGAACGGTGACGATGTAGGCGGACCGGTCACCCAGCAGCTTGCGCAGCGCGTGGATGTGCTGGGACAGGTTACCTTCCTCGACGAAGGACTTCGGCCACACGGTCTTGAGCAATTCGTCTTTGGTGACCACCTCGCCGGCGTGGACGACCAGGCAGGTCAGCACCTCAAATGCCTTGGAACCCAGCGGCACCGGCGTCCCCCGGCGTGCGAGAAGGCGGGCACTGACCCGGAGCTCGAATTCCCCGAACTGATAAATCCGATTGCTGGTCAACGACATAGGGGCTCTAAAGAACGATTAATGTCTTTTGATCTGGCTTGAGGACTTGGAATCAACTCACGGTGTTAACTGCCCTCACAACAGCAGCAACCGAATCCACCTGGCCGGAGCTCGGCATGAGGCCGTCGTCTCACAATTTACCACCTGAGGGAGACAAAGCGATCAACTCGACGGTGATCCATCGCCGGGTTGAGATCACGGTGGAGCGCGAAGTGGTTTCGGTCGAGTACCACCCGGCAGCCAATATCAGCAGATGGTGTGAACAGTGCGGCAAGGAAGTGCTGATGTTGAGCGCCGAGGCGGCCGCGGCAGTGAGGAGCACTTCGCCGCGCGAGATCTACCGGTGGCTGGATGAAGACAGACTTCATTTTGAGGAATCGCCTGCCGGAACGGTATTTATCTGTTCGGAATCGCTGCACGGGGCGCCCAGGAAGGAACTGCCATGAAACTCCATGTTTCCAAGTCCAAGTTTGCGGCCCCGCACCAGGAGGGTCCGGCGACTCCTATCCATGTCGGCAGACGGACTGGCCGAGGAGTCCGCGGCTATTTGGGCGCGGCTTTGATGGTTTGTCTGGGTATGGCTGGGCTGGGAGCTTCGGCGCAGGTGGCGCAGCTTCAATTCACTCCATCCCAGTTGAATGTGATTGCGGGGACAGGATCGGGGACGGTCAATGGCACGGGGGACGGCGGCCTGGCGTTGTCGGCTACCTTCGACGCTCCAGCCGCGGTCGCCCAGGATTCCTCGGGAAATATCTACGTCGTCGATCAGGACGCCAATTACGTTCGCAAGTTTGACGTCAACGGGAATATCACCGCGTTCGCCGGGGTTCCCGGTTACGGGCCTGGCAGTTTTGGCGGTGACGGCGGACAGGCCACGGCCGCCCACCTGAGCAATCCGATCGGGATAGCGATTGACTCCGCAGGCAACGTCTACATCGCCGATTACGGCAACTTCCGCATCCGCAAGGTGGTCCCGTCCACGGGCATCATCACCACCTATGCCGGGACCGGCAACGGGTTTTTCACAGGGGCCAACGCGCCGAACACGGTAGTCCCGGGACCCACGGGCATTGCTTTCGATGCAGCCAACAACCTGTATATCGCGTGCACGAATGCGTCGATCATTATGAAGATCACCCCGGCGGGCGTCACGACCATAGCTGCCGGCGTGATCGGCACCAGCGGCTCGGGCACACCCGGCTACAACGGCGACAACATTGCTGCCAATACGGCTGAGGTGAACTTCCCAAGCAGCGTTGCCACGGACCAGGCCGGCAACGTCTACATCGCCGACACCAACAACAACCGGATTCGCAAGATCACCGTATCGACCGGGATGATTACCACGGTCGCAGGCAATGGGACCGCCGGCGATATGGGCGATGGAGCCGCCGCAACCAGCGCGGAGATTTACGCCACGGGGGTGACCACCGACCTGGCCGGAGACCTGTTTATCGCGGCGAACCCGAACGGCAATACTCCCAACATTTATGCAATCCGGAAGGTCGACGTAAACGGCAACATCACGACCGTAGCCGGCGGAGGAACCGGCACGACCGGCGGCGAGGCGACAGCGGCCCTGATTGGCGGGATCGGGATCCCGGCGGTGGACAGCAACGGAGACCTGATTATTCCGGATTACGGGTATAACGTCAGCACGGATGAGGTCATGTCTTCGGGGCCGGCGGGGTATCTGCAGTTCGGCAGCGTGAATGTGGGGACCACCAGCGCGGCGCAAACCGTTACCTTCGAGAACACCGGGAACGCGCGGCTCAATCTTTCGCAGACAACCTATACGGCGACCGGAGCCTTTGCCGTCACTGGCGGCACGTGCGTGGGGCTCTCCTCGCTGGCTTCGGGCGCGACCTGCACGCTGACCGTCACCTTTACGCCGACCTCGGCGATTGCATTCACCGGTTCGATCGCGGTCAACAGCAATGGAACCATCGCGGCGCAGACCATTACGCTGGCGGGTACCGGTGTCTCCATCCCCGTTCCCGTCGTGTCGCTGCTGCCATCGCCGGTTCCTTTTGGGAATGAGACCGTCAACACCACCAGTTCGACATCGGTCGTAGTGCTGATGAACACGGGCAATGCGCCGTTGACGGGCATCTCGATCGCGGTGACGGGAACGAATGCGAGCGCGTTCGGCTTGAATACCAGCGCCTGCGGGACAACTCTCGCCGCAGGAGCGAGCTGCAACATCTCGCTCAACTTCACGCCGACTACGATTGGCGCCAATTCCGCGAGTCTGAGTGTGACGGATAATGCGAGCAACTCGCCACAATCGGTCTCGCTGACCGGGACGGGGCTGGCTGCCAATGTAGTGGCGCCGGGACCGCTGGTGTTCAATCCGGCGCCGGTTGCGGTTCCGCTGGCATCGGCGCAGACGTTGACGGCGACCTTCCAGGTGAACGGCTACACTGCGGGCTTTACCCCGACGGCAACGCTGCACTACGGATTGAGCTACCGCATTGGCGCGGTGAGTTGCACGGGCGCGGCCGGCAGCGAGAGCTGCTCGGTGCCGGTGACCTTCCAACCGCAGTATCCGGGCGGGCGCAGGGACGCGATCTTCCTGATGAACGGAACCACGCGGCTGGCGACGCTGCTGATCTACGGCATCGGCCAGGGACCGTTTGCGATGGTGCAGCCGGGGGTGGTTACCAACCCACCCTTGAGCAGCTCCTACTACTACTACACGTCAATCGTCGATGAAAACGGGACGGTCTACGTTCTGGGCGAAAACTCGAACACGATCTTTACGGTGACCAAGGCCGGAGTTGTCGGCACACTGCCTATCACCGGGCTGAACTCGCCGCGCGGGATTGGAATTGATGGAGCTGGCGTCCTTTACATCGCCGACCAGACCTACAACGGCCCGACCAAGACCTACGACACCGTCCAGGGTATCCAGGGAAGCGTGCCGTTCCCCGCCCCGTCCATCTACGTCCAAAGCCTCGCCGTAGGAAACACCGGCAACATCTACGAGACTGACTCCACACACGTCTACACTGTCCCGATTGTTGGTCCAGGCACAGCCGGGACGGTGGTCATCACACCGGCTGACACTCAAGCTTCCAACATGATCGTTGACAGCAATGAGAACCTCTTCATCGGTGGATACTACGTCAACGAGATCACCTCGGGCGGGGTCCAATCGCAGATCAACACGGTGGGCGCGACCGAAGGCATCGGGGTGGACGCCGCCGATACGGTGTACGCCACTCGCTACACTGGCGGCGGTGTCGCCGAACTGCCGGCCTCCGGATACAGCACCGCTCTTGCATCCCTCGATACTGCCGCATCTCCTCTCGGCGCCTCGGTGGGTCCCGACGGCACCGTGTATGTGGGCAACTACACCAATCTGGACAAGGTGGACCGGTCGCAGGGTCTGATTGCATTCGGAGAACAGACGCAGACATTTGGCACGGCCAGCCCGCAGCAGATCGTCACCATCTACAACGGCGGCAACCAGGCGCTGACCATCTCGAACATTGCGATCGCCGGCAGCACCTTCAGTATTCAAACCGCGCCGACGGGCACCAACTGCGCGAACGGCGGCACGGTCGCGCCGGGAGCGCTGTGCGAGATTGCGGTGGTAGTGACGCCGGTGCATGCGGGCGTCTTCAGCGGCAGCATCACGGTCACCAGCAACTCGCTGAACAATGCGAGCTCGACGCAGACGATTGCGCTGACGGCGTTCACCTATGGCGTTTATGTAACGCCTGCACCGAACCCGTTGAACTTCGCGAATCAGACGGTGAATACGACGAGCGGCGTGCAGAACATCACTCTGACGAACAACGGCGATCTCTATTCGGCCTATATCAATGGCGGGTTTACTTCGACCAGTTCTGCGTTCACGGTAACGGATGGCACTTGCACCGGCGACCTCGCAGTCGGCGGAACCTGCCAGCTCAACGTTACGTTTACTCCAACGCTGGCGCAGCCCTATACGGCCACGATCAGCTTTGCCGAGTCGAGCACAGGAGGTGGCCCGAACGAGACCGTGAGCTTTACTGCGACGGGGACCGGGATTGCCGCAGTGGCGCCCCAGGCGGTGCTGAGCCCCAACCCGCTGACCTTCGCGAGCACGACCGTAGGGGCGAGTGCGACGCTGCCGTTGACGCTGTCGAATCCGGGAACGGCCGCGCTGACCATCAGCAGCGTTTCGGTGACGGGCACCAATGCGAGCAGCTTCGGGCAGAGCAATAACTGCGGCACCACGCTGGCCGCGGGAGCGAGCTGCACCATCACGGTCACGTTTACGCCCGCCTCAACCGGTAGCCTTTCAGCATCGATCTCGGTCGTCGACAACGCCACTGGCTCGCCCCACACCGCCGCCCTGACCGGCACCGGTACCGCGCCCCAGGCCGTGCTGAACCCGAATCCGCTGACGTTCCCGAGCACGTTGGTCGGGACTCCAGCGAGCACGCTATCGATGACGCTGTCGAACCCGGGCACGGCAGCGCTGACCATCACAAGCATCTCGGTGACGGGCACGAATGCCAGCAGCTTTGCGCAGTCGAATAATTGCGGCAGTTCGCTGGCTGCGGGCGGACTCTGCACCATCACGGTGGCATTCACGCCGGCTGCGACGGGCAGCCTGAGCGCCGCGATTTCAGTTGCGGACAACGCGACCGGCTCACCGCAGTCGGCGGCGGTAAGCGGAACCGGTATTCAGCCGCAGGCGATGCTCAGCCCGAATCCGCTGGCGTTCCCGAGCACGTTGGTTGGGGCTGCGGCGACGGCCTTGCCGATGACGCTGTCGAACCCGGGCACGGCGGCGCTGACGATTACCAGCATCTCGGTGACGGGGGCGAATGCCAGCAGCTTCGGGCAGTCGAATAACTGCGGCAGCTCGCTGGCTGCGGGCGCGAGTTGCACGATTACTGTCAGCTTCACCCCAGCCTCCGCGGGAGGCCTGAGCGCGGCAATCTCGGTGGCCGACAACGCGACTGGCTCGCCGCAGTCGGCCGTTGTCAGCGGCACCGGGACCGTGCCACTGGTGCCGCAAGCGGTGTTGAGCCCGAACCCGCTGACCTTCTCCAGCACCACGGTCAACACCCCGGCAACGCCGCTGACGATAACGCTCTCCAACCCCGGCAATGCGCCTCTGACGATTACCAGCATTGCGGTGACGGGGACCAACGCGAGCAACTTCGGCGAGACCAACACCTGCAGCACATCGCTGGCGGCGGGCGCGAGCTGCACCATCACGGTCAGCTTCACGCCAACAGCGGCCGCAGGCTTCACGGCTACCATCTCGGTGATCGACAACGCGGCCGGCTCGCCGCAGTCGGCGGTAATTTCCGGGACGGGAAGCGCGGCGACGTACGTCGTCAATGCGGCAACGCCAGCGGCCACGGTCCAGCCCGGTAGCGCGGCCCAGTTCCCGATCGTGGTGGCGCCGCTGGGAGGCAGTTTCAACAATCTGGTCACGCTCTCCGCAACCGGACTCCCCGCCGGGGCGCAGTACTCGTTTCTGCCACCCGCGGTGACACCCGGGAGCGCCGGCGCTCCGAGTGTTCTGTCGATCCAAACGTCCACCGGCCTCGCACGCGTGACGAATCCCGAGTTTCATCCGCAGAGCCACTTGCCTCTGCTCGCCCTGCTTGCCGGTGTCCCGTTGTTGGGGCTTGCCGGCCGCCTCCGCCAGCTCCGGCGATCGTACGGAAGATGGATCCTTTTGGGTCTGCTTGCCGTTCTTCCCGTCCTGACGATCGCCGGATGCGGCGGAGGCTATTTTGGTCCTGCTCCTCAGACCTACACCATCACGGTCACTGGAACCAGCGGCTCGCTCACAGAGACCACTACCGTCACCCTGACTGTGGAGTAGGAGAAGACAGATGCGATTCGACACGAAAGTCCTGCTCACCGCGCTGCTTACGCTCTCGGGCGCGCTTTCCGTCTGCGCGCAATCTCCCTCGCCAGAGATCTTCGGCACCGATCCTGGCCAGACGCCGGTGCTCGAAACCAGTGCCGGTTACATTTACGTTCACGCCAATGCGCCGCCCGGGCAGTGCGGCTGCTTCTCGGCCAATGGCGGCTATGGATCGGCGGTCTTCAATATGCCGCACGGCTTTGGCATCGTCGCCGATCTTGCCGGCGTGCACACCAACACAGTCGGCGCAACCAACCAGTCCATCAGCGTGTTCAACTATCTCTTCGGCGTGCGCTATCGCATCCGTCCGGTGCTCAAACGGTACACGCCCTACGCGCAGGCGCTCGGCGGCGGCTCGCAGGAGCTCTCCAGCTACGCTGCCGTGCAGAATGTACGCGGCGCCGCGTTCAGCCTCGGCGGCGGCGTCACCACCACGCTCCATCCCCACTTCGGCTGGACCATCGTCGAAGCCGACTGGATCCACTCATACATCCCCAACGCGCAGAACAATCTCCAGAACGACCTGCGCATCAGCAGCGGCATCACCTTCCGCCTCGGCCCGCGCTAACCCGCGGTCCCGCGACGCTCGACCCACAGGCGCGAGCTTATGCGCGCAGGTAGGGCTTCAGGTATTCGTCAAGCGCAAGCCGGAGGAACTCCTTGTCCTTGTCGGTGAGGGGCGCGGCAGCACGGCGAGCTCCTGCGGCACCGCCGGCGCCAGCACCACCGCCCGCGCCTCCACCTTGTCTGGCTTCGGGCTCCATCGGCTGCGGGCGGGACTTGGTGCCTTCGGGAAAGACGCCGCGGGCGACCATCATGTACTCGGTTGCGCCGGGGAGGGCTGCGAATCCCTGCACACGGCTCCACATGTCGAAGGCCTCGTGCTTCTTGCCGGCCCAGCAGAGCTCCATCGCCTGCTGCAGCAGGTCGGCGTACTGCGGGGTGGGACAGAGGCCAACGATGCCCAGCGGCAGCTCCTGCATTAGTTGGTTGCCGGTTCCACCGCCGGCGGCCCAGACGGCCAGCTTGTTGCCGGTGCGCCTGATCAGCTCTGGCGCGCGCTCGAGCGGATTGCCGACTTCGTCCTTGGTGGCCTTCATGGTCGGAATCTGCTGGAACATCTGGATCATGAGGTCCACGCTGAGGGTGCCGCGGGTCTGCACGATCAGCGGCAGGTCCGTGGCGGCGCCGATGGTCTTGTAGTAATCGAGAATGGCTGCGTCACTGACGTTCCAGCCGTTGTTGGGTGGCATGGCGACGATGGCGTCGGCACCATGGGCGGCTGCGTGCTTGGCGTAGCGGACAGAGGTTGAAATGTCCCAGGCGGTGTTTTGCACGGCGATGGCCATGGCCGATCGGCCACCCTTGCCGGCGGCGAGAATGGTCTCCGCGCCTGCGATGCGCTCGGCGTCGGAGAGGCTGGACCAACTGCTGGCAAAGACCGGCCAAACCATGCCGGCGACGCGGCCGCGGTTGATGAAGGCGACTTCGGCGGCGAGGGCTGCGGTGTCCAGCTTGTCGTCGGCGGTGAAGGGCGTCTCCATGATTGGATAGAGGCCGCGGAGGGGTTTGCCGCTGGGGGTTTTCAGGTCGGCGCCCTGCACGTCGGCGACCTGCGCGGCGGAGGCGGTTGCGGCGGCCTGCGGGAGCGCGGCGGCGAGACCCAGGATTCCAACTTGTTGGAGAAAGGTCCGCCGGTCCAGGTGATTTCCGGTGTTTGACTGATGCATTGCGAGCGTCTCCTTGTCGGCTTACGAGTTCGAGATTATATGCGTTTCAAAGCACGGTTGACGCGCGCTGGATTTTTGCCCCCGTGGATATCCCCCTAGGGTATAGTCAAGGCACCATGTCGCATCCGGATAAGGAAAAGCAGAAGCTGGTGGCCCGCATCAAGCGCATCCGCGGGCAGGTGGATTCGATTGAGCGCTCGCTGACCACGGGCGACGACTGCGCGGACGTGCTGATGCTGCTGGCGAACGTGCGCGGCGGGATCAACAGCCTGATGGCCGAGGTGCTGGAAGACCACATCCGGCTGCACCTGCTGGCGCCGGAGAAGGACTCGGCACCGCCGCACGAGCTGGCGGAGGACCTGATCGACCTGGTGCGTGCTTATCTGAAATAACGCCTCGCGGCGAAAGACAAGGCAACGCGGCTTCAGGTATAAACAGTGGCAAGCTCCGTGCGGTGGGTGCAACCGCGGCGGGCAGGATCGTCCATCTTTGCTTTGCAAGGAGAGTTTATGCAGCGGAGAGAATTTCTGAAAGCGGCTGCGGTAGCGGGAGTGGCTGCCGCGGCAGCATCGAACCTGCTGGGAGAGGCGCAGGCGGGAAGCGCGCGCGCCAGTGCACTGGCAACGTCGTCGGAGATGCAGTACCGGACGCTGGGACGGACCGGCGAGAAGGTTTCGGCGGTTGGGCTGGGCGGGTACCACGTTGGGATTCAACCCAGCCCGGCGGACAGCGTGCGGCTGATCCGGACGGCGATCGACCGCGGCATCAACTTCATGGACAACAGCTGGGACTACAACGACGGCGCCAGCGAAGAGCGGATGGGCGACGCGCTGAAGGACGGCTATCGCAGCAAAGTGCTGCTGATGACGAAGATCGACGGGCGCAGCAAGCAGTCGTACCAGTCGCAACTGGAGGACTCGCTGCGGCGGCTGAAGGTGGACATGATCGACCTGGTGCAGTTCCACGAGATCATCCGCTTCGAGGATCCGGACCGCATCTTTGCCGTGGGCGGCGCGATGGAGGCGGCGCTGGCGGCCAAGCAGGCGGGCAAGCTGCGCTACATGGGCTTTACCGGGCACAAGGACCCGGCAATTCACCTGCGCATGTTCGAGATTGCCAAGCAGAACAACTTCCACTTCGACACGGTGCAGATGCCGGTGAACGTGATGGATGCGCACTTCCGGTCGTTCGGGAAGCAGGTGATTCCGGTGGCCAACGAACAGGGCACGGCGGTGCTGGCGATGAAGACGCTGGCGGGCGGCGCGATTCTGCAGAGCAACACGGTGAAGCCGCTGGAGGCGCTGAAGTATGCGCTGTCGCAGCAGGTGGCGGTGGCGATCTTCGGGATGAATACGCAGCAGACGCTGGACCAGGCGTTCGAGGCGGTGCGGGACTTCAAGCCGCTGACGGAGGCGGAGACGGCGTCGATCCTGGACCGGACGCGGGAGGCTGCGCTGACGGGCCGGTACGAGGCGTTCAAGACGACGGCTCGGGTGGACGGAACCGGGCGGCGGCCAGACTGGCTGGGATAGCGGCCGCCGAGCGGATTGTGGTTTTCTGACGCTGACTGCGGACTACCTTGGAGCCGGCGGCACGGCGGGGGCCGGCCCGGCAGGACGAGGGCGGAACTCGCGGACGGTGCGGACGGCGGCCTCGGTGGGGAGCTGGTCCTGACAGAGCTCGAGCACCTCAATGGTTTGCAGCGCGGTCTGGGAGGCCTCGTTGGTGGACATGCGGGGATCTTCCTGGACCGGGCGGAGCGAGTCCGGGCCGGTGACCATGCGGACGTTGGCGATTCCCGCGCCCTGCTCGAGCAGCG
>CAWBFL010000009.1:0-17213 GCA_963787905.1 uncultured Acidobacteriaceae bacterium | reverse complement strand
AACCGGGATTTGGCGGAAGGCGTGCGCGAAAAAGAGTTTCGAAGCGATTTATATTACCGTCTGCAAGTGTTTCCGATCCGTGTACCACCGCTGCGCGAGCGGCGGGACGATATCCCTTTGCTGGTAGAGCATTTTGTGCGCATTTGCGCTCTCAGGATGCACAAGTGGATCACGAGCATCCCAAAAAAAACAATGGACGCCCTAACCGGATGGGATTGGCCGGGCAATGTTCGGGAACTGGAGAACTTCATTGAGCGGTCGGTGATTCTGACGCAAGGATCGGTGCTCGTGTCGCCGCTGGGGGAACTGCAGCAAAGGGTCGGGGGTACCGTTGCGCAGCTTCCGAGAACATCGTCTTAGCAAACGCTCGCCCCATAGCCCCTCCACCCCAGTTGGAGCGGCGAGCAGACCCGGGAGATTCAAGAACTTTGCTAGTTCGAGCCCGGCGGCCTGCCTTTGCCCAACTGCGGCACGCTGGATGGATCCAGCGGCACGGTGGTCGGGTCCTTCAGAATGGCCGGATTGTCCACCGGAACCGCAATCCCGGCGGGCATGGCGTTGACCTGCATCCGGTCGATGGTGATGGTCATGCGGTGCGTCCCCGGCGTGGTACTGTACGGCCGCGGAAACTCGACGATATAGCGGCCGCGCAGCAGCGAAGTGAACTGCTCCAACTGCGCCTGCAGGTTCCATTCCTTGGTCACCAGGATGGTGCCGCCGGTCTCCTCGCACAAGGCGTCGAAGGTATCGTTGGTGCTGGGAAAACCGGAATGAAAGGCCCCGAATTCATCTTCGGGCTGAATCAACCCGAAGATCGCGATGCCGTTCTGCTGGGCAAACTCCTTGACCTCGCCCCAGGATCTCTTGCTGCCGCGGTCGAGGCCGTCCGACACCACCAGGATCACGCGCCAACCCGGCTTCCGCCACGTATCCTGCTCCACCATAGCCAACGCGTCCCAGAGGTTCCAGGGGCTCTGGCAATCGCCTTTATCGTGGGCCTTGGCTCGCATCTTCCACGTGTCAAGCGCCTCGTCCATGCTGCGCTTCAGGGTTGCGGAATCCGCTGGAAGATCCGTCGCGGACCGCACAAAACTGCACTCGGCCGAGTAAATCGAGACGTGGTCCCTGGCCGTCAGCCACTTTGGCACCAAACCCGCGGCCGCCCCGCCCATCCGATTCATGAGCGTGGGGAACGGCTGCCGCAGATCGAGCAGGATGGAGAGCGCGACGGGGTCGTCGCCCTCTAACCGGGTATGGGTTGCGCGAAACTTCGGTCCTCCGTCGAAGCTGACAAAGAATCGCCCCTCCGCCACCGGCGCCCCCAGCGGACTGCGGTCGCGCTGCAACACCAGGGTCGGAATCTGCACCAGGTCGGTATATACGTGCAGGGTTGGGGCGGCGTCCTGCGCGCGCGATGCGCAGGCGCACGACGCAGCGAAGCCCAGCCCGCAAAGCCAGAGTGCCGCAGCTCGCGCCATCCAACCATTCGCCAATGCGAAACCACGGGTCTGCGCCATCGCAACCGTATCGCAGAGCGCAGCGCGATCCGCTACGCGCGGCTCTCGACCCTCTCTTCCACGGCAAAAGGATACTCCAACGCGCGCACAAACAGCGCCAGCAGCACCAGCGACTGCAGCATGCCGCAATACAAGAACGCGTGGGGAAAGGTGAGCACGGTGAAGGGCACAAACAGCGGCACGAACAGGAGAATGGTCGCGCCCAGTCCGGCCACGCGAACCCCCGCCTGCTGCGCGCGGATGGCAATCCATCCCAGCAGCAGCAGCAGCGGCGCGATCATATGCACCAGCGCGTGGTAGTAGGAGATGGGTGGAAACATCACCATGAACGTGCTAATGCCGAGGAACTGGTTCGCTACCGGCATCTTCCAGAGCTTGCCGAAGAAGGCCGCCGCCAGCACCACCGTGCCCAGGGCGAAGTACGGCGGCGTCAGCTTGCCGAGCGGATAGTGCGCGATCATCGCGAGCAGCTTGGCCAGGTCAATCAGCGAGTGGTTGGCGACCAGCTCGCGCAGGCTGAACTCGCCCATGCGAATGCCCTGGTAGCCAAACACGTTCTGCAGGGACCCGCGCCAGGCTATGCCGATGCTCGGCCCCAGCCACCACAGCGACAGCACGGTTGCCAGCACGAAGGTGCACAGCCCCAAAGCGAACGCGCGCCACCTGCCGCGCGGCAGCAGCAGCGCGAGCAGCACGATGGGAAAGAGCTTCATGGCCGCGGCCAGCCCCCACAACACGGCTGCGGCATCGTTGCGGCCGCGCAGAAAGGCGAGCGCGCCGAAGGCGGTCAACATCCACAGAACGACCTCGACATTGCCCTGGTGCAGCAGCCGCTGGATCGGGAATGAGATCAACACAAGGCTGAGCGGCAAGAGTACCGCGGTCGCGAGCCCGATCCCGGCGCGCGCCAGGCCGCGGCCGATCCATCCCGCCAGCAGCGCCAGCCATGCTCCCGAGACGATCAGGTAGAGCAGCTCAGGAATTGGAAAGGCGTACATCGGAGCCATCACCACGGCGGCGAAGGGGGGATAGGCGACGGCGGAATACATCGGATACTGCCAAGGCTTTCCGGCGACGTTGAAGAAGAACGCGGCGGTGTGGAGCAGCTGGTAGGTGCCCGGGTACTCCATCAGGTCGCCGAAGAGCGGATCGCTGAGCGGGTCCCAGTTGTAGCGCGACGCGCCGGCGCGCCACTTCAGCCAGCCGATCACGAAGGCGAGCGCGAAGCCCACCAGCGACGCGATCCAGAACGCCCGCAACTCCGGCGGCAGGCGGGTGCGCGCCCTGGTTGGGTCCGCCGAGCCTGAGGATGCCTGCGCCTTGATCGCCATTCAGCCCAAGTCTAGCCCAGCCCCGCGCCCCTGCCCGCGCCCGCGAACCACCCGACTAACCCCGCGCTGCATCGGTTGCGCACTTCAACCAACGGCCAGCAACTCCTACCGCAATGCTCGCGCGCTGATCAGCCTTCCCTCCAGATGGCGCTCGAGCACCTCGATGGCGAAGCGGCGCAGGTCGACCGCGCGCGACCTGGGCCAATCCTCGGCTGCCAATCCCTTCACGGTTCCGCGAAACATCCTCCCCGCGAGTGCCGCCGACTCGGCTGAAAGTGCCAGGCTGCCGCCCTTGCGATCGTCCGCGCAGGTGACCCCGTCGCTTGCCGCGGAATACCACACCGCCTCGCCCGTCAGGTCCAGTCCGCACGCGGCGCAGCGGCCGAGCTCGGGCATCCACCCCAGCAGCCGGTTCATCCACAGCGCAAAGTAGGTGACGGGCATCCACACCCGGCCGACCTGCAGCTCATCCAGGACGGCCAGTGCCAGGCGGAAGACCGCATCCTCCGGCGCACCCTCCGGCAGAGCTTCTTCGAGCACTTCGGCCACCATCTCCAGCGCCGCCACGCGCGCATAGTCCACCGGCCGCGACAAGGGCGATGACAGAATCTCGAACGCATCCAGCCGGACCAATTCCTGCCTGGGTTTTTCGGCGTAGGAGGCGCGCACATGGGTCATCGGCTCGAGCGCTCCGCCGAATCGGCGCCGGCTGCGCATGGCATGGCGTGCCACGCCCTTCACCCGTCCCTGCTCGCGCGTAAACAGGCTCACCAGCAGGTCGGCCTCGTGAAAGGGCCACGTCCGCAGCACAATCGCCTCACCCACACGCTGGATCATCCACGCACCTTACCGGCAAAGCAAAAACGCGCAGCCCGAGGACCGCGCGTCTGCACCAACTGACCATCTGCAATTAGCAACCAATCAGCCGCTTTATCTACCGCCCGAAGTGCGTGGCGTTCTTGGCCTGGTAATCCGCCCACTTTTCCGGCAGATCGTCGGCTGCATAAATCGCCGACACCGGGCAAACCGGCACGCATGCGCCGCAATCGATGCACTCCACCGGATCGATAAAAAGCTGGTCCGTCTCCGCAAATCCAGCCTCGTCCTTCTTCGGGTGGATGCAGTCCACCGGGCAGGCATCCACA
The DNA here is from genome assembly GCA_963787905.1 of uncultured Acidobacteriaceae bacterium. Taxonomy (GTDB): domain Bacteria; phylum Acidobacteriota; class Terriglobia; order Terriglobales; family Acidobacteriaceae; genus Edaphobacter. The sequence goes on along the minus strand of CAWBFL010000009.1, from coordinate 13,220 downwards.
CACGCCGCATCCTTGGTACCGATACATGGTTCCGCAATCACATAGGCCATCTTCCCAATCTCCCTTTATTTGCTAGAGAGCAATCCCCGATAGAAGGTTCCGCTCCAGAGTGTTCTCAGGGCACAATTCTAGCAGCAGAAACACACATCCCTGCAAGAGGGCGCGACTTCCTGCAAAATTCCGCCGCCGATGGAATAAAATCGAGGTGTACCCTCGCCAATCCTTCACAGAAAGGCAGCCGTCCGGCAGCCTTCGGACCCGCGCTGGTACTTTGCCCGATCTGCCATGCCCAAGGACCCCCAAAATCCGAGCCTCCTTGCCCACATCCGCCGCGCGGTCATCGAGGTTGCGTTCATCATCTTCCTGTTCTATTCCAATCTGCTGATGGGCGAATTCAACCGCACCAGCGGCCGCGGAAAGACGCTCGCGGTCGCACTCCACAACATTTTCACGACCAAGAACCTTGCCATCGCGATTGTCGCGGCCACCATCGGCTACGTGGTGTTCGAGCACCTGCGCAAGCGGCCCTAAGCGCGCATCCTCGCGGCCAGATCGACGGGAAAGATTCTCTCGCCGGCGGCAAGCGATGCCTCAATCTCCTCGGCCGTCCACCAGCGAATCTCCTTCATCATCGCAATCTCGTCCGGGGTCACCCCGCGCAGTGCGGGCGCCTCGGCCGCGCAGCGCGCCGTGAAGACATAGTCCAGGTTGTCGCGCATCTCCCCTTGATGCTCGAACTGGTTGGCCTGGGTATATACCGGCCCGACCACTTCGATTGCCAGCCCCAGTTCTTCGCGGAGTTCGCGCACGGCGGCGGCGTGTGGCTGCTCGCCTGACTCAATCTCCCCGCCCGGGGTCAGCCAGAAGACAAATTCTCCATTCGCCCTCATCACCACACAGCGAATCAGCAACACCCGCCCCGCCGGATCGAACACCATCACCCGCGCCGACTGCCTCGCCCGCATTGGTTGACTATCTACCCTTCCTCAAGATCAACCATAAACCGGCGGAGAACATGGCAAAGCTGAAAGCAAAATAAGCCACCTCAACCGCAAACGCGGCAGGCGGACGGAAGGCGGAGTAGGAAATGCAAACCACACCGAGAAGGAGGAGCAGGATCCCGCTGCCTCCGCGCAACGCGCTGCTGGTCATGATTGGTCTCCATTCGCGGCTGCCTTGCGCCGGGCCGCGAACTCCGCCGGCGTGGGGATGTCGCCCAACCCGCGGCCGGCGAACATCTCGGCAAACAGATGCCGCATTTCGCCGGCAATCAAGCCATTGGTCGCCAGCACCTCGCTGGAATCCAGGCGGAACTTGCTGCCATCGAAGCGCGTGACGGTCCCGCCCGCCTCTTCGACCAGCAGATATCCGGCGCTGGTATCCCAGGGATTCAGGTGGAATTCCCAGAAGCCGTCCAGCCGTCCGCACGCCACATACGCGAGGTCGAGCGCGGCCGACCCGGCGCGCCGGACCCCATGCGAGCGCAGCGTGAACTCCTGGTAGAAGTGGATATTCGGGCTCACATGCCGCTTATGGCTGGGAAACCCGGTCGCCGTCAGCGACTCCTGCAGCACCTTCGTCTTCGACACGTGAATCTGCCGGCCGTTCAGCCACGCGCCCTTGCCCTGCTCGGCCACAAACATCTCGTCGCGCAGCGGATCGTAGATGACTCCGGCCTTCATCTCTCCGTCTTCCGTCGCCGCCAAACCCGCGGCACGGCGCTCCAGCCCCAGCACCACGCAAAAGGCGGGAAACCCGTGGGCGAAGTTGGTGGTCCCGTCCAGCGGATCGACATACCAGCGAAACTCGCTCTCCATCTGGTCGCGAGTGCCTTCCTCGCCGAAGATCCCGTGCCCGGGAAACGCGGCCGTCAGACGCTCGCGAATCAGCGCCTCGCTGGCCCGGTCGGCCTCAGTGACCAGGTCCACATCGCCCTTGTATTCAGTGGTTACACCCTTCTCGTAGAACCCCCGCAGCAGCGCACCCGCCTGCCGCGCAATCCCCTCCGCCACGTGCGCAAACTCAAACCGCTTCATTTAATTCTCTCCCTCTCCACACTAACAGCCGGGCCAGACGCAACTGAACGGCGTAAGCACACGTCTACCTACTCAGTCAGTTAAAATGAAGCGATTGCGCCTTGCTACGCGTCAACGGCTTCTAACCCTTGCGCTCCCCCTGGTTCTGATAGCGGGCGCGCAGCGAAGTTTCGCGGCTGAACTGCCCGACAGTCCCGACCCTCAGACTCCCGCTCCAGCCGCGCCGGCCCGGACCGGGGGCATCACCGGGACCATCACCGACAAAGACGGGGCTTCGATTGCGGGGGCCCGCATCAGCCTGAGCCGCGGCAATCAGCCCATCGTCAGCGCTGCCACGGCCACGGACGGCAGCTTCTCCTTCCCCGGCCTGCTGCCCGGGCCGTTCCAACTGGCCGTGTCGGCCGCGGGCTTTGCGCCCCAGCAGATCACCGGTGAAGTTGCTGCGGGCCAAATTCTCGAGCTTCCGCTGATTGCGCTGGCGGCCGCCGCCACAACCAACATTCAGGTGACGGCCTCGCAGACCGAAATCGCCGAAGCCCAGATCAACCAGGAAGAAAAGCAGCGGGTGCTGGGAGTCTTCCCCAATTTCTACGTCAGCTACGACTCCAACCCGGTCCCGCTCACCCCGGGACAGAAGTTCGAGCTTGCCGCGCGGACGCTCATCGATCCCGTCAACTTCGTGCTGAATGGCGTTGTCGCCGGCGTTCAGCAAGCCGACAATACCTACAACTGGGGACAGGGCGCCCAGGGCTATGGCAAGCGCTACGCGGCCGCCTACGGGACCTTTCTCGACGGGACTCTCATCGGCAGCGCGGCGCTCCCCATCGTTCTGAAGCAGGATCCCCGCTACTTTTGGAAAGGCACCGGCAGCGCCAAGTCGCGCGCCGGCTACGCCATCGCCAATGCGGTTATTTGCAAGGGCGACAACCACCGCTGGCAGGTCAACTACTCCGCCATTCTCGGCGGTCTCGCCGCCGGGGCCATCTCCAACCTCTACTACCCCGCCTCCAACCGCGCCGGCTTTGGCCTGACGTTCGAGGGAGCCGCAATTGGCACGGGCATGTCCGCAGTCGCCAATTTGCTACAGGAGTTCGTCGTCCACAGACTTACCCCCCACGTTCCTCCGACCGAGCGAACCGGGGCGGTTGCTCAGTGACCTAGCCCTCGCCGCCAAGCTGCCTTGAACTCGGGTCGCGGGCCTGACGCGCGACTCCCCTAATTCTCCGTCGGCCGCTCTACCCCATCGACCACCAGCACCTGTGCCGGTGCCTTCACCGCCTCCAGTTTCAGGCCAATCTGCTCCTGGATGGCGGAAAACAGGCCCGGCGGCGCATTGGGATTGTAGGTCGGCGGCGGAATCTTATAGCCCATGGCGGTGAACTGCGACTCATCGGGCGTCCACTTCAGCAGAAAATCCCAGCGGCCTTCCAGCGACGTCCGGTCGACGACCGGCCGATCGAGGACGTACTGCATCGCCTTGGCGAACTCTCCCATGGTTGTGTTCGTCTCTCTCATGTAGGCCGACGTCGAAAAGTTGTCGTTCGGTGGGCCATTCGGCGGCCCCAGGCTCCTGGTCAGCTTCGGCCCGCCCTTGGCCACGGTCAGCGCATAGACAGAAAGCTCCCTCTGTTCGTCGTGCACCTTCAGCCCAAAGCGGTCCGCCAGCACTTTCTTGATCATCGACCGCAACTGCGTCAGGTTCGGCTCGCCCGGCGCGTCCGGAACGCCGTCGACAAAATAGTGGTCGGTGCTCATCCACGGCTGTCCACCCACAATCTGCTTCACGTGAATTCCCCACGCAAACGAGATCATGTCATCCACCGTCTCATTGGCAGCGCGAATATGCCGCCCTCGCGTCTGGAATCCGCGTCCGCCATCCTTCGGATCGCTGGGCTTGATCGTCACCACTTCATACGCCGGGTCCGCGTCCGGCGCCATTGGTTTGTCGGGCTCTGGAATCGCCCAGGCCGCGTCCCCGGTCACTCGCGCCAAGTTCAGCGGATACGATCCCGACCCCTGCGTCCACGTCCCGGCGATCGACTTGCCATCCTCAGCCAACGTTCCCACATAGCTCGCTTCAATCGAGGCAATCGCAAACTGGACTTGCATGCGCTGGAGTGAGATGGACGGGATCGCCGATGCACCGCTGGAATCGGGCGAATAAAGCTCGCCCTTCCAACCCGCGCCGGCCTTTTCAATCTTCACGACGATCCGCACTCCATCGCGAACCTGCATCGTCCCCTGCCAGGTTCCAGCGACGTCCTGGGCCGGCACCCCACCCACAAATAAGAAGAGCGCGATCGCCGCGCTCCACACGCCCAATTTCCCCGGAGTCCCCTGCATTTCGCGCCGTACCATTGTCTTGCCTGCCTTCGCCCAACATCCTACGCCTGCTGCCTCCGCCGGACGGTTCCTTTAAATTCGCGCTCGGCCGCTCGACATGGTCGATCACGAGCACCTCCGCCTGCGCCTTCACCGGCTCCAGCTTCAGCCCGATCTGCTCCTGAATCGCCGTGAACAACCCCGGCGGCGCATCCGCATCCGTGGTCCGCGCCTCGTCGATCGTCCATTGCAACTTGAAGTCGTAGCGGCCCTTCAGCCCGGTCTGGTCCACCACCGGCCGGTTGCAACGAAACTGCAGGATCTCGGCCAAATCCGGCATGGACGCATTCTTCAGGTTCTCGACGTCCCGGCCGTTGGCGGCACTGTTCTGCTGGTCCATCCATCCGTTGGGATCACTCGTATTCGGCGTCATCTTCGGTCCGCCTTTGGCCACCGTCAGCGCAAACACCGGCATCTCCCGCTGCTCGCGATGCAGTTCCATTCCAAATCTCTGCGTCAGTATCTTCTGCATCATCTCCCGCAACTGCCTCAGGTCCGGCTGACCCTGCACGTCGGGCACTCCGTCCACGTCCCATTTCTCCGTCTTCACCCAGTCCGGCTCACCCACAAGCTGGCTCTTCTGCACGCCATAACCGATGAGCAGGATGTCTTCCACGGTATGGTCGAAAAGCATCACGTGCCGCCCGCGCAGACGGATATGCTGGCTGTTCGTATCGTTCGGGTCGCTCGGCTTCACCGTCGCGACCTCCCAGTTGGGGTCCGCATTCTTTGCCATCATCTGCGGCTGGCTTGCATCCTGCGCGCTCAACGCATCGGCCACGCAAAGCACGACCGCCCCAACCACGAAAGCCCGCACCCATCGACCAGTACTGCGCCTCATGCCAGTTATTACGCACTGCCCCACGGACGAGTTCGATTTTTCTCGGGCAAGGAGCGGGGAGGGGTGGAGGGGTGTCAATGCGTATCGGGGAAATATCCCGTCCGGTAACGCAGCGAGTAGCCCGGTCCGCGCGATGGGTCTGCCAGCGCAACTTTGATACGCCGGAACGACGTATCGCCCGCCCCCTCCGGGGCGTAGTAGCCCAGCAGGTACTGGGTGCGCAGGTCGTCGGACACGTGCTGGAAGGCCGGCTCGAGGTCCGACGGATCGACCACGTAGTAATACTTGCCGCCGGTATCTTCCGACATCTGGATGAGCGCATGCTCGCCGCCGGTGTCGCGACCTGCGTCCGCGTAGACGGGCACGATGATGATCGAGTAGATGATCGCGTTGGCACGCTGCGCTTCTTCGACCGCCTGCTCGAACTTTTCGCCACCCAGGATGGAATCGCCACCGTCGGAGATGACCACCAGCACCCGCCGCCGATTGGCCGCCTGCGAGGTCTCCGCCAGCCGGTCGCTGGCGAGAAAGATGGCGTTGTAAAGAGCGGTCTCGTCGCCGCGCTGCATCTCGCTGAGGCCCTGCTCGATGCGCTTCGGCTGGTTGGTGAAAGGAACGATCTCGCGCACCGTATCGGCGAAGTCCATGAGGTCGATCTCGTCCTGCGGGCGCAGAATCGCATGCACAAAATGCTTGGCCGCCTCGCGCTCCAGCCGGTCGCTGGTGAGCACCGTCTCGCTGGCGTCGATGGCCAGGACAATGGACAGCGGGCTGGTCGCCTCACGATCGAACACCGCAATGGTCTGCGGCTTGCCGTCCTCAAAGAGCTGGAAATCCTTCTTCTCGAGACCGCCCACGGGCGCGCCCTGGGGGTCGACCACGTTCAGCGCTACGTTCACCAGCCGGGTCTGGACGCGGATGGTGCCCACCGGGCCGTCGCGGTTGACCGGCTGCGAGCCGGACTGCGCGGAGGAACCAGTTCGGGTCAAGGGCCCGGACACCGGTTCGGCTGCGGTCGCACTGGGCTTCGACGCGCGCCGCTCGATCGGCGCTGTTTTTTGAGTTGCCGCGGGCTGCACTGTCGTCTGCGCCGGCGGAGGGGTAACCGGCTGCGGTTCGGTTTGCGTCTCTTGAGCCCAACCCGGCGACAGCAGCAGCGCAGCCCCGAGGATTGCCGCAGCGCGTCTCATGCCGAGCCGCCTCCCGGGTGGGCCGCCAAAGCCTCGGGAAAGGGCTCGCCATCGGCCCACACGGCACCGTCCGCGAAGGTCTCCTTCTTCCAGATCGGCACCGTCTTTTTGAGTGTGTCGATCAGCCAGCGGCAGGCGTCGAACGCCGCCGCCCGGTGCGCCGACGCCACCACGATCAACACGCTGGTCTCGCCGATCATCAGCCGCCCCAGGCGGTGCACCAGCCCAACGTCACGCACGCCGAACCGCTCGACGGCCTCGGCGGCCAGCCGATGCATCTGCTCCAGCGCCATCTCGCGGTAGGCCTCGTAGTCGAGGTACAGCGTCTTCCGGCCGCGCGTGTTGTCGCGCACGATGCCGTCGAAGACGCACACGGCGCCATCGCCGCCGGCTTTCATCGCCGCGACGATCGCATCGGCCGCAATCGGTCCGTCCACAATCTCAACCCTCATACCGTTCTCTCATCCGACGCGCAGTATCCGCCGCTGACGGGCGGGAGCAGCGCAACCTCGTCGCCGTCGTGCAAAACAATAGACGCCGATGCGTACTCCCGGTTGACCGCAACCGCGAGACTCCGCCAAAGCTGCTCGTTTTGCGCGCTTTCCCGGTTATTGCCCATCGCAGGGTTAGACGTTCGCGCGCGCAAAAGTCCGAGCAGTTCACCCACCGTCGCTCTGTCCGGCAGCTCGGCTGCCTCGTCCGCCACGCCAAACCGTTCCCGCAATACGCCGAAGTAGAGCACCTGGACCCGCACCCGCTCAGAATACCCGCTCGTCCCGCTCCGCGCCTATGCTTTTCCACTGTGGACTCATCTCAGCAGTAATTCCCGAAGCAAAAGAAAAGGCCCGCCGAAGCGGGCCTCTCGAATTTGCACTTGTTGCTGCCTTTAGGAGCGGAGCGAGCCATTCGCCGTACGCGAGGGACTAGCTGGCTGCGCTCAGCACTTCCTCGCGCACGACTTCGTCCTGCACCGCCTCGCGCGCCGTCTTCGGCAACGCGACGGCCAGCACGTCTTCGATGCGGCTGGCGTAGTGGATGGTGACGCCTTCGATCTGGTCCGCCGACAGGTCTTCGTCGACCTGCTGCTTGCAGTCCGTCGGCAGGATCACGTCGCGCACGCCGGCGCGTTTGGCGGCAAGGAACTTCTCCTTGATGCCGCCCACCGGAAGCACGTTGCCGCTCAGGGTGATCTCGCCGGTCATGGCCAGCAGCGGATGCACCGGCGTGTCGGTCAGCAGGCTGATCAGCGCCGTCGCCATGGTGACGCCGGCGCTTGGGCCGTCCTTGGGGATCGCTCCCGCCGGCACGTGGATGTGGAGGTCGGTATCCTTCAGCACGTCCTCGTTCGAGGCCCAGCGACTTCGCGTTCGAGCGCACCCAGGTCAGCGCCGCCTGCATGCTCTCCTTCATCACGTCGCCGATCTGTCCGGTCATGGTGAATCCGCCTTTGCCGCGCATGCGGTTGGCTTCGATGAACAGCACGTCGCCGCCCGCGGGCGTCCAGGCCAGGCCCACGGCCACGCCGGCGCGCTTGGTGCGCTCGGCAATCTCCGTGTCCACGCGTACCTTGATGCCGCCCAGGAACTCGCGAATCACCTCCGGGGTAATCACCAGCTTGTCCGGCTTGCCCTCGGCGATGCGCCGCGCCAGCTTACGGCAGATGGTGCCGATCTGCTGCTCCAGCTTGCGCACGCCCGCCTCGCGCGTGTAGTGGCGCGCGATCAGGGCGATGCTCTCCTGGGGAAACTCAATCAGCGCCGGGTCGATGCCGTTCTCCTTCTCCTGCCGCGGGATCAGGTATTTGGTCGCGATCGCAACCTTCTCCTCCTCGGTGTAACCGGTGAGCTCGATGATCTCCATGCGGTCGAGCAGCGGCGCCGGAACCGGATCGAGCTGGTTGGCGGTGCAGATGAACAGCACCTTGGAGAGATCGAAGGGCTGATCGAGATAGTTATCGCGGAAGGTGTTGTTCTGTTCCGGATCGAGCACCTCCAGCAGCGCGCTCGCCGGATCGCCACGGAAGTCGCGGCCCAGCTTGTCCACTTCGTCCAGCATGAAGACCGGGTCGTTGGTTTCGACGCGCTTCAGGCTCTGGATGATCTGTCCCGGCAACGCGCCGATGTAGGTGCGCCGGTGTCCGCGCAGCTCCGCCTCGTCGTGCATGCCGCCCAGCGAGATGCGCGAGAACTTGCGCCCGAGCGCCTTGGCCACGCTCCGCCCGAGGGATGTTTTGCCCACGCCCGGAGGCCCGACAAAGCAGAGGATCGGCCCCTTCATGTCCGGCTTCAGGCGCCGCACCGAGAGGTAGTCCAGGATGCGGTCCTTCACCTTCTTCAGGCCGTAGTGGTCCGCATCGAGGATCTCCTTGGCCTTGAGGATGTCCACCTCGCCGGCGGAAGACTTCGACCATGGCAGCACAGCCAGCCACTCGATGTAATTGCGGGTCAGCGAGTAGTCCGCCGCCATGGCGTTCATCCGGCTCAGACGGCCGAGCTCCTTCAACGCGTCCTTCTTGACCTCGTCGGGCATGCCGGCGGCTTCAATCTTCTCCTTGAGCTCGGCAATGTCCTTCTGGGTGTCGTCCAGGTCGCCCAGTTCTTTCTGGATGGCCTTGAGCTGCTCGCGCAGGTAGTAGTCGCGCTGCGAGGACTGCACGGAATCCTGCACTTCGGTCTGGATCTTATTGCGCAACTGCTGCACCTCCAGCTCCTTGGCCAGGTGCTTGTTGATGCGCTCCAGGCGGGCGGATACCCCCGGCGTCTCCAGCAGCTCCTGCTTGTCGGTGGTGGTGAGGAAGGGCAGCGACGAGGCGATAAAGTCGGCCAACCTTCCCGGCTCCTCGATGTTGATGGCAATGGTCTGGAGGTCGTCGGACAGCGTGGGCGAGGAGCTGACAATCTGCTGGAACTGGCTGACCACGTTGCGCTGGAGCGCCTCCGTCTCGGGGGACGTGGGCGGATCAATCTCCTCGACCGTCTCGCACTCGGCCATCATGAAGGGACTGACCTGGGTAAAGTCGCCCAGCCGGACGCGCTCGTTGCCTTCCGTGAAAACAAACAGGCTTTGGTTCGGCATCTTCACCACTTTGTGCACGGTGGCGCGGGTGCCGATGTGGTGCAGGTCGGCTGCCTGGGGAGAGTCCTGGCGGGCATCGCGCTGGGCCACCACCAGAATGGTCTTCTCCTCGCCGAGCGACTGGATGAGATGAATGGAGCTCTCCCGCCCAACGGTGAGCGGCAGGACCGCATGGGGAAACAGAACCGTATCCCGCACCGGCAAGACGGGGATCGGGCGGCCAGTCTTGGGCGCTTCTGGTTCGTCAGTGGATTTTGTTGCATTCGGTTTGATTACGCTTACGAAGTCGTTGGCCATGTTGTCCTTGAGTGCACTTATATCAGATTTCCTACATTGGATGCATAAACCATCTCTCAGGTCGCAGCCCGCGACGCCCTCGTCTTCTATTCGACGCCATATCTCCGTCATCGGCGCGGCCGGTCTTGCCCATCAACCCGGCGGCGCGCCGAAGATCTGGGTTAATCCATATTTATCAATCACCTAAGCGGCAATGTAGCGCCCTAGTTCCTTCACCATGTGGCAGTGCCGGGCCAGGTCGACCAGTGCCCGGTCCATCTGTTCGGCCGAATCGAACCGCAAGTCGACGAAAAAGACGTACTCCCAGGGCGTGCCGTGCACCGGGCGCGACTCGATCTTGGTCAGGTTCACCCCGGCCTGGGCAAACTCCTCGAGGGCCCGGACCAGCGACCCAGGCCGGTGCTCCACGCTGAAGGCGAGGCTGGCCTTGTTGGCGCCGGTCACCGGCATGCGGCCGCCGGCCCGCAGCGCCGGTTCCCGCAGCAGCAGGTGGAAGCGGGTGAAATTCTCGGCGTGGTCCTCGATGCCCGCGACCAGCACCTCGGCGCCGTACTGGCGGGCGGCCAGTTCCGGAGCAATCCCGGCGGTATCGTCCAGCTCTTCCGCCATCAGGTGCTTCACGCTGCCGGCCGTGTCGTAAAAATTCACCACCTCGAACCACGGGTGGGCCGCCAGCCAGCGGCGGCACTGCGACAGCGCCACCGGGTGCGACATCACCCGCTTGATGTCGGCGGGCGCGACCCCCGGCCGCACGATCAGGTTGTGGCGCACGCGCAGCAGGCTCTCGCGGGCGATGCGCACGGGCTGCGCCAGCAGCAGGTCGTAGTGCTCGGCCACCGACCCGTGCAGGCTGTTCTCGATCGGCAGCACTGCCCCATCCACCGCGCCCGAGACGACGCGTTCAAACACCTCTGCGGAGGTGGCGCAGGCATCGATCACCAAGGCGCCGCCGGCGCCTTCCAGCATCGCCAGCGCGGCCATGTGGCTGTTCGAACCCAGTTCCCCCTGAATTGCAACCTTCACAAATACCCCCCACTCGGGCAACCTTTGGCAAATTCCATTCTGCGTCCCATTTGGCAACCTCACCCCAGTACCACGCAACTTACCACAGGTACGGCGCTCGGCAGTTATTCACAAGCCTATGGCAGATCGCAGCGCCGGGCGGAGTTCAGGAGGAAGCGAGATGCTTTGGACCATTACCGTCATTCTGCTCGTCCTGTGGCTGCTCGGGATAGTCAGCGGCTACACCCTTGGCAACTGGATTTATATGCTCCTGGTGATCGCCGTCGTCATTGCCATCTTCAATTTACTCTCGGGCAGGCGCGCGCTTTAACCAATTTCATCGCCTGCATCGATCCGCCCGCGGGCGGTGCGGCCCAACAGCAAGGCAACAAGAGGAGTGCTGCTATGAATCGTGACACCACAGAAGGAAAATTCGATCAGTTTAAGGGCAAGGTCAAGCAGTCCGTCGGCGAAGCAGTGGGCAATGACAAACTCGCCAACTCGGGCACCGCGGATCAGGTGAAGGGCGCGGCCAAGGAAGCCTGGGGCAACGCCAAAGATGCCGTGAAGGCTGCATCCGACGATGCCCATGCGCATGCGCACGACCACGCCCACGACGTCCGCGAGAAGATCAACGCCAGCGCGCAGAGCGTCAAGGATTCGGTCAACGCGAAGGCAGAAGAGATCAAACTCCAGCACAAGCGGACCGCATAGCGGCCTGAGCTAACCTGCGCCCGCATTGCCCCCAACAAGGGCCCGCCTGAGGCGGGCCCTTTTATCGATGCAGCAGCACGTCCGCCGCGAAGAAGGCGAAGAAGGCGATCGAGATCAAACCGTTGAGGGTAAAGAAGGCTGCATTCATCCGGCGCAGGTCGCGCGGCGACACGATGCTGTGTTCGTACAGCAGCAGCGCGGCTACGGTGCCCACGCCCGCGTAGGCCAGAGGACCCAGCCCGAACAGACGCACCAGCCACAGCAGCAGGCAGAGCATCCCCAGGTGCATGGCGCGGGCAATCCAGAAGGCGGGAGCCAGACCGAAGGCCTGGGGCACGCTGTTGAGGCCGGCGGCACGGTCGTGCTCAAAGTCCTGGCAGGCGTACAGCACATCGAAGCCGGCAACCCACAGCAGCACAGCCACGGTCAGCACCAGAATGCGCGCGTCGTACGATCCCCGCACGGCGATCCACGCGGCCGACGGCGCAATTCCCAGCGATAGTCCCAGCACCAGGTGCGACCAGCGCGTCACCCGCTTCATGTAGCTGTAAGCCAGCAGCACCGCCAGCGCGGGCAGGGCCAGGATCAGCGTCAGCCGGTTGAGCATGGCCGAGCCCAGCAGGAATACCGCGGCCGAGACCACGACAAAGCCGGCAACAAACCCAGCGCTGAGCCGTCCTGCCGGCAGCGCGCGGGCCGCGGTGCGCGGATTGGCCGCGTCCAGCCGCGCGTCCACCAGGCGGTTGAAGGCCATGGCCGCCGAGCGCGCCGACACCATGCAAACGACAATCCATCCGAGCACCGGCAGCCGCGGCCAGCCATTCGCCGCCAGCACCGCGCCGGTCAGCGCGAACGGCAGGGCGAAGATCGAGTGTTCCCACTTGATCATTTCCAGCGTCAGTCCGGTACTTTCCCACGCATTGGCCATGTTTCCATCTTATGGGACATGCGCATGCGCCGCACCCGCCGCCAGCCTGCCCGCCGCGGAGTTCTATTTCCCGCTCTGCGAACCGGCGACCTGAAGATCATTGACCACCTTGAACGTCCCGGGGACCGTGTTCGCACGCAGTCCGGCCACGTCGCGGTCAGCCTTGCTGTCGACCACCCCGGAGAGCGTCACGTTGCCGTGGACCACGGTGATCCGGATAGGCTTCTCAGGGTCGAGCGCGTAGCGCTGCAACTGCGGCGTCCCGTAGATCACGCGCGCCAGTTCGATTCGCAGCCGGTCATCCATGGGCGAAACCGGCGCCACCTCCAGGTTGTCGATGATGTCCTTTACCCCAGGGGTGTGCGCCACCAGGCTGACCGCAGAATCCTTGTCCGGCGGGCCGTACACGGTACCGGCGAGCGTCACCACGCCTTCGTGCACGCCAATGGAGATGGAGTTGAAGGCGGTGGTGCCATACCCCACCCGGTCGTACGCCAGTCCCTTCGCCAACTTGTCGCGCAGCGCAGCATCCTCCACCGGCGGCGCGGCGATCACAATCTCGTTGTCGACCCCCTTGATTCCCCTCACGTGGTGGACCTTATTGTCGGCATCTTCCTTGTCGGCGTAGAGCGCGACGGTCCCGGTGAGGGTGACGTTGTCGCCCTGCACGGTCGCCGACACATTCTGGAACCGCTTGTTGTCGAGCGCCTTGTGGACCTCCGCATCGATGTCGGCAGGGCCGGCGGCCAGCGCGC
>CAWBFL010000008.1:0-52065 GCA_963787905.1 uncultured Acidobacteriaceae bacterium | reverse complement strand
CGCCAACCGCACAACGCCAGACGCACCGGATGCCGCGAAGTCCGGCGGAGGGACACGGCGGCGTGTGGTTCTAATCGCAGCGATTGCGGCTCTTGTGATTGTGGGATTGGTCGTTTGGCGCGTCTTCTTCGCCACGCCGGCGCTGCCAGCCAGCGTGGTTGCCGTTAGCGGGCGCATCGAAGGCGATGACTCTGCAGTTGCTTCCAAGACGGCTGGACGCATTCTGGAGGTGCGCGTACGTGAGGGCGATATGGTAAACGCCGGCGACGTGATCGCGACTCTCGACGACGCACAGATTCGCGCACGCGAGGACCAGGCGCGTGCCGCCTTGACGGCTGCCCAGGCCAAGGGCGAGGCCGCGCGGGAGCAAATCGCAGTATTGCAACAGCAACTGGACCAGAGCCAGATGCAGGTGGGCCAGTCGAAGTTCGATACCGAGGGGCGTGTGAAGCAGGCTGAGGCCGATCTGGCAGCCGCGCAGGCCGATGTAGCCCAGCAGCAGGCGGCATACAACCTGGCCGAGTTCGACAAGGATGCCTATACACGGCTGGCCAAGTCGGGCGCGGTATCGGAGCGGCAAGGATTGCAGGCGGCATCTACAGCTGACCAGCAGGCGGCAGCCCTGGCAGCGGCGAAACGCCGTGCTGAGGCGGCGCAGGCCGAGCTGACGACCGCTCAGGGGACCCTCTCCAACCCGGGGATTCACGAGTCGCAGGTCGCGCTGGTGCGGCGCCAGATTGCCCAGCAGCAGGCTGAGGTCGCGAGCGCAGCGGCGGAGACGCAGCAGGCGCTAGCCCAGCTTGCCGAGGCGCAGGACGATCGCAATGATCTGACCATCCGGGCGCCGTTCAGCGGAACAGTGATAACGCGTGCCGCCGAGCCGGGCGAGATGATGACCGCGGGAACCGCCATCATTACGTTGCTGGATTTGACCAAGGTCTATCTGCGCGGGTTTGTGCCGGAGGGTCAGATCGGCGAGGTGAAGGTGGGACAGGCCGCGCACGTGTATCTCGACTCGGCTCCGCACACAGCGATCGATGCGTATGTTTCGAGGATTGATCCGGAGGCGACGTTTACGCCGGAAAACACCTACTTCCAGGATGACCGGGTGAAGCAGGTGGTGGGGCTGAAGCTGGAATTGAAGGCAGGCTTCGGCTACGCCAAGCCGGGGATGCCGGCCGATGGCGACATCCTGGTAAAAGACGATGTATGGCCGAAGGTGAGTCATTAGTGATTGCCGCCACTCCACTCCGGGACGTTGAGGACAAAGTGCCGCAGGGCAGCACCGTGCCGCCAGCTATCGAGGCACGCAGCCTAACGAAGCGTTATGGGGCTCTCGAAGCCGTCCGCGGAATCGACCTTGCGGTCCACGAACGCGAGATCTTCGGGATGATCGGACCCGACGGAGCGGGCAAGACCACCACCTTCCAGATTCTTGCCGGAGTGATGGAGGCAACCTCCGGCGTGGCGGACATCTTTGGCCGGCCGGCGCGGGAGATGCGGTCCCAGACCGGCTACCTGACCCAGACCTTCAGTTTGTACCCCGACCTGACCGTGAAGGAGAACATCCGCTACTGCGGGGACTTGCGCCGCATTTCGCCGCAGGAGATTGTGGACCGCGGCAATCGCTATCTGCGCATGTTCGATATGGACCGGTTCGGAGACCGGCTGGCTGGCAAACTGAGCGGCGGGATGCGGCAGAAGCTGTCGCTGATCTGCGCGCTGGTGCCGCAACCGCGAGTGCTTCTGCTGGACGAGCCAACCACGGGCGTCGATCCCGTGTCGCGGCGGGAGTTCTGGGACGTACTGGCGCATTTGTCCGCCGACGGGCTGACGATCCTGGTGGCGACCCCGTACCTCGATGAGGCGGAGCGCTGCCATCGTATCGCATTCATGCATCAGGGCCGGTTCCTTGAGGTGGGCACGCCGCGGGAGTTGTGCACGAGCCTGGGGGCCAAGCGAATCGAACTGAGGACCGCGGACCTGCGCAAGACAGAAGGAACTCTTTCCCGCCTGACTGCATCGCACGTCGACATTCTCGATGTGCAGCGATTTGGCGACCGGCTTGACCTGCTGGCACACGATCCCGAAGCGGTCGAGTCCGCGGTGCGCGCCGGGCTGCAGAATGCGGGCGTGGCGCTCGACGAAATGCGGGTCGACGATCCGACCCTCGAGAATGTGTTTGTCGCGAAACTGCGGGCGCTGGGCCAGAGAAGCAGTGCAGTCGAGTTTCCCGCGCGCCACGACCATAGCAGTCTGCGCGGAGACGTCGCTGTTGGCGCGACCCGGCTCATCAAGCAGTTTGGCGACTTCACCGCGGTCAACAACGTCAGCCTGCAGATTCGCAACGGCGAGGTCTATGGACTGCTGGGAGCGAACGGAGCAGGCAAGACCACCACCATCCGGATGCTGTGCGGTCTGCTGGAGCCGACCAAAGGCACCATGGAGCTCGCCGGCAACCGGGGCGATCTGCGATCGGAGTCAGTGCGGAAGCGAATCGGTTACATGTCACAGAAGTTCTCGCTCTACGACGATTTGACCATCCGCCAGAACCTCGATTTCTTCGCCGGGGTTTACGGCGTGCCGCAGCAGGAGCGTGAAGAGAAGATTCGCTGGGTGCTCTCGTTCTCGGGGCTCGAAGGCAAGCAGGACCAGATCACCGGCAGCCTGCCCGGCGGGTGGAAGCAGCGCGTGGCGTTTGGCGCGGCCATCATGCACGAGCCCGACATTCTCTTCCTCGACGAGCCCACCTCAGGCGTCGACCCGCTGGCCCGGCGTGCCTTCTGGACCATGATCAATCGGCTGGCTGACACCGGCGCCGCCATTCTGGTGACGACCCACTATCTCGAGGAAGCCGAGCAGTGCAACCGGCTGGGCATGATGGTGGCCGGTGAGCTGGTGGCCGAAGGTTCTCCCACCGCGATCAAAGCCCAGCAGTCCGGGCACCTCATCCAGTTCGTGGTCGATCAGCCCCAGCGCGCCGTGGACCTGCTGAAGCGGGGCACCGAGAGCTGGCGGGTTTCCTTGTTTGGCGAACGCCTCCACCTGATCACCGAGGACTCCCCGGAGCGCGCCATACAGCAGACCACGCGCCTGCTGGAAGCGGACGGACAACGCGTCCTCAGTGCCCGCGAAGACCGCTTCTCGCTCGAAGACGTATTCATCTCCATCGTCGAGCGTGCGCGCCTGCAAGGCAAAGTGTCCAGTGAAAGCTGAAAGAGTGCACGTATGAGACGAATCCTTGCCCAGGCACGAAAGGAGCTGATCCAGATCGTTCGCGATTGGCGCACCCTGGCGCTCGCGCTGGTACTCCCCGTGGTGCTGATCATGCTTATCAGTTCGGCGATCTCGCTGACCGTAAACGAACTGCCGATCGTGGTGCAGGACTTCGACGGCTCCGCGGCGTCCAACAACTACATCGACGCCTTCCGAGCTTCGCTCACGTTTCACGTCGTCGCGTGGCCGGTGGACAAGACCGCCGAAGAAGCGCTGGCCTCGGGAGCCGCGCGCGCCGTGGTGATCATTCCCACTCACTTCGGGCGCGACCTCGCCCGTGACGTCAATTCCCCGGTGCAGCTCATGGTCGACGGATCGGATGCGAATACCGCCAAGCTGGTCTCCGGATACGCGAGCCAGATCACCAGCGCCTACAACCAGCAGATGGCCGGCGGCGCCACCGGAGCGCTCGTACTGACCTCGTTCCGCCTGTGGTTCAATCCCGGCCTGTCTTCGAAGAAGTTTTACAGCCCCGGCGTCTTTGTGCTGGCCCTGTCCATGTTCCCCACGTTGTTGGCAGGACTGGCAATGGCCAAGGAAGGCGAGCAGAAGACCATCCTGCAGGTTTACGTTTCCAGCATCTCCGCGCATGAGTTTCTTCTAGGAAAGATCCTCGCCTTTATGGTCGTCGCCGCCGCGGAGGCCCTGGTGATGGCTTCCCTTCTGTTTACCTACTTCGGCCAGAGTTTCGCCGGCGATCCCACGCCCATGCTGATCGCGACCGTCCTCTATGCCTTCTGCGTAGCGTCCTTCGGCACCATGATCGGGGTAAGAATCCCAAACCAGGCGGCCGCGCTGCAGGCCGTCGCTCTGGGCGGGTTCCTGCTGGTTTTTCTGCTTTCCGGCCTCATCTTTCCGGTGGAGAACATCCCCGCGGGACTGCGCTGGATCTCGAACTTTGTGTGGGGCCGCTATTACATCGAGATTGTTCGCGATGCCTTCCTGCAGGGTGGCGGATGGCCGGCCACCTGGTACAAAGTGCTCTTCATCGGCGTTATTGGCTGCCTGTTCTACGCACTGGCGTGGCGCGGCATGAGAAAGATGCAGGTGAAAGCCTAGCCATGAACCATCTCCTCCAACGCCTGTTCAGTTACCGCCTGCGTGCCCTGATACTGAAGGAGTTCAATCAGATCAGCCGCGACCGGCGGCTCCAGCTTTCGCTCATCCTGCCCCCGGTACTGCAGCTCACGCTGTTCGGGTTTGCGCTCAGCGCGAATGTAAGCAACGTCCGGCTTGCAGTCGTCGACGATAGCCGTTCGCCAGAAAGCCGCGAGTTGATCTCGACCCTGACCGAAAGCGAGAGTTTTCAGCTGGCGGGCTACTACACCTCGGTCGACCAGCTGGGCGACGCCGTCAGCCGGGGCGACGCGGATGCCGGCGTGGTGGTGCCTTACGATTATGCCCGCGACCTGGCGCGGCATCGTTCCACCACGGTCCAGTTTCTGCTGAATGCGACCAACGCCAACACCGCGACCATCAGCCAGGCGTATGCGCAAGGGGTGATCCAAAGCTACAACGCCGGGTTGCAGAGCCAGGGAATTCGGTTGCAGGCAGTACCCGTCGCCGCGACCGACCTGACCCGCCGCGGCCAGGTAGAGCTGCAGCCGGCGTTTCTCTTCAACCCGGGTCTGGTCGATTCGTGGTTCATCGTCACCGGCGTGCTCGGCCTGTTGCTGATTCTCAATAGTTCCCTGGTTGCGTCAGCCGCCATGGTGCGGGAACGCGAAGCAGGGACGATTGAGCAATTGCTAATGTCGCCTGCAAGCACAACCGAGATCATTGTCGCCAAGATTGCTCCGCTGTTTTTCCTGCTTACGCTGATGATGATCGTCGCCATCTGCGTCGTCCGATTTGTGTTTGGCGTTCCCTTCCACGGCAGCGTCCTGCTGCTGCTGGGCGCGGGCTCGCTGTGCATTCTTTCCGGCATCAGCATCGGCACGGTGATCGCCACGTTCAGCAAGTCGGCGCAGCAGGCGCAGCTGACCAGCTTCTTCATCAATCCGCCCCTTTCTTCGCTGTCCGGCGCGCTCAATCCGGTCGAGGCCATGCCCAAGTGGCTGCAGCCGCTGACGGTGCTGAACCCGGTCCACCATTTCGCAACCATCGTCCGCGGAAGCACGCTGAAAGGAAGCGGCTTCGTCGACGTCTGGCCAAACTTTCTGGCCTTGCTCCTGTTTACGCTGGTGCTGGTATCGCTGAGCGTCTGGCGATTCCGCAAACAACTCAGTTAGGCACAAAAGGAACACTGTCATGAATCGCTCGCAGCCGAAAGTCACCTTCATCGCCTCCCTCGCCGGGTTCGCCCTCACTGTTGGCCTGGGGAGCTTCGTCGTCCCGCTCAGTGCGCGTGCCCAGGGCCCGCCATCGCCGGGCCCGCAGCAGCACACTCTGGCTACCCAGCTCCCGCTCTCGGGGCGCGGCGGGCCAAGCGGCTCGGTGACTGCGGTTGAGACGCCGATTGCCGGGACGACCAACAGCGTGACTACGATCAATCCTTCGGTGCAGGTCCAGGGTTCCTATGCGGGAAGCTCGCCGAGCACTGCGGCCATGGCATTCTCGGGCAAGCTTTCCCTGCGCGATGCGATCCAGCGCGGCCTGAACTACAATCTCGGCGCGGCCGGCCTGAATCACGCGGTCCGCCAAGCGCAGGGACAGGCCCAGATCGCGCGCAGCTCGCTGCTGCCCAACGTCAGCGGCTACCTCGCCGAAAACATAAATCAGGTGAACCTCGCCGCCGAGGGGTTTCGCATCCACATCCCCATTCCGGGTTTCGACTTCCCTACCATTGTTGGGCCGTATAACAACATCGACCTGCGCGGCAGCGTCTCGCAGTCGGTGTTCGACCTCACCGCCGTCAATAACTATCGCTCGTCCAATGAGACCTTCCGTGCCGCTCAACTCACGGCCAGGGATGCGCGCGATGCGGTGGTGCTGGCCGTGTGCGGCGGATATCTGCAGGTACTGGCCACCGCGGAACGGGTCGCGTCCGCGCACGCCCAACTGGACACCGCAGCCGCCCTCTACAAGCAGACGCTGCAGGAGCGGCAGGTGGGCGTCGCTCCGCAAATCGATGTCGACCGCAGTGAGGTGGAGGAGTTGACCCAGCAACAGCGCGTCACCTCACTTGAGACTGAGCTGGCCAAGGAAAAGATTGCCCTCGCGCGCATGACCGGCCTGCCTCCCGGCGCGGACTACGAATTGACCGACGCGGTGCCGTTTGGCGCGGCGCCGGCCCTGGACCTGGACACTGCCATCCACCAGGCCCTCGCTCAGCGATCCGACATCAAGGCGGCCGAAGCGCAGTTGCGTGCAGCCGAGCACACGCTGACCGCGGCTCGCGATGAGCGGCTGCCTTCGCTCACCGTGAATGGCAACTACGGTTCCATTGGGACCAATCCGGCGCAGGCCAGCGCTACCTTCAGCGCGGCGGCCACCTTGAATATTCCGATCTGGCAGGGAGGCCGCACCGAAGGGGATATCCATCAGGCCGAGGCAGCACTCGCACAACGGCAGGCGGAACTCGACGACCTGAAGGGCCAGGTGGAAAGCGACGTGCGGAACGCCTTCCTCGATCTACAGGCCGCGACCAGCCAGGTCAAAGTCGCCGAACGAAACCTGCAGGTGACCCGGGAAACCCTGGACCTGACCCGGCAACGCTTCGATGCCGGCGTGACCGACAATGTCGAGGTAGTGCAGGCCCAGGAATCGCTCACCTCAGCCGAGCTGGATCAGATCAACAGCGTCTTCGCCCACAATGTAGCCAAGCTCAGTCTCGCCCGTGCGGTCGCCAGTGCGGCCGACAATCTGCAGCAGTTTCTGAACCTCAAGTAGCCGGCGGCAATCCCGTGGACAATCGCATGCCGCGGCTGATGCTGTGCGGGTTACTGATGACAAGGATGCAATCCGGCCAGCATTTCACCGCGCTACGTGCATTTTGTTCGAGTGCCCCATCCGGAACTCAAACGAGCTTTCTGCCCGATTCGCTGGAATATTCCGTGCTGCCGGGAATTTTCCTACTGAGCCGGCAAGATGGTCTGTGACGGGCAACACAGACAACCATATCCCTGCAACGCCGATTGTAGAGTCGATTAGGAATTGTCGCGAGGCGCATTCCGCTGTCCGGATGACCCGCACGCCTTAGCCCGTTCGGAGATGTTGCTCATTTGACGGACTGAGTCAACGTACAGCCACCCTCACAAGGAACCGCCTCCGCGGAATTAAGTCCTACGGAGGAACGGTCTCATGTCGCAGCGCGTGGCGCAAAGAGCGCAAAGTAAGAGTCAGAGCACAACCCTCACCCCAACCAAGTACGTGTACTTCTTTGGCGGCGGCAAGGCCGAAGGCAATGGCCGCATGAAAGACGTACTGGGCGGCAAAGGCGCCGGCCTGGCCGAGATGACGAATGCGGGGTTACCCGTCCCGCCCGGCTTCACCATCCAGACCGAAGCCTGTCGCGAGTACATGCTGGGCACCTTCAGTCCCGAGATCGATGTCGAGATGCACGCCGCCCTGGCGCGGCTGGAGGAGTTGCAGGGGCAGAAGCTCGGCGCGGCCGAGAATCCTCTGCTGGTGTCGGTCCGTTCGGGTGCGAAGTTCTCCATGCCCGGCATGATGGACACGATCCTCAACCTGGGCCTGAACGATCATTCCGTCGAAGGGCTGTCCAAGCGCAGCAGCGACCCGCGTTTTGCCTACGATTCGTATCGCCGTCTCATTCAGATGTTCGGCAGCGTGGTGCTGAACATCAACAAAAAGAAGTTCGAGCACATCTTCGACGGCGTGAAGCATCGCGAAGGCGTCAAATTCGATTACGACCTGAACGCCGACGCACTGAAGGAGATCGTCGCCGAGTACAAGAAGCTCATCAGAAGGAAACGGGCAAGGACTTCCCGCAGGATCCGCTGGAGCAGCTGGTGATGACCCGCGACGCCGTGTTCCGGAGTTGGAATGGCGACCGCGCCAAGACTTATCGCCGCATTAACAAGATTGACGACTGGCTGGGTACTGCGGTGAATGTGCAGTGCATGGTATTCGGCAACATGGGCGAGAGCTCGGGCACGGGCGTTGGCTTTACGCGCAATCCGGCGACGGGCGAAAAAGTCTTCTTCGGCGAATACCTGATGAACGCGCAGGGCGAGGACGTGGTATCCGGCATCCGCACTCCCATGCACATCAGCGAACTTGAGAAGACCATGCCGAAGGCGTACCAGCAACTGCGCACCATCACCTGGAAGCTCGAAAAGCACTATCGCGATATGCAGGACTTCGAGTTCACCATCCAGGATGGCAAGCTCTATATGCTGCAGACCCGCAACGGCAAACGCACCGGTCTGGCTGCGGTTCGCGTCGCCATCGATATGGTCCGCGAAGGCCTGATCACCCAGGAAGAAGCGGTCATGCGCGTCGAGCCCAACCAGCTCTACGACTTCCTGGTTCCGCGGTTGGACGAGAAGGACGCGAAGATCGAAGTGCTCGCCATCGGTCTGCCGGCATCGCCCGGCGCCGCTGTCGGCCAGATCGTCTTCAGTGCTGAAGACGCGGTGAAGTACTACAACGACGGCGTCTACAAGGACGTCATCCTGGTCCGCGGAGAAACCACGCCTGAAGATATCGCGGGCATGGAAGTGGCCGCGGGCATCCTGACCTCGCGCGGCGGCATGACCTCGCACGCCGCGGTGGTTACGCGCGGCATGGGCAAGTGCTGCGTGGCTGGAGCGGGCGACTGCACCGTCGACGAAGCCCACAAGGAACTGCGCGTGAAGGGCCACACCCTGCGCCAGGGCGATTGGCTCTCGCTGGACGGCACCACCGGCCGCGTGATTCTGGGCCGGCTCAAGACCATCCCGGTGCAGCCTGACGATACCGACCTGGTGAAGTTCATGAGCTGGGTCGACCCGGTCCGCAGACTGAAGATCCGCGCCAACGCTGACATCCCGCGCGATGCACGCCAGGCCCGGGCCTTCGGAGCGGAGGGCATCGGTCTATGCCGCACCGAGCACATGTTCTTTGCTGAAGACCGCATCGAGCACGTGCGCGCCATGATTCTCTCGGACAACGAGAAGGACCGCCGCGACGCGCTCAAGAAGCTGCTGCCCATGCAGCGCGCCGATTTCGTCGGCCTGTTCAAGGCCATGGAGTCGCTGCCGGTTACCATCCGCCTGCTGGACCCGCCGCTGCATGAGTTCCTGCCCCAGCGCGAAGAGCTGCTGGTCGAGATCACCCGGCTGGAAGACACCAAGCCCCACTCGCCCAAGCTGAAGGAGCTGCGCCCGCTGCTGGCGCGGGTCCAGGAGCTGCACGAGACCAACCCCATGCTCGGCCTGCGCGGCTGCCGTCTCGGCATCGCCTTCCCCGAGATCACCGAGATGCAAGCCCGCGCCATCTTCGAGGCCGCGGTTGCGGTCAAGAATAAGGGCGGCGATCCCCATCTCGAAATCATGATTCCGCTGATCACTTCGGTCGAGGAGATGCGCAATCAGGCCGCCATCGTTCGCCATATCGCCGAACTCGTTTTCAAGGAGAAGGGCGCTTCCGTCAACTACATGGTCGGCACGATGATCGAGATTCCGCGCGCCGCCATCACCGCCGATCAAATTGCCGAGGAAGCCGAGTTCTTCAGCTTCGGCACCAACGATCTGACCCAGACCACCTTCGGCATATCCCGGGATGACATCAACAAGTTCCTTCCGGCCTATATCAAGAACAACATCTTCAAAGAGGACCCCTTCGCCACGCTCGACCAGAAAGGCGTGGGCGTACTGGTGGAGATGGCAACCATCAAGGGACGCAAGACCCGGCCCGAACTCAAAGTCGGCATCTGCGGCGAACACGGCGGCGATCCCGAATCCGTCAAATTCTGCCACAAGATCGGACTGAACTACGTCTCCTGCTCGCCATTCCGTCTGTTGACGGCGCGGTTGGCAGCGGCGCAGGCGGCACTCCAGGAGAAGCACGCTGGGCCGGACCTGCATGATCTGCTGCGGAACGGTGATTGGCTCACGACCTAAGAAGCTAATCAACGGC
This sequence comes from uncultured Acidobacteriaceae bacterium, assembly GCA_963787905.1. Lineage (GTDB taxonomy): Bacteria > Acidobacteriota > Terriglobia > Terriglobales > Acidobacteriaceae > Edaphobacter. The sequence continues at coordinate 41,766 of CAWBFL010000008.1, read as the reverse complement.
AGACGGTTGGAGCGCTCGGCAAATTGCATGTCAGAAGGAAACTCTGGAGACGCTGACATGCAAGGCGCCGGGCGCCCCTTAATTAACGGGCGCACTCAACTCTGCAACAAATTGATGCGCAGGTTTTCCATCACATGGAGACGCTGCAGGACCTTACGCGTCAGCCCAGTGAGTGGCACCCCTGCGAGCCGCGAGACATTGACCCAGTGCAGCTCGCCCGATCCCTTCGGAATCGCGCGACGGAGCGGCGCTCCAGACCCAGGGCGATCGTGCCGCTGCGGAGAAAAAACCTGAACATAGTAGTTGGTGCTGGTGATCGAATGGCGGACGCGGAGCACAGGCTCGCGACTCTCCACGGCATCGAGGGGCAGCCCAGGCAGCTCGAACATCGCGGGCATGATGGTGGCATTGGCCGGACGCAGCGCGAGCAGGACCTCAGTGACCGTGCCGCGCTTGCGCAGATCCAATAGGTGGGCCACCGGCAGACTGCGCTGCGGGGCGCGAGTTGGAGTTATGTGCTCGCCCCGGGTCTGGCAAAGCGGCTGAACTGGACACTGGAGGCAGAGCGGTGCGCGCGGCAGGCAGAGCGTCGCCCCCAACTCCATCATGGCCTGGTTGTGGTCTCCGGCTGGGTTGGCAGTCAGGTGAGGATAGGCGCCGTCGCCTCCGGCCTGCTCCGTTGGATGAGCACTGGCGGCCAAAGCGACGCGCTCAGCAGCATCCCAGGCGCTCGCATTACGAGGCCTTGAGGCGGTCCCGGACGCGAGCCCGGCATCGGGCTGCGAGGTCAAGGGGGACGCATTCGGCATCAGCGCCTGCGCCTGCGCTCGTACGAACGCCCGATCCGCAGCCGATTCCTCGCTGGGCCTCCCGGTGAGGCGGAGGACGACGCGCTCTACATTGCCATCCACCACGGCTACGGACTCACCAAAGGCGATGCTGGCGATCGCCGCGGCGGTGTATTCGCCGATTCCCGGCAACGTGCGCAGCTCCGCCGAAGTTGCGGGCAGGCGACCCTCCCGTTCCAGCACGATAAACCGGGCCGCCTTGTGCAGCATGCGCGCGCGGCGGTAATAGCCAAGTCCGGACCAGGCCGCCAGCACGTCATCCTCAGCCGCAAGCGCCAGCGAGACCAGGGTGGGAAAGCGGCGGACGAATTCGTTGTAGTGTTCGACGACCGCGGCGACGCGCGTCTGCTGCAGCATGATCTCCGAGACCCAGATAAGGTAGGGATCGGTCGCGCCACGCCACGGCAGCGAACGCGCCTGCGCTCGATACCAATTCATCAGCCGCTGCCGGAACTCGACCGCGTTCAGCTCGGGTTCAGGGGCAACGCGCTTCATTCTGCCAGTTTATCCAATTGAAGAAGCCTTACACTGGTGCGCATGAAGAAGAGCCTGCTCCGCCGGAATTTCCTGAAACAGAGCGCCCTTGCAGCCGGCGCGTCGGCAATACCGTTCGCCGGGATGGCCGCATTCGCCAACGCACGGCAGAGCCCGGCATCGACACCGCCGGCGGCCGCACCCGCAGCCACGTCCAGACCGCATTTTCCCGGCGCCGACCCTGCCTGGGCCGCCACCTGGGACGCTGCCCTCGCCGTGCTCGCCGGCAACGTCCGGTTCATGCCCCGCTACGAGCATCCCGTGCTGGTTGAGGGCAGCACCTACGCGGGCATATGGCAGGAGTGCGCCCCACAGGAGGGCCAGGTCTACGGCACTCTCCAGAAGTACATCGCCACCCCGCCGGGCCAGCCCACGCCGCTCGAAACCGCCCGCGCCAACCACATGGCCTTCTTCGCGCAGCAGAAGGAGGACGGCCAGCTGCCGGCCTCCATCAAGCTAGCCGACAAGGTTGGCACCAGTGCCGGCTACGGCCAGATTCAGATGGTCGTCCCCATCGCCGCGACCGCGTGGGAGATCGTCCAGGTAACCCACGATCAGGAGCTGCTGGAAACTGCATACCAGTCGTGCAGCCGCTGGGACGCCTGGCTCCGTCAGTACCGCGACACGCGCAAGACCGGCCTCTGCGAAGGCTTCTGCACCTACGACACCGGCATGGACTACTCCCCGCGCTGGAACGGCATCCCCCGGCAATGCCCGGACGCCGACGCCCGCAAGTGCCCCGATCTCGCCATCATGCCGCGCCTGTGCCCCGATCTTTCGGCCACCGTCTATGGCGGCCGCATGGCCCTCGCCGCGATGGCAGCCGCCCTCGGCAAACGCGATGACCACGCCCGCTGGCTCGCCGACGCGGAACACATCCGCCACCTGATCCTAACCAAGCTGTATAGCCCGGAGGACGCCGCGTTCTACGACCTCGACGCGCAGAACGACTTCGTCCGTGTCCGTTCCGTGGTCACCCTGCGCGTCCTCGGCGAACATGTGCTCGATCCGCGAAAGGACAAAGCCATCTTCGACGCCATCTGGACTCGGCAGGTCCACAACCCCGAGGCCTTCTGGGCGCCCTACCCTTTCCCGTCCTCAGCGCTCAAGGAGCCCTCGTTCGTGCGGCCGATCCCGCGCAACAGCTGGGGCGGAGCCAGCCAGGCCCTCACGGCGCTGCGAGCGCCGCGCTGGATGCCCTATTACGGCAAGCAGGCCGAGCTCGACCACGTCATGCAGCAGTGGTGTTCCGCCATCATGCGCCACACCGAGTTTCGCCAGCAGATGGACCCGCTGACCGGCGACTTCACCCAGCCGGACCCCGGCGGGTATTCGCCAGCCGCGCTGGTGTTCCTGGATTTTGCAAGGCGACTCAGCAAGGGATAGAAACTCGCCCGTCAGCACTCCTGGTACTTCCAGTTGCGCTGCTTGCCTTCGGCGATCCACTCGATGGCCTGGGCGATGCGGCGGTCTCGAGTCTCGGGGCGTTTGGCGTCCGCGATCCACTCCGCGTACTCGCGCTGGCAGCTGGGGCTGAAGGCAGCGTAGGCCGCGGCGGCCTTGCGATCGCGCCGGAGCGCGGCGGTGAACTCGGCGGGGACTTCCACAGGAGGCCTGGGCGCCTTCACGACCCGCCGCTGCGCAGCGACCCAGTTTTCGCCTTGGCCCTTGTCAATGAGTTCGGCCGCCTGCCGCAGATACCCAAGCAGCTGCTTGTCCGGCGGCAGGTCCTTGATGCCGGTGATCTTGCCCAGGGAGCCCATGGCTCCATCCTGCAGCACGCCGGCCGTACGCAGCACCTTGCCGATCTCCGCGCCCCAGAAACCGAAGCTGCAGTGCGCTTTGAAGGCCGAGATGTTGCACAGGATCGTGTCGCCGTGCAGGAAGAACGGCCGGCCCCACTTGATCTCTTCCACCACATCCGGGCAGGCCTTGTGGATGAGCGCGCGCAGATGCGCAAGCACCGGCTGGGCAAACGGCGCTGCCTTGGCGATGTAGGCATCGACCTTGGGATTCGTTGTCGGCTTGCTCACGACAGCAGTGTACCTATCCGCGACCGGCGCTTCCAGTTGATTCGACTCTGTCGCTGGGATTACTTCGCCAGCTCTGCGACGACCAGCCCGAGAGAGTCGCGCCATTCCGGCATCCGCCAACCGAAAACCCGTTCCAGTTTGGAGCAGTCGAGCATCGAATTGAGCGGGCGCTTGGCCGGAGTTGGATACTCGGAGGTCGGGATCGGATCGACCGACGCCAGCTTTGCAACGGGTTCCAGCTTCTGCAACTCTGCGATGGCCTGCGCGGCGAAACCATACCACGAGGTCTCTCCGGCTCCAGTCGCATGATAGACACCGCAGAACGGACGGGCGGCTTCGCCCGGCGAGCAGCCAGCCTGCGCAGCCAGACGTTCGATCTGGCCGATGGCGTGGGCGGTCAAGCGGGCAAGTTCGAGACTCCAAGTAGGGCCGCCGTGCTGGTCGGCAACGACCCTCAGATGTTCTCGCTCGCGCGCGAGTCGCAGGATGGAGCGAACAAAGTTGTTGCCGGTAGCCCCGTAGACCCAACTCGTGCGAAAGGTGAAATAGGCCGCGCCGCTCGCGCCCAGCGCCATTTCTCCGGCAAGCTTGCTGCGGCCGTAAACGTTGAGCGGGTTGGCGGGATCGGATTCGACGTAGGGAGCCGTTTTTGAACCGTCGAAGATATAGTCCGTCGAATAGTGAATCACGACTGCGCCAATGTGCCGGGCCTCTTCAGCGAGCAACTCAGGGGCTGTCGCATTGATGGCAAAGGCGAGTTCAGGCTCGCTCTCCGCTCTATCGACTGCAGTGTGCGCAGCCGCGTTGACCACCCAGTGCGGTCGAACTTCGCGCATCACTTTGCGGATTGCGTTGGTGTCCGTGAGGTCGAGCGCGTCGAGGGTTGGCGCGATGATCTCACCGTATGGGGCAAGGGTATGAATGAGAGCCCCGCCCACCTGTCCGCATTCGCCGGTGATGAGGATTCGGCGGTTCGCTGCATTCCCGGCCATCAGTACACCTTTTCGTCGATGATGCGTTTCAGGTATTCGCCGTAGGTGCTTCTAGCCATCTTCACGGCCAGTTCCTTAAGCTGCTCCGCATCGATATAGCCCTGGCGGTAAGCAATCTCTTCAAGGCAGGCTACCTTCAGGCCTTGCCGTTTTTCGATGGTCTGGATGAAAAGAGACGCCTCCAGCAAAGAGTCGTGCGTGCCCGTATCGAGCCACGCCATGCCGCGGCCGAGGAGTTCCGTGGTCAACTGGCCTCGATCGAGATACCAGCGATTCACGTCGGTGATCTCCAACTCGCCCCGCGAAGACGGCTTAATCGACTCGGCTACGCTGACGACCTGCTCATCGTAAAAGTAAATTCCCGTGACAGCGTAGCGAGACTTCGGATTCTTTGGCTTCTCTTCGAGCGAGACTGCCTTACGGCTCTCATCGAATTCGACCACTCCGTAGCGTTGCGGGTCCTGTACGGCATAGGCAAATACGGTCGCCCCCTGCTTGCGCTCCGAGGCGGAACGCAGCAACTTCGCAAGATCGTGTCCGAAGAAGATATTGTCTCCCAGCACCAGGCAGCAGCCCTGGCCTGCGAGAAATTCCTTCCCGATAAGAAAGGCCTGGGCGAGGCCATCGGGCGACGGCTGCACCGCATACCGGATCGAGATGCCCCATTGCCCACCGGTGCCAAGCAGTTGCTCAAAGCGCGGAGTGTCGGCAGGAGTTGAGATGACCAGAACGTCCCGGATCCCGGCGAGCATCAGCGCCGAGAGCGGGTAGTAGATCATCGGCTTGTCATAGACCGGAAGCAACTGCTTCGATACAGCTTCGGTGACGGGATGAAGCCGGGTCCCGGATCCTCCCGCCAAGATGATGCCCTTCATTCAATCTCTCCAACGGGCGCCGTGGTGGAGCCTTCGCCTGCGCGTCAAATTCGCGACGCCATAGTTTCCTTTGATCCAATCCCGGTATTCACCGCTGACTACATTCGGCTACCCACTGCGCATTGTCAAGATACCACTGGACCGTCTTGCGAATGCCCGAAGCGAAGGACTCCTTGGGCGCCCACCCGAGTTCGGTTTGCAACTTCTTGCAGTCGATGGCATAGCGTCGTCGTGGCCGGGACGGTCCTTCACGTAGGTAATGAGGCTGGCTGTGCGGCGCGCCGACCGGATGCAACTCATCCAGAATCGCGCAAAGAATGTAGACGACGTCGAGGTTCTTCTGCTCATTCAATCCGCCGACGTTGTAGGTTTCTCCGAGCCTGCCTTTTTCAAGGACAGCCAGGATCGCGTCGCAATGGTCGGTGACGTAGAGCCAGTCGCGCACATTCTGGCCGTCGCCATAGACCGGCAACGGTTTTCCATGGATTGCATTGTGGATCATCAGCGGGATCAGCTTCTCCGGAAACTGATAACGGGCCGTAATTGTTGGAACAGTTCGTCGTGAGGACCGGAAGGCCATAGGTGTGGAAGTAGGCGCGGACCAGGTGATCGGACGCTGCCTTCGACGCGGAATACGGACTGTTGGGCCGGTAGGGCGTCTCCTCGTGGAACGCAGGCTCATCCGGGCCGAGTGAACCGTATACCTCGTCGGTGGAAACATGCAGGAATCGGAACGAACTGCCGCGGGGAACCGGCAGCGAGCGCCAATGCTGCAGCGCGGCTTCGAGCAGGGTGAACGTCCCGGTGATGTTGGTTTCCACGAAGGCAGCGGGACCCACGATCGAACGATCCACATGGCTTTCCGCGGCGAAGTGCACGACGGCGCCGGGTTGATGTTCGGCTAGAAGGTTCGCGACAAGCGGCCGATCGAGGATCGAGCCATCCACGAAGGTGTGCGCAGGATTCCCGTCGAGCGAAGCGAGATTCGCGAGATTGCCGGCGTAGGTGAGTGCGTCGAGGTTCACGACCGTGTGGCCGCGACGCACCGCCTCGATGACGAAGTTGGAGCCGATAAATCCTGCGCCACCCGTGACCAGCAAGACACTTTGCTCCATGCTCCTCCTCTCTTCTCATCTTAGATTGCCTCGAAGGCCCGGCCTGATCCCTCGAAGGTGGAACGCCAAGCGCAAGGGCACTATCCAGCCAAAAGATTGCCGGAGGCGGGATAGGTCTCAGCTTCGGCGAGCAGCGAGCCGGCAGCGTCTTTGTCGGAGAGGATTGGTTCGCCGTTCAAAGGCCATGCAATGGCAATCGCCGGATCGCTCCAGAGAAGCGAGCGCTCGAAGGTTGGCGCATAAAACGCGGTTGCCTTATAGGAGACTTCGGCGAAATCGCTGAGCACCAGGAACCCATGGCCGAATCCGGGAGGAATCCACAGCATGCGCTTGTTCTCCGCGCTGAGGTTGAGACCAAACCACTGGCCAAACTGGGCGGAGTCCTGGCGGAGGTCAACGGCAACGTCGAAGATCTCTCCGCGCAGGGCGCGCACCAGCTTCCCCTGCGGTTGTTTTACCTGGTAGTGAATTCCGCGCAGAACGCCCTTGCGCGAGCCGGAGTGGTTGTCCTGCACATACCGGGTAGGCAATCCGAATGCCGCGAAGGTTGCCTCGTTGTAGGCCTCCAGGAAAAAGCCCCGCGCATCCCCGAAGACCTTCGGTTCGAGGATCACCACATCCTTCAAGGAGGTCGGAATTAACTGCAATGCGGACTCCTTCATCTTCCATACGGCGAAGCCGACCACCCTGGGCCAGGAACACTGGACTTTGTCCAGGCGCGTCGGATGCGGTCAGTCGAGCGCGACCATAATCTTGGTATATGCTGCCGGATTCTCGCTCCAGGCGCGAAGAATCGCGGGCGCCTCCTCAATCGGCACGGTGGCGCTGATGGCTTCCGCCGTAGGAAATCGCTTTTGCTCGAACATGCGAATCACTTCCTTGAAGTCCTGAGGAAGCGCATTGCGCGAACCGAGAATATCCAGTTCCTTCTGCACAAACAGGCGCGTCTCGTAACTGACCAGATCCTTGGCATATCCGATATAAACGACGCGACCGGTGAAGGCGACTTCCTCGACGGCAGCGCGAAATGTGTCGGGCCTTCCAATCGCCTCAATGATGACGTCGGGGCCGTGCCCGCCGGTGATCTCCTGCAGGCGGGCGTGGACGTCGTCGCGGATGGAATTGATCAAGTGACGTGCTCCGGAGTTCCGGGCGATCGCAAGTTTCTTGTCGTCGATATCGATGGCAATGACATTTGCGCCGCGAAAGGCGGCCGCGGAAACAGCTCCGAGCCCGACTCCGCCGCACCCATAGATGGCCACGGTGTCCGCAGCCGTGATGCGGCCGCGTGCGACCGCGTGGCAGCCAACCGTGAGCGGCTCCACCAGGCATAGCTCCTCGATGGACAAGGGCGCCGCGTAGAGCTTGGCCAGCGGCATGCTGAAATACTCCACCAGCGCGCCATCGCGCTGAACGCCAAGGGTCTGGTTGGAGCGACAGGAATTGGGGCGGCCCTGGCGGCAAGCCGTGCATTTGCCACAGCTTGTATACGGGGACATGGTTACGTTCATTCCCTCCGTCAGCCCCAGGTCGTTGGCGGGGACTCGCTCGAGAGTTGCGGCCACTTCATGGCCCGGAATCCGGGGGTAGGTCACCAGCGGATTCTTGCCCAGGAAGGTGCTAAGGTCGGTCCCGCACAGTCCGATGCGTCGAATTCGCATCGTCGCTTCAAGCAAATCGGCCTTGGGACGTTCGATGTCAACGACCCGTGCCTCTCCTGGCCGATCAATTACAAGCGCCTTCATTCTTTCCTTTTGCCCCTCTCCCGCACTCGCCGAAGCGCGAGTTGCAACCCCAAGCCAGTATAGACTGTCGTCAGCACGCAACGAGGCGCGGCTCGACACGGCAACGAGCAGCATGACCAAGGATAGGCAGAAAGACTATAACGGCAAGCGCACCAACAACTCGCTTTTGGATCGGGTAAACTGAGGGGCATATGGGCGAGGCCTTTTCTCTGCTGCGGTTTGCCGCCAATCGGATGCGCAAACAGGGTGTTTATCTAGTGGATTTTTCGATCAAGGGCTCATTGCACACACTGAATCGAATCAATCGATCTTCGCTTTGCGTTTGCTGCCTGGCCCTCCTGATGGTGGGGAAGATGGACGGTCAGGCTGGTACTGGCGCATCTGCTCCCTCGGCAAGCTCGGCGGCCATGGGGACTCAATCCACTGGTGCGACGGCGCCAGGATCCTTCGGGTCGCCCGCAGGGTCTCTCACCGAGCAAGTTGTAACCGACGTCGGGAGCCGGCGGGACCAGGATCGGAACTCAAGCAGCCTCGAGCAAGAGTCGTCGGTGCCTGCGCCGATGACAGAGTTTCAGCAGATTGTGCTGGAGAGCAGCGGGCGGGCACTTCCGATCTTTGGTGCTGATCTATTCAATGGGACGCCGTCAACGTTTGCACCTGTTGACAACATTCCGGTCACCCCAGACTATGTGATCGGTCCCGGCGATGAAATACGGCTGCAGCTATGGGGCCAGGTGAACCAACGCGGTTCGTTTGTGGTGGACCGCACAGGCTCCATCGCACTGCCGGATGTAGGCACAATCCATGTGGCGGGATTGCAGTTTTCCCAGTTGACCGATTTTCTCAAGTCGCAGCTAAGTCGTGTCTACCGCAACTTCGATCTGAATGTGAACCTGGGGCAGTTGCGCTCGATTCAGGTCTTCGTCGTGGGTCAGGCGAGGAAGCCGGGCAGCTATACGATTGGATCGCTGAGTACGCTGCTCAACGCTCTGTTCGCCTCGGGCGGACCGCTTCCGCAAGGCAGCTTGCGCGACATCCAGGTGAAGCGCGGCGCCGCCACCATTACCCACTTCGATTTGTACGACCTGTTGCTGCACGGCGATAAAACCAAAGACGTCCGGCTGGAATCCGGCGACGTGATCTTTATCCCCGATGTCGGGCCCCAGGTAGCAGTTTTCGGAAGCGTAAACACGCCTGGGATCTATGAGCTGCGTGGCGAAACCAGCTTCAAGCAGGTCATCGCGCTGGCCGGAGGACTGACGAACGTGGCGGCCGGCTCGCAAGTTCGCGTGGAACGAATCTATAAGCATACGGAGCGCAGCGAGCTGGACGTCGATCTTGCCAGCAGCGATTCGCCGCCGGTTCAGGATGGCGACATGATCTCCGCGACGTCGATCATCGGCCGTTTCGAGAACGCGGTAACCCTGCGCGGCAACGTAGCCAACCCCGGTCGGTATCCCTGGCACCAGGGCATGCGCATCTCTGACCTGATCCCGAACCGCGAAGCCTTGATTACGCGGAACTATTATCAGCGCCACAATGAACTGGGACTCAGCAATTCGGACTACAGAGGAGCGGCGACGGAGGGCGCTCTGGGGCTCCAGACCGGCGCCGTGGCCGATGCAGCCGTGAACCGCGGCATTGTTGGGGCCAATGGCGGAGGAAATGCGGTAGGGGCCACGCTGGCGGAGGGCAATCGGAACTTCGCGGCGACAACAGATGTGATTCTGAGCGCGCCGGATATCGACTGGGATTATGCGGTTATCGAGCGCAAGAACCCGGCCACCCTGAAGACAACCCTCGTCCCTTTCAACCTGGGCAAGGTCGTCCTCGACAAGGACAATTCGCAGGATGTCGAGCTGATGAATGGCGACGTTGTAACCATCTTCTCAAAGGCCGACATCCGGGTTCCGAGCGAGCAGCAGACCAAGTTCGTAAAGCTTGAGGGCGAGTTTGTGGCGGCCGGCGTCTACAGTGTCCAACCGGGTGAGACACTTCGACAGTTGCTGGTCCGCGCTGGAGGCCTGACACCGGACGCATTCCTCTATGCGTCAGAGTTCACGCGGGAGTCGGTCCGCCGCCTGCAGCGCCAACGAATCCTGGAATATGCAGACGCGCTGGAGGGAGAGATCACGTCTCGATCCGCAACGTTAGCCGCTTCTGCCTTGACTGACCGGGATGCGGCGGCCGCGCAGTCATCGGGAGCGGAGGCGCGCGCGGCCTTGGCGCGGCTGCGTCAGGCCCAGCCGAGCGGGCGTATCGTGTTCCATCTGGACCCAAACGCCAAAGACATCGCCTCGCTTCCCGACCTTCCCCTGGAGGATGGCGATCGCTTCGTGGTGCCCAAGCCGCCCTCTACTGTCTCGGTGCAGGGACAGGTGTACTACGCAAATGCATTCGTCTTCAGAAACGGCAAGCGTGTGACCGACTACCTGCATCTTGCCGGCGGGCCGAACCGGGATGCCGACCGGAATCGTGAGTTGTCCTGCGCGCCGGCGGCTCGGTAGTGAGCCGGCAGTATGGCAGTTTTGCCCAACATGCGCTATTTGCAGATCACGACTTCGATCATGTGGCGATGCTGCCGGGAGATACGATTGTGGTGCCGCCGGTGATCGAGAAGGGCTCGGTCCTTCGTAATCTGGTCAATATATCGACCATTCTCGAAGGCTTTGGCCTGGGTGCAGCAGCGGTCGAAGTGCTCAAATGATTGAAGCTGTCGAGCTCATCGAGTATCGAGATACAGGATCGCGGATTGATATCCTGACTCGATCTGTTCATGGCGCACTCTTGCGCTCTGGATACAACGTGAGTTGGAATGCGGCTACGGTGTCGGTTTGTTCCCGGTTCATAGATTGGCGCTTTCCACCATTCGTGCCGAAGTTCTACAGAAAGCTCAACGCAGCTTTGCAAGCGCTTGACGACGTGAATGTTGAAACTGTTCTGCGTGGTACCGCCCGGAATAAAGTCATCGGCAACTTTGGAATGTCGAAACGAAGTTTGTACCATCTCGTAAGGGGACAGATGATACGTCAGCCATGCCTCGCCCCCTTGTCCCTCTCGGCCCATAGCATCTCCCATGATGTAGCCCTCGTTGGTATAACCCTGCTTTTGAATTTGCTCAACGTATAGGTACTCGCCGCCCGAGCTGCGGCTGGTCTCTGGGTCCGTGTTCACGCCTTCGAATCTGAGGTCCAGTCTAGGAATGCCAGGTACCCGCGAGAGGAAGAGGCCCGGTCGGACCCCCGCGTGGCGCGGCGCGTCGATTGGGCTCACGTCGTCGTGGATCATGGAATCCGAATAGAGGGTGAGCCAGTGATTGAGCCATGGCAGTCGCCAACTGAAGTCAAAGGATGCAAAGCGCGCCCCGGGATCCTGCGCCGAGGCCTTCTGCGTCACAGTCGTATTTGTCGTGCTGAAAAAACTCCTGAGAAAGGTGTGGATGGTGATCGGCTCATGCCCTTTGCCGCCCCATATCACAGATCGCTCAAACCCAAATTCAACATTGGGCGTTGGCTTGAAATTGATCTTCTCAGCATGCATCCAGGGATCGTTTGGATCGGAATGCCCTTTGAGGCTGCCCACGAAAAAGTCGTACCGGAACGGTCCGGTGAGCCACGATAACCACGGAATATAAAGCGGCTCGGTTCGGTCGATCTGAAACGCGTAGATGTTCTCCGCGTTGTTGCTGTAGGTGAAGGCGCCGCCCACAGCGGGACCAAACCAGTGATCGCTCTTGCCGAAAGATATCTCGTGGTTCAGTATCCGGTATGAGAGGTTCGCCTCGATGATTCGGAAGACATCGGTGGACGCAATGGGCCCGGCTGGAATGGTTGCCTGTACCGGGTTACTGGCAAGGGGAACTTGATCGATATTGGACAGCGTCGCGACCAGGGTTGGAGAGTAGCCGGCGGCGCCCGGCGCATGCTGATACTCTCCGCGAGCGTATAGGCTGAAGCGACCAAACCCCGCGCTGCCGGCCGCACCATCGACGGTATTGAAGCCCGGTTGGTAAGGGCGGCCGTAGTCGTTGACAAGCGTTTGGCCCAGGTGAAAGCTGTCTCGCAAGGTTAGGCCCGAGATGCTCTGAAGGCGGGTATAAAGGTCTTCGCACCCATAGGAGAAATCGCTCAAGTCATCATCTTCAACGCCAAATTCGAGTTCCAGCGAAGCTAGAATCTCAAATGCCTGGGAGTTGCTCTGAATGCTTTCGTCCTGCGCTGAATCGCTGATCATCCGTTGAATACTTCGCCTGGTCCACGGACGAATTCCCAGAAACGCTGTATCCAAATACCCGAGTCCATGCAGCCGATCCAGCGCCGGGTAGACCCAACTGTCTACCGGAACATACGTGTCCGAAGGCCGACCGGTGTGCGGTCCCGCCTTACAGTAAGGCAACCCAGCCACCGCACCTGTCGCCGATATCGACAACATGCAGACCGACAGCAACCATTGGCGCAATCTCACACAGTGCGACATCAGTCGCCGTACCCGTCGCGCTTCGGGAAACGCCCTGTGAGTATGAAGTTTCATCCTGCGTCCCGCCGGCCCCAAGCCAGCTCACCCAAGTGCAATGCCGTCCGGGACTGTCGGACATGCTCGTGAGCCAACATCCAGACGCAAACACCCACAGTGTATTCCTGTGTCGCGCTACTCATAAGTTCCGCCGGCAACGCCCGACGCTCACCGGGTGGATCAGCTCCTCAACCAATTGCTCCCCTCCCTTCCTCCCAGCAGTTTACCTACTCATGCATGATGCTTCGAACTTCGGCGCGCGCCCGTTACTAGCTGAGTCACTACCTGTGCATGACGTTCAGGGAAAGCTCCCAGATTATGATGTGCCACCTAATCTCAAGTACTCAGTCACCGGGCGGCTCGGGGTTGGACAGCAATCGGTTCGGTTCCAACGATGACCGCCGCTACTGGTCTTGGAGCCCGAAATACGATGCTAACACTGTGTCCGCGGCTTACGGGTCGAGATGGCTCAAATGAAATGCACAGCCTATCTTCATCGGACCTGTACCAAAATGACGGACTTCGGTTTCGCATTCGCAAGAGCTTCCTAAAATAAGTCCAGCTCCGCGCCGCTTTGCGGTCCTGCTCCGTCATACACCAATCAAAATCTAACCTTCTTCGACCGCTATGGCGCCTGGGAGAAAATGGGTTCTAATTCCACCACGCTTCTGGCCTGCCTCATAATACCCTCCCTGATTGGATCCACTTTCTTCGGACTCGCGGCTGACAGTTTGTGCGGTGCCAGCGTAAGCGAGTTCTGTCCAAGGCCGGCCAAGTCGCTTGGCCTCGACGCATCGATCCACAAAGTTGGCTAGTCGAATCTTGAACTCTGAGGTGTCAAATGAGCGCGCGTTGGCTTGTATCCGCACGGGATCATACTGCGTCTCCTCATTTTCGAAGAGAAGGATCGCGTTCATTACCGACTCAACGGTCTGCTCGTAAAAGTACCGCCCGGTTACCGGCGGAATGACGGTCTCCAGCACGCCTCCACGGCCATACGCAATGACTGGCCTTCCATAAGACTGGCATTCCAAAGGCACAATTCCGAAATCTTCTTGAGCGGCAAAGAGTAAAGCTCTGCAACGCGCATATAGGGTCGCCAATTGCGCCGTTGGCACCCACTCCGCAAATTCGATAGTCGGTCCCGCAATCTTCGTAAGATTCGCTAGCTCTCGCCCTCGCCCCACAACGATTAGGCGTCTTCCCAGGCGGTTACAGGCCTCGACCAAAAGATCCACCCGTTTGGGGGTGACCAGTCTCCCTACACAGAGGTAATAGTCTTCAATGTGCGGATCAATATACCCTTCTTTCGTCTGAACCGGAGCATAGACAACCTCACTTTCAAGACCATAGTGAGTTCGCACTCGTTCAGCAACATATTGAGAATTCGTCGCGAAACCGGAGACCCGCTGAGCGGCTATGTAGTCCCACATTCGAATGTAGTGTGCCGAAAGTGCGAACAAAGGTCGTCCGACCCAAGGCAAGTCCTCGAGGGCCTCGCGGTAGTGATCATAAAGGCAGTGCATGGGGCTGTGGCAGAAGCACACGTGAGTCGTTTTGTCATCAAGCAATACCCCCTTGGCTATGCAGGAATCACTCGACAGCACAAGATCGTATCCCCGGAGGTCGATCGCCTCAAAAGCCATCGGGTAAATCGGCAGCAAGTATCTATAGAAATGATATTTCCACGGAAGCCTATTCCACTTTGGGGCAATCAGTCTGCGGCCCTCAAGTTGCGGGGGGAGGCCAGCCAGGTCCCAAAACAACGTATAAATATCCGCGTTCGGGTACATCTCCGCCATTACACCCACAGTTTGCTCAGCGCCGCCTAAAGCCAGAAACCACGGATGAACAATTGCAACGCGCATATCCGACCCGACTCCCTAAACGCAGACGCTGTGTCACATTATCTTTCAAGCCTTCCACGCTCTCTCAAGCTTTCCACATTTTTCACTAGGTTACAACTGTTGATCGCTCATCAGGCGAATAGATGTTTGACTCGGGACCGCAGAAGCACGGGTATCCGCCCACGCGGCGCTCACAACAGCGGATATACTGAATTCGCTACTATCGTTGGGGCGCGGTCGCCTCATATTGGTTACGAAACGCATGCCGGAATTCTCCCTGATCGTTGCGACAAAAGACCGGACGACCGAACTCGCCAGGCTGATCGCATCGATTGACTCCCAAACCGATGCAGATTATGAGTTGATCATTGTGGATCAGAATGAGGATGACCGACTGGTTCCTATCATTCAGCACAGCACTTACCGTGAGAAGATTCTTTGCCTTAAATGCGAGACTGGGGTCTCCCGTGCTCGCAATCTTGGAATGGAGCGCGCCCAGGGGAAGATCATTGCCTTTCCTGACGACGATTGCTGGTACCCGCCGGGTGTATTGAGGATCGTCTCGAGCTGGTTCGATGCGCACCCGACCTACGAAATACTGTGTCTCAACTCATTGGATGGGGACGGAACTCGTAGCGGTAACAGGTGGATTCAAGACTCTTGTGATCTGAATCTGTTTAACATTTATAGGACCTCGGTCGGATACGCCTATTTCATCCGGTCTGGAGGGGCCGCGCGATCAATTCGCTACGACGAGGGGATTGGGCCAGGGGCGAATTCACCTTATCTTGGTGGCGAAGATAGCGATTTCATCCTCACCGCAATGAAGGCCGGTGCACGCGGGCGTTTTGAGGCAAAATGGCATATTGGACATCCACTGAAGGATATTAGGAACGCCAGCATCCAAAGAGATCGCGCCTATGTTTATGGGAAGGGAATGGGCTTCGTGCAGAGGAAGCACCGCCTGGCATGGCTATGGGCCTCACTTGCCGTACTTGATTATGTACGTGCCGCATTTGCGCTCCTGGCCGGAAAGCGGAAGCCGGCGGAGCTGCGGTATTGGCACGGTCGAGGCTTAATAGACGGTTTCTTTGCGATCGAAGCAAATCCACTGCCGCGAAACAGTCAAAATCCTTCCGCTTGAGTTTTGGCAGAACGCGTGCTACGTCATGATCTGCGAAAAAGGAGATCCTTACAATTGATCGATCGCTCACTGAATTATGGAAGGGACGTTATAGCCGGATTCTTTAGGGAGATTTCGCCCTACCGGCGAGTTCTGGATATAGGAGCGGGCTCAGGTACAGATTTGGAGACCGCGCGCCTTGTCTGCCCATCTTCGGATGCCTTTGCCGTCGAATCTTTCCCAGCCAACGTAGAGATATTGAAGGCAAAGGGGGTCCATGTCGTCGGTGCAAATCTGGAACGTGAGCCATTGCCTTTCGACAGTGAATCCTTCGATGTGATCATGAGCAATCAGACCATTGAACACGTGAAGGAAATCTTCTGGATCATGCATGAAGTCAGTCGAACGCTGAAGGTGAATGGCCACCTGATAATCGGCGTCCCCAATCTGGCTTCCCTTCATAACAGGTTGTTGCTGCTGCTCGGAAGACAGCCTACATGCCTTCAGAATGACTCGGCACACGTTCGCGGATACACTCGCCATGACCTCCTCAGCACCTTGGGTCATGTGTTCCCTGGCGGGTATCGGTTAGAAAACTTTGGAGGGAGCAATTTCTATCCGTTCCCGGCCGCGATCGCGAAACCACTTGCAAAATTACTGCCCAATCATGCGTGGGCCATTTTCCTTCTTTTCAAGAAAATAAGACCCTATAGCAGACAATTCCTGGACTTTCCAGTGCAGCAGGAACTACAAACAAACTTTTATCTTGGTAACGACGATTCGAACACAGGCCACATCATCTAGCCTCGATGGTAGCAGAGTGCAGCTGCTTTCCGTGACGCGTGGAGGGTTGAAGCAGCCGTTCCTGACTCAGCCGCCCTTGACTTTTCATCCTCTCGTCAGCGACAGCACCTGCTCTATCGGCAACCGCGATTGCAAGCCCCCAGGTAAACCAGAAAAAACTGAAGACATTGAGAAAGCCGGTCAATACCGAAGTGAGCAGCGTGACGGCGAGGGCGACATACATAGCAAAATCGATCTGCATCATACCCTCAACTCGCAGTTTCTTGCTTCGCAAGTTGATAGGGCGATACAACCCTCGGAAAACTACGTAGGTAGCCACAAGGAAGAATAGGAGCCCAACTACCCCGGCATTTGCCAGTATATGAACAATCAGATCGTGCGATCCAATGCTTTCCCACCCAACCCCGAGAATCGGATAGCGTAAAAACATAGCCCATGAGTTCTGTATTGTCATCAGTCGTTCAAGTACCGAGTAGCTCTGGTCCTTGGACAACAGGACGGTGTCCACAACGAATCGGACAACCGGAACGAGCACCCACGCTAACACTGCTAGGGCCACTCCAGTTAGAGTCAGAACAACGTGCTTTATCCTCAGCAGACCCTTTAGCATGAAGAGCACACAGGCGACTAAGAGTCCTATGAGGATTCCTAAATAGGCCGTAGACGATGTTGTAAGGCAAAGCACTGCAAAAAGTAGGACATAAAGCCGGCGGTCTAGCACCTTTCCAAACAATATCCTTTTGCCAAATATGAACGGCAGATAAAGTGAGAGCGCGACCAGCAATGTTTGCGCGAATATACTGGGCTCCACTGCCACGGAGGAAAGCCTGAAGACGCTAGCGGCCAAGAACTGTTTATAGCCCATTGTGGATCCCGCCGTGCCAGTGTTGAAGATCACCGCGGGGTATGGAATGCCTGATGTCTTGCAAATCAGTTCGACAACGGCCCAAAACGCAGCGAAAACCGTCCCCCCAATAAACGACTTCAGGCTCAGTTGGAGCATCTCCGAATTTCGATTCAGGACGGCAGCCACATAGGCAAGTAGGTAACCATAAACCATGTACAGCACGCCGGTTATGTTATGGCCGCTGAGATGGAGGGGATGGCTGGCTGGATTGTTGAGGTACGGCGAAGGAACCAAAACGTGACCGTCAAGCCAGATCGGCATGATCAATGAAGCCGCCGTGGTCGCAATAAACAGGCCCAACCAGATGAGGGGAGTCCGTTCGCCGCGGGGAAATGGAAGTCTACCCCTACGGAGGAATCCTACGGCACACCTTACGATCAGGAGCAAGCCCAAATACATGGAAACCTGCACTGCTGATGCATCATTCCCGCTCCCGACATTCATCACGCCAGTCGCAGTAAGGGCATGGAGAATATGGTCGCAACATACAGCCATCTAAACCGCCCGAACAAGAGCAGTGGGCCTACTACGAGCAATACCCATCCGATGGGTGTAACCGCCATATCCTCACCTGCATTGCTGAACTCATTGGGAGGGCGCGCTGTCAATCTTTTATGAATGCCGCCTGGTTTCTGAGTATGGAAATGAAGCCGAGGTATTTCATCAGGAGCTCATACCGATTCTGCAATTCGAGCAGTCTTAGCGTAGCTTTCAAGATAAAGTGAACCGCCGCGACCCGCCGATCTTCGACTTTGAGTCCTTCCCAGCCAATTCTGGCTGCTGTATTTTGCCTGCCTGTTAGGCCATGACGCCGAGCAAAGCAGTAGAACTCGGAGTTCCTTTGGAATGGGTCTTCATGGCTGAACGATTTCTCATGAGCAGCATAAATCCTACGAGCAATTAGAGTGACAGCTGTCCCATCGTCGAATCGATCGAAGCCATATGGAATCTCGTCCAAGGCAGGAACACGGTTCCCGGAGACAGCTTCTTTGTATTCTGCGAATATCTGCAGTAGATCTGGCCGCGACGATGGTGTATGACGATGGTCATATTTGAACAGCACCTCGGGTCTATCCACCGCCACTCCGCTAAAATGAAAGAAATAGAGTGGGCTTTGACCGTTAACCATATACTTACCATCGAACTGCGAGAGATGTCTCTCATCCAGGTTCCAAACAGCCATATTGCAGCCGGGATGCTTGCACTGAACCACGTCATGAAAGAGTGAGGGAGCCAGATTCATCCATTTCTGATCGACGAACAATCCCGAACGTCCTTCACTGAACCCCTTCTCGACACATCGCCCGTCCCACCACTCCAGTAGTCGGGTCGTTTCTTTATTCCGCCTGACCGCGAAGAACCCGAGATTGTACGTGCCATTGAAGAGAACTTCTTGCTCGAACCCACCATCTGGCTCCGACGACGGAGTCGTTAGATGAGGTGTTAACACCGCATTGTGGCTGCGGAGGAGATCAAACACTGGTTGGAGGCGTGAGTACACATAAATGTCCGGATCAAGATATAACAACATAGATATGTCGCGTTGCGCCAGAAGGTAGAGCATGAATCTCGGCTTGACATTCATTTAACTCCAAAATGTTGTATTTCATTCCTAATGATTGGATGTTCTGTAAGCCTATCTCTTCTAGAAAGACGACCGTATAGGGTTCACCAGCGAACGCGGATTTGTCTGCAATGCGACCGACGATGAGAACAAAAAACTCATCTTCAGGGTGATGGGCCCTATAGGAGGCGGCGAGCGTCCTGGCAAACGGAAGGTAGTTGGGCGAGACAATAGTGCAGGCGCCGATTAATTCTCTGGCTTCCATTTGACCCATTCTTTAGCCTCAAAATCGTATCTGCGAATCGGGCGAGCGGGCGATCCAACCGCAATACAGTTCGCAGGAATTGTCCCCGTCACCAAGGAGTTCGCCCCGATGATGCTTCCCTCGCCGATGCGAGCGCCCGGCAGGACGACAACGCCATCGCCGATCCACGCATTCTTCCCAACCGTTATCGGCTTCTCCGACGACAGTCTCCGATCGATGGGCAACTGAAGAGGCGACGACTGATTCGTTCCGTCGTAAATCCCGTGATTGTGATCTATGAGCGTCACTCGGCTACCGAGAAGGACCCCGTCGCCGACGCATATGCTCAACGTCGACCCAATATGTACGTTATCGCTCACAGCGACATTGTCACCAATGGTAATCCTGGGAGTGTAAAACACGTCCCCGTATCGTGTGACAGCCTCTATCCAGAGGCCATCGCCAGCCGAGAAAGATCTGCCTATTGTGATATTGCTCAATCCGGCAAGTTTGGGCGAGCGACCCACTCGGAATTTTGGCGCTTGCAGTCGCAGCCCAAGAAATCGGTTTCGGATGCCGAAGAACACCAAATAACTCAGCCTGATAAAGAACAAGAAGAAGCCGTTTTCCTGAATGTATCCTATCGCCTTCCGCAAGCCGCCTCCCGCTTTACCGGCATGCCGATCGTCCAACCGCTGCGTGCCGGGCTTCGACTTCAAAGAATTCATCGTTCGGCTGAAAGGTGAAGCTCCCGATTATTATAGCCTTCAATACAGATACCGATCCGAGTTCGATCAATCACAGGACTTGCAGGTGCTTTGCCCCGCCGTCTCACCCACTGATAACCAGAATTTCCCGGTTCTCGCAGCCTTCGTAGTCGAGGCTGTGCGGATGTGGGAAGTGTTCGCGGCTTTCCACATCCACCTGGCGTGCTTTCTGCCGAAGCTCCTCCGGCTTCCTGTACTCGAGCGTAAACGTCCGGTCTTCCCGTAGGCTGGGTTTTGGGGGCTGTATCCTGAGATCGACAAGGGAGTGGAAGAGCGGAGGCGGACGTGGATGTTCTCCCTTGCGGTCCGGCGTGTAGGCGAACCAAAGTGCTGGCGGCGTGTCCTGGCCTGCCGGGCGATCCTCGCGGACGTAGGTCCACAGGCGGGCCGTTCTGGTCTTGCCCATGCCTGGAGCCAGCACCGGCACCGGCGTATCGTCGGCGTGGACCTTTTCGTCCGCCAGCACGTGGCTGCGAATCTGGTCCACCAGGGGAGCGAGCAAATGGCTGGCCGCGCCCACCCAGTCGGCCAGTGTGGAGCGGTCCAGATCGATACCGTCGCGGGCGAAGATCTCCGACTGGCGATCCAGGGGAAGGTGGTCGGCGTACTTGGAGACCAGGACATGGGCCAAAAGATTCGTCCGGCCAGCCCGCGTTCGATGGGCCGCGACGGTGCCGGTGCCTGGACAATCGTGTCGCACCGGGTGCAGGCGATCTTCACCCGCACGTGGCGGATCACCTTGTAGGTGGTAGGCACGCGTTCCAAAATCTCCGCGACATCTTCGCCCAGCTTGCACTAGCGGCCGCCGCAGTCCGGGCATGCGTCTTCGGCGAGCAGATGGGTGTGCACTTCGTGGGGCAGATGTTCCGGCAAGGGACGCCGCGCCGGTCTGGCGTGGGCCGCAGCGCTCGCCGGTGCAGATGCGGTAATGTGCTCGGCCCTCTCGGTCTCCAGCTCTTCGAGCTTCAACTCCAACTGCTCGATCTCGCGGCTGACCTTCTCGCTGCTGGTGCCGAACAGCATCCGCCGCAACTTGGCGATGACCAGCTTCAAGTGCTCGATTTCGGTGTCGCGGTTGAGCAGCTTCTCCTGCTGGGCGGCCAGCGCTTCTTCTCCGGCAAGGATGGTCCTCTGCTGCGCCGCAATCAAGGCCTCCAGCGCAGCGCGTCCAGAGAACTCAAGTCAAGAGAGGAAGTGTGGGGAGGAGCCATCGCCGAGAGTATGCCACAGGGGGCGCGAGTCTAAAAGAGCAAATATGCGGGAGTTACCCTGCAAGTTGCAGTTCCCATGTTATATGCGGCTGACGCCAGTCAATGCCCTCCAGAAGCATCGACAACTGGGCCGGCGTCAGGGCCACGGTTCCGCTGGTGGCCTGCGGCCATATAAAGCGGCCGCGCTCCAGCCGCTTCTGAAACAGGCAGAGTCCGTCGCCATCGGACCAAAGCAGTCTTATGAGATCACCGCGCTTGCCACGGAAGACGAAGACATGGCCGGAATAGGGCTGCCGCTCCAGGACGGTCTCGACCAGGGAGCTGAGTCCCTGAAAGCCGCGCCGGAGATCGGTGAACCCGGCGGCAATCCAAATCCGCGTGCCTGCCTTCAGCTCAATCAACGCGTCAAGCTCCCCAGGACGGCCCGCACCAGCGCCGGATCTGCGCCGCTTTCCACGCTCACGAGGGCGCGGCCCGGCAGCTCAATGTGGGTCGAACCCGTTGACACAGCCACCCGTGTGGCTTCGGGCAGCACCACGCTGTCCGGCTCGGCGGCCACGGTCACCGGCAAAAGCCAGGCTCGCGGCTGACTGCAGGCCCAGCCAATCCCCTGACGGTGTTCGTGCCGCCACTGGAAGACCTGGTTGGCGTTCACCCCGTTCTCGCGTGTCACGCGGGCAATCGAGATACCCGGAACAAACGTCGCTTCGACAATACGCCGCTTCTCTTCCGCCGTGCGCTGAACCCGCTTCGCCCGGCCACCGCCAGCCCCAACTACTGTCGCATCGCTCACAAGGAGATCGTCGGCCACAACCGCCCATACGTCTATACAGCCAGAACCGGACGCTTACGATCGAGCGAGTTGTGCGGTCGTTCGCAGTTGTATTCGCACCCCAAACTTCCCAGGGTGCTCCGGTTTTGACCAGGAGAATTTTCACCGGGGGGCAGGATCACTGCCTACAGGACAAACCCAAGCGCTTTGTCAATTCGGTTCAGAATGCGGGTGAAAAAGAACCAGCTTGCGCCAAGCGTCGGCGGCAAAACAAGAACAGGGTATACGAAAAACCAGTATCGAGGGTTGTCATTGAACTCAGCGGTCAATGTTCGGACTTGAGCCGGGTCGCTTTCAAACGAACCATTGGTTTTCCTAGAAGTAATTAGCATGCCGGGCCAGAATCTCTGTAATGCCCCGCCAATGACCAATCGCTTTAGTCGGTCGGAGTGCAATTCGCTCTCGGTCACACGCTTGAGCCTCGATCCAAAAACCTCCGATAGTCTATATCCACCTGAATTATCGACACGCGCGCCCACTAGTTTGTCCTCGATGTATAAACCCCGTTCGAACCCGTTCAGCGCCGCATACACCCAAGCCAGCTGCACTAGATTCGAGCCAATCAACGCAGAAAATGACGCTGCCCTTCCCGCCTGCACGCGATCCTTATTCACGATATTTCCACTTATAAACGTGAAGTAAACGTGAATGCGTTTTGCAAATCGCATAACATCGTCAAATTCGATCACCTTTAGAGATCTCAGAGGCTTGACTCTATCCAAACCTAGAAGAGGATGGCTGTTTACATAAACGAGATCGTAGTCCTTCATCTCTAGACAGGAAAGGACCGCAGCCACCCCTCCTGGAACGATGACGTCGTCGTCCCCGAAAATCCAGACGTACTTGGCGCGTGCCTGGTCGAAACACTGCAGGAAGTTCGCGTCGGCTCCTACATTGGTCGTGTTGCGTATGTAACGGATCTCGAGTCCGCGTCTTTGATACTCTCCGACAACTTCCGGGCTATCGTCTGGTGAAGCGTTATCGGAGATAATCAACTCGACACGCGGCTCCTGAACAAGCTGATCAAAAAGAATCGATAAGAGCTCCCTTAGATAGGCAGAGCGATTGTAGGTAGGTATCGCGATGGTTAGAAGGGGCTTGGCTTGCTTTTGCATATTCCTCAGTTAATTTCTTATGCCATTTTCCTTTAGCGCGAGGTTTTTGAGCCAATCCCCTCGCGCTGACCGTCGAACAAAGTTCGCCTCCGCAAAGACTAAGGCCCGCTGCCGGAAGATACCACAGCGTTCTTCCGGTTCAGAAGATGTGCCTCGGGAGATCACAGAAAACAACGTAGGCGTGAATGAATTTGCTATGAATCAGGCACCTCTTAGCTAAGAGTCATTCGGACTGGCGTGCCATAGCTTTCGATATTTATTAAAGACAGCCGTCGCCCAAGCGAGGCCAAAGATATTCAAGCAAAGATTTCCAACTACTATTCCGGCGGCTCCGTATACGCGGCCGAGGACATAAGTCGATACCGCCACTAGGATTGCGCCCACTACCGAGTTCAGCAAGAACTTCTCCTGTTTGTGCGCGCGGAGATAATAGGCCTCTCCGAAGATGACTGCGTTTATGGGCGCAGAAACAAGCAGAAGACCCAGGGACGTGGGGCTTAGCAGCCGCTGAGCGAATCGAAGATGGTGCAGATTGATATAGATGCAACCAAACCACACTACCAAGACACCAGCGATGCACACGGCGAGCGATTGCATAATCGCCCGAAAGAACAATTGGTCCAGACGCACAAATTCCTTACGTGCGATCAAGATACCAAATGGAGCAGATTTGGTGCTTATCCATGAAAAAGCAACTGACTGGAGCGCATTGGTCAGACTGAGCGACATGCCCATTTGGCCTGCCGCCACGGGACCCTTGAACGCGAAGAGGACAGGATTAAAGAGCTGGAAAATGAAATACCCGCACAGGTAGCTAATCGCGATTCTCCATTGGAACGGCCAAACCTCTTCGAACCAATCGATGCGATTCGCCCCCGGATGATACCGCAACAAGCCCAGAAGCAGTCGACGCTTTCCGAAGAGCCACACAATGGAGGTTCCTGCTGTGCCGGCAATGATCATGGCCGGAGCAAATAGCCCGTGCCGCGAGACCAGCGCGGCCCAGGCAAGTAGGCTGCCGACAATCGCTTGAGAAAAACGAAGGTGGGCAACATTTGATACGAAACCGCAACCTTCGAGGAACGACAGAATCGGATCGATTTGAAATGTGAGAGTCGCCATGAGTACGACGCAACACCATGGGAGACGCCAAGCTACGGTTTGTCCGAGGTGCTGGTGAGTCGAGAAGAACTGAAAGCCTGCAGTTAGAAGACCAACAGCCAGAAGCACAGCAGCGATTGAGTACCAGCGAACAGACTTTTGAATTACCGACGCAAGTCTCGCGCGGGCAATCGGATCTCCCGTAATCTCAAGATTGTCGGAGATCGAAAGATGGGCCCGTTCGTGGCTGGCCATCTGGAGAATGACGTATGAGAAGCCCAGTTCAAAGACGATCTGCAGCGCAACGAGGCTACCGAAAGTGAAGTAGTAACCTTGCTCGACTGGAGAGAGGAACTTGGCGATGAGCCCAATAGTCAGGACTCCCGCGGCGCCGGACCAGAATCTCGCGAGAATAGTGAATCCAATGGCTCTGTCTAGCCCGAGAACTCTGCGCATCCAATCGCGACTCCTGGAGATTCGCGAAGAACCCACGGCTGTCGGAACCACATCAGTGGGGCCGTTAGTCATCATCCGAGTTCCTCAGATCCGAGAAGTTTGTTGAGATAGGAGGCTTGCGAAAGGAATCGCCATGGTTAGGCGGTGTCACTCCGAGCAAGCGAAGCACGAATCCCCCGAAGGGGTCCGCGCGCCAAAACCCAAATGCCGCTCATAATGAGCCCGAGAAGCAGACCACCCAGCATAATCAACCCGCGTTTTGGCGATGACTTGCTATCGGGGTACGAAGCGGAATCGAGCACCTGCACCACTGGCCCCTCACGTGCTTCGTCCAATCGCGCCGCCTCATATTGTCTAGAAAGCATGTCGTAGAGTGCTTCGTGATACTTCACTTCGCGCTCCTTGCGAACATAGTCCAACTGAAACTCGGGAACTTTCGAAGTAGGAATTGAGGCAATTGTTCCGCGGCCGCTGCCGCTCTGGAGGCGCCCAAGTTGATTTCGCAGGTCCTCAATTTCGCTTTCCAACCGGACCACATCCGGGTTCTGTTCAGTGTCCGATTGACGGAGCGCTGCAAGTTGAACTTGGCGGAGGGCCATCTGAGCTTGGGTATCCGCGATCGTTCTGATCTCACTTTCGGTTTGTCCAGTCGGAGCTATCAAGCCGGATTGCTCTTCACTCTTCTTCTGCTCGACCTCGGCATTCTCCAGATTATTCTTCTCTTTTTCAAGCTGTTGCCCAAAGAACAACCGACGTTGCGAGGAGTCGCTCAGGGCCAGTCGCCCATCTGTCTCCTGCAATGCATCCATATATCCGTTTGCAATATCGTGGGCGAGCATCGCGCTTTTGTCGGATACGCTGACCGTGACGATGGAGGACTTTGGGTCCACAGAGATCGTGGTGTTGGAGCCGAGGACTTTGTCTGCCTGACTTTCTTTTCTCACCCCATAGGCATGCATAAGGTTGAATCGTTTGACCAAATCGCTGGCGACCGATCGGCTTTGAAGAATCCCGGCGTATAAATCTCCAGAGTTCTTTAGCCCGCCCGCGAGCTCTCCGGCTCCAAATGCCGAGAGCTGTCCCGCTAGGGCGGTAGCCATGGAGTTGCTGCCGCTGACGTTGGGCGGGATGAAAGACACGGTCGAGGTATAAATGGGGGGAAGGATTAATGCGATCACCGTAGCGATCGCGAAGGTAGCCAAAGTCATTCCGAGAATCACCCTTCTCCCTCGGTGGAGAATTTGAACAAGGGCGATAAGGTCGATGGAGTCCTCTTCCTCGGCCGCAGTTTGAGTCACATTCGAATAAGATTGCACAGTTGTAGCCTGGTCAATCTCGTTTTCAGCCATCCCATTCCCTTCCAATCTGGTTATATCAGTTTACGGTATTTGCTTGATGCGCGAGCGTGGATTCAGGAGCGACGAGATGGGTCTTTCCGGGACTTTCTTTCGGCATAAGCCCCATTTCATTCGAGTTTACCTTCAGTGGGCAAGTTGCCTGTCCGGATCCCGCTCCAGCCAGGAGCGGAACATTGAGGACTGATTCTGCCGCATCTGCTTCGCGGGCACAGGAGGCACTTATTCCGTTTGGGCACAGCCAAGACTTTTGTTTTAGCGGCTGTACGGTTGTACGAGACCGCTAAGCCTAAGTTGGGCAAGAAATCCCCCTAGGTCGCTGGCCAATTGTTGGTGAGTTGCATCTGCAGTCGCCGTGGGGTTTACGCTCTCAACTCGCAGCAGGACTCGGGTGGCCCTGGAATCACCGTCGCTCAGCAAGGTTTCGGCCGCCGGACGGGTATATACGAACCCGAAGTGGTTCCGTTCTGTAGCAAATTCCCCGCAGACCCCGCTCCTGCAGAGCGTTGACGCCTCCAGCCATTGCGTCACGCCATCGTTATAAAGGCCTGCACTGAAGCTCACTAACTCCCCACCGTAAGTTGCCGCATTAATCTGGCCGTGCCACAGAGGATTCTCTGCGCGGTAAAAATGACAGATGGCCGGATCATGCCAATTCGGAAGCGGAGAAACTCCGATGGCGATCGGTGTGCCACCGTCTGGCGGCACATATTGTGCCCAAATATAGACTACCGGCTCGGACGGTGGTCCCTCATTCCACGTTCTTTCCAGCACGTAACCTCCAACGTGCTCGGGAAAATGAATTGCCGACACATCCGCAGACCTCGCACCAAATAGATCACCCGCTGCCACCGCATGGGCAACTCCAACACAACCGACAACGACCACCGCGGCCATCGC
Organism: uncultured Acidobacteriaceae bacterium; assembly: GCA_963787905.1. Taxonomy (GTDB): domain Bacteria; phylum Acidobacteriota; class Terriglobia; order Terriglobales; family Acidobacteriaceae; genus Edaphobacter. The sequence continues at coordinate 14,886 of CAWBFL010000008.1, read as the reverse complement.
ACCGAGCCGCCAGTACTGCATCGCTGGCCTGCATCCCTCGTATGGAACGCGGATCGGGCCACCGACTGCCTCAAGCCCGCCCGAACCCTCTGGATTTCGCAGACGTCGGACCGCAGAGACCAGCAGCAGTGTCGCTAGCAGAAAAAGTAAAGCCCCGATAATGTAATCCGCATTTTTCGCCTTTCCCTGAAGTGAAGGAAAGCGCAATGCCACCGCATAGTACAGAACCAGCAGGCAGAGCCGAAGCAGATTGGAAATATAGCCCAGCAGAACCCCTCCGGCGGCCACCAGGGCGATTGCATACCAGCGAAACCGGTAAACATAACCCGCAACCAGCGCAATCAGACCCATCGTAATCGATCCCCGCATGCCATCACACCCAGGAGCAATAAACATTCCGAAGTCCGGTGTAAACATCAGTCTCAGGTTATCTGGTGTTAGCGAGTGCCCCAGGTGGATAGCGAACGCCCTCGCCACATACGCCGAGGCGTGTTGCAGTGGCAGGTCAACTAGCATGGTGAATTTGTTTGGAACTGGATTCGCAAACAAGAGAAGGACGATCGGCAACAATGCTGCGCGGTACAAGCGAGTTCCCCCGATGAGCAAAACTACACCTGAGCCGTAGGCAAACAGAATCAGCGACGGAGGCGGAATGACAGTGGACCATTGTGGCGAAATCACCAGAACCATCAGCGTATGTTCCTGAAGCCGCGTGACCCCTGCCGTTACCAGCAAAGTGGCAAACCCCCACCAGTTCCCCTCGGCCCGCCAGCCGAGCCCCTTCCAAGCCCTCAGAATCAAAACCAGGCTCACTAGCGGCACAGCCGCCCCCACTGACTTCAGCGCATCGGCCGTCCACAAGTTCCACAGCGAGAGAAATGCCGGCCAGATCGTGGTGATCCCAAGCACCCAAAGCGAAGCCGTCAACGTCACGAATTGTGCCGGGGAAAGACTGCTCCGGCGAATCCCCGACGTTTGGATTTCGGCATCCGGAAAAGCGGACATGACGGGACTGCCTCGTTGTGGAAACGGTCCGTTTCAGTATACCGCGCAGCACCATCCTGGCCGTCAAGGTGTCGGTGGATACCGCGTCCTGATCCGTCTCCCAGGATTCAACCGTTGCTTCTCGGCTTTCTCCCAGCGCCCTCCCAAAACAGCACGAATACCTCAATGATCAGAGCAAGGCGCCCTACCGCTTGTTGATAGCCTGAATCAACCGGCGTGAGCGGTTCTAGAATCTCCACATGGACGTTCGTGCGATTCAAACCGCGTTAGGAGATGCCGGTCTTGACGGCTGGCTCTTCTATGATCATCACCATCGCGATCCGCTGGCGTACAGCATATTGGACCTCGGCCCGGGGATGCATGTGACGCGCCGCTGGTTTTACCTGATTCCGGCAACCGGCGAACCGCGCAAGCTGGTCCATCGCATCGAGGCAGCCCGGCTGGACGCGCTGCCGGGGAGCAAAGCCGAGTACTCGTCGTGGCAGGAGCTGGAAGCGCACTTGGAGACGATGCTGGCCGGCGTACACCGGCTGGCGATGCAGTATTCGCCCCGCAACGCGATCATGTACGTGTCCATGGTCGACGCGGGAACAATCGAGTTGCTGCGGGAAATGGGAAAGGAAGTCGTCAGCTCCGCCGATCTTGTCAGTCAATTCGAGGCAGTTCTGAGCGACGCGCAGATTCAGACCCACTACGCTGCCCAGGAGAGGATTGACCGCGTGCTGGCCGCGTGTTGGCAGCAGATTGGCGAGCAGGTCAGGAACGGTGGCACAGATGAGTTTGCCATGGTCCAGTGGATCAGCGAGGCCTTCCGCCGCGAAGGCCTCATCTGGGAACACGGCCCCAACGTAAGCTGCGCCGCCAACTCCGCCGACTCCCACTATGAGCCCACCGCCGAAAACTCCCGCCCCATCCGCCGCGGCGACTTCGTCCTCATCGACCTCTGGGCGAAGCTCCACCAGCCCCACGCGTGCTACTACGACATCACCTGGACCGGCGTAGTCGACCGCGAACCCACTCCGCGCGAGCAAGCCGTCTTCGCCACCGTGCGCAATGCCCGCGACGCGGCAATCGCCAGCGTGCAGACCGCGTTTGCGACCGGCACACCCATCGCCGGATGGCAGGCAGACGATGCCGCGCGCGGCGTGATCCGGACGGCCGGCTTCGGCAACTGGTTTACGCACCGCACGGGGCACAACATCAGCAGCGAACTCCACGGCAGCGGCGCCAACCTGGATAACCTGGAGACGCATGACGTGCGCCTTATCCTGCCAAATACCTGCTTCTCCGTCGAGCCGGGCATCTATTTCCCCGGCGAATTCGGTGTTCGCAGCGAGGTCAACATGATAACGAGGCGGGGAGAAGCTAGGGTGACCGGCCGTATCCAGACGGAGCTGGTTCGGATTTGACCGGCCCGAGTCCGCCTGCCTTCCGGCTGGTATGATGGGTGTGGATGACGACGAAGGTACAGTACCCCCTGATGGCTGGCGACAAGGGCCTGGTCGACGATTCGCCCGGACGCGTATCTCCGGCGCTCGCTTTGATTGCCGGATGGCTGGTTCCGGGGGCAGGTCACCTGCTGCTCGGCAAATGGATTCGCGGTCTCCTGCTTCTGGCCGCAATCGGTGGCATGTTTGCCATTGGCATCGCACTGCAGGGCAAGATCTACTCCCCGAATACGGGCGAGCCGCTTGACATGCTGGGCTTTGCCGGTGACCTTGGGGCCGGTGCACTCTATGGGTTGGCGCGCCTGCTGGGCTGGGGCCAGGCGCCGGTGCTGGTCGCGGTGGCGGACTACGGCACCAAGTTCATCGTCGTCTCCGGCCTGCTGAACATTGTAGCCGCCGTCGACGCCCATTCGCTGGCCAGCGGGAGGAAGCGTTCGTGACGATCTCGCATTTCAGCGCGGTGCTGCTGTTTTCCCTATTTACTTCGGTGGTCTTCGGCATCACGCAGCGGTCCGAGCCGAAGATGATGGTCCGCTTCGGAGCCTACTGCTTTGTCCTGTTTGTCGGCGGCACCATCGCGGCAAGCTGGCTGATGTGGCTCATCAAGCACTAAGCGAGAGACGCTTCGCCGCGCCGAATATCTGCTTCAGGCCTGTACCGGAGCGGGACCGCCTGCAGCGTCAGCCGGCTTCGCCCCAGGAGGCGAGACCGGCTTCTTGGGAGCGCTTTCCACCTTCCGCGCCGGCGCCAGAATCGCATGCAGCGTGGTTCCTTCCATGCGCGGCATGAACTCCACAATGCCGGCGTCGCCCACATCCAGAATCAGCCGATTGATGATTTTGTAGCCGAGGTCGCGATGGGCCATCTGGCGGCCCTTGAAGCGCAGCGAGGCCTTCACTTTGTCGCCGTCACCGAGGAAACGGATAGCCATATTCTTCTTGGTCTGGTAGTCATGCTCGTCCACCGTGACCGAGAACTTCACTTCTTTGATGGTGATGACCTTCTGCTTCTTGCGCGCGGCTCGTTCGCTCTTGTCCTTCTCGTAGAGGTATTTGCCGTAGTCCTGGATCCGGCACACCGGCGGTACCGCATTCGGCGAAATCTCCACCAGGTCCAGCGACCGCTCGCGGGCCATCTTCAGTGCTTCAAAGGGAGGCATGATCCCAAGCTGCTCGCCGTTCTCGTCAATCACGCGGATTTCGCGTGCGCGAATGCGTTCGTTGGTGCGGATAAAGGACTTGGCGGAACGTTTATCAATCGGGGGAATAAGTTGCCTCCACGGCGCGCCTCTCAGGCCGCCATGCGTTTAGTGATTGGATTGCATGCCTCTACTGAAGGTTGCGTATAGCCAGAAGTATAGCATTATGCGGCATCTGGCTGATTTACTTTGCGGCCGCCATCTGCTGCTGATACTCGACGTAAGGGCCCTTGAAGTCTTCAATCTGGAAATGCGCCGGCCCGCCCTCGAAGTGCCAGATGCGCGTGGCAACCTCGTCAATGAGGTCCAGATCGTGCGTGACGAGCAGCACGGTACCCTCGTACTTCTGCAGCGCCAGGTTGAGCGCGTTGATAGCCTCCAGATCCAGGTGGTTCGAGGGCTCGTCCAGCACCAGCACGTTCGGCTTCTGCAGCATCAGCTTGCAGAACAACAGCCGCGCTGCCTCGCCGCCGGAGAGCGCATCCGTCATCTTCAGGCCCTCCTCGCCGCGGAAGAGCATCTGCCCCAGGATGCCGCGAATGTCCTCCTTCGTCGCATCTTCGTCGAACTGGTGCAGCCAGTCGTTGACCGTCATGCCCAGCTCAATGGACGCCTTCATCTCCTGCGGGAAGTATCCAATCTGCGCCTCGTGCCCCCACTTCACCACCCCGGAGTCGATCGATACATCTTTCTCATCCACTCCCGGAGCATTGGCCAGCAGCGCCTTCAGCATGGTCGACTTCCCTTGCCCGTTGCGGCCCATCAACACGATCTTGTCCCCGCGCATGCAGGATGCCGAAAACCTCTCGATTACCTGCAGCGGCGATCCGTCCTTCTGCTCGTACGCCTTCGACACCTGCTCGATTTCGAGGATGTGCTTGCCTGAAGGCCGTTTCTGCTCGAACCGGATGAACGGGCGCTGGATGTTCGAGCGCGCCAGCTCCGTCGTCGCGAGCCGCTCGACCTCCTTCTTGCGCGAATTTACCTGGCTCGACCGCGTGCCGGCCGAGAATCGGGCAATAAAGTCGTTGAGCTGCGCAATCTTCTTCTCGCGCTGCTCGTTCTGGCTTTCGATCCGCGACCGGATGGCGGTCTTCTGCTCCACCATGTCGTCGTATCCCCCGTTGTACAGGATGATCGTCTCGTAATCGATATCCGCGATGTGGGTGCAAACCGAATTCAAAAAATGCCGGTCGTGCGAAATGGTGATCAGCGTGCCGTTGTAGCGCACCAGGAAGTCCTGCAGCCACAGGATCGAGTCCAGGTCGAGGTAGTTGGTCGGCTCGTCCAGCAGCAGCGCCTGGGGCTCGCCAAACAATGCCTGCGCCAACAGCACGCGCACCTTCTGCCCCCCCTGCAATTCACTCATCTTGCGCTCGTGCAGCTCGTCTGCGATATCCAGCCCCTGCAGCAGAATCGCCGCGTTAGCCTCGGCCTCGTAGCCGTCTTCTTCGCCGACGATGCCTTCGAGCTCGCCCAGCCGGCTGCCGTCCTCGTCCGTCATCTCCGGCTTCTCGTAGATCCGCTCGCGCTCTTCCAGGGCCGCCCACAGCGGCTTGTTGCCCATAATCACCGTGTCGATTACCCGGTAAGCATCGAAGGCATATTGGTCCTGCGAGAGTACGCCGATCTTCTTCGGCCGCACCACGTTGCCCTTCTGCGGGTCGATTTCACCGGTTAACACCTTCATAAACGTGGACTTACCGGCTCCGTTCGGACCCGTCAGGCCATACCTTCTCCCGCTCGTAAAGGTGACCGAGACGTCCTCAAACAGCAGCTTGGCGCCGTAGCGCATGGTTACATTGGAAACTGAAATCATGGTATTCCTTCAAGTTTACAGGTTCTTCGCGAACCCTGAATGAATCGCCGCCGAACCCTCGAGCGACATCCATCCGTTCGCCAGCCAGAACCGAAGGCAAGCAGGAGGCAGAACAGCCCCGCTCGGCGGCTGTAGGGCGCGCGGAACGGAGCTGGATTTGCCGGTTCGATACCTCGGGATGCCTTGGACGACCGTCCCGCCGGGCTATTGACCGCGGCGCGCGGGACCCGAGCGACTGGCTCCCGAACGGCTGCTGCCGCTGAACCGCCCGCGACCGGCTGGGCCGCGTCCGCTAGAACTGCGTCCTCCGGAGTGACCTCGGAACCCGTTGCTATTGGAACGGTAGGGACTGGCTCCCGCGTTCCCCGCCGGAGCCTGCGCGGCCCCATCTGCCGACTTCCAGGCCCGCGTCTCGAGCGCGAGCAGGTCAGTAACGGGCGCGGAGAGATCGAGGGGCTTGTTACGCTCCTCTTTCTCGAGATTTTTATCAGCTTCGCGCCACTCGAACTTCACCTTCAACTCGCGCTCCATCTTGCGTGCGTCCGATCGTTCCTGGGGCATCACAAAGGTGGTCGCGATGCCGGACGCCCCGGCGCGGCCGGTACGGCCAATGCGATGAACGAAATCGTCCGAACCATTGGGCAGATCGTAGTTCACTACGTGGGCGATGTCCTGCACGTCGATGCCGCGCGCCGCAACGTCCGTGGCCACCAGGACACGATGTTTTCCGGTCGAAAATCCCTTCAGCGCGGCGGTGCGCTGCGACTGCGAGCGGTCGCCGTGAATGACGTCCACGTCATGGCCCAGGCGCTCCAGCTTCTTCGAGATACGGTCCGCTCCGTGCTTGGTGCGCGAGAAGACGAGGAAGGTGCCGGTCTCTTCGCGCAGCATCTGGTCCAGCAGGCCAAGCTTCTGGTCCTGCATGACCGTGCATGCTCGCAATTCAACCTGCTCGCAAGGATGCGAGGTCTGGCCGATCTCCACGCGTACCGGATTACGCACGTAATCGCGGACAATCTCCCGTACGTTCGCGTCCAGCGTCGCCGAGTAGCACATGGTCTGCCGATTGCGCGGCAGGGCGCCAACGATCCTCCGGATCGAAGGCAGAAAGCCCATGTCCAGCATGCGGTCCACTTCGTCCAGCACCAGCATTTCAACGGTATTAATGTTGACGGCGCGTCGTCGCAGATAATCTTCCAACCGGCCCGGGGTCGCCACCACCAGGCGCGGCCCACGGCTGAGCTGGTCCAGTTGCGTGCCTTCCGAAAGGCCACCGCAGACCAGCACCGCGTCGTTCTTCGCATGCGGGACGAGCTTGTAGTAGGCCTCCAGCACCTGCATGGCGAGTTCGCGCGTCGGTAACAGGATCAGCGCGCGGATGGGACCGCGCTTGCCCTTGACCGCGGGTATGGGATTGCGGTCCATATGCTCGATCATCGGGATCAGGAAGCTGAGGGTCTTGCCCGTCCCGGTCGAAGCAGTGGCTAGGATGTCGGCGCCTTCCAGTGCCGGTGGAATGGCCTTGGCTTGTACCGGCGTCGGCGTCTTGAATCCGGCGGCGCTCAGGCGGTTCTTCAATACGTCCGAGATGTTGAAGTCGTTGAAGTGGACGTTCTTCAGGAAGGGCAGGTGGGTCGCCGGATCGATCTGGATCTCGGAAGAATCCACGTGGGTGGTCAGGGGTTCGGGGGTCGGCGCTGCGCCTGCGGAGGGGGCGGTGGTTCCGAAAGATGTGTTGTTCATAGAAGTTACAGGAATAGCCTCAGGCTCAAGAATTGCGGTAGTCAAAATTTTCCTTGTCGATCAGGGTTGTAGGTGGTGCGCGAATAGATGCAGCGGTGCCGTTAGCACCTCAAATTGATTAGTCAGCATGGCTATCGGGTTCGATGAGCTGCTGCCGCACGGCGAGACGCGTCCATTTGACGTGTCTTCCAGCCAGAGCAACCAGCGCTTCTTCTTGCGGGGGCAGGGCCCCTTTTAGGCCAACAGCCAATTGCAAAGTTCTGCGGTGGAAAAGGCAATCGCAGTCTCTGGCCAGAGACCTCGAATCTCCCCGAAGTCCTTGCCTGCAATGCCCGCGCCCATATCTTTCGAGCGCAAGACCAGTGTAACACACCCCGGTTGCCCACTGCTGTTGGCAGAGGAGTGTCACAGGAGCAGCATCATCGATCGCTTGCGCGCAGAATAGCTGAACAGTGGCCGACGTAAGCTGACCAGGCCGCATCCATCGGATGCGGCCTGGCGCTTGCAAATCTATTGCGTGAATCTGTGAAGCCGAGGCTAGAAGTTCTCCGGCTCGTTGGCCAAATCGAGATCCTCGTCGTCGTCGTCCTCTTCGTCGTCGTCATCGAAGTTGCCGAAGCTGGCAGCCAGCGTCGCGGCCGGAAGCACCGACGTGGGCCCGGGAACCGGGTTGCCCTGCTCGTCGATCTTCATGCCCAGCGACAGGCCCATCTGCGCCAGAATCTCCTTGATCTCGTTCAGCGACTTGCGGCCGAAGTTCTTGGTCTTCAACATCTCGGCTTCGGTCTTCTGGATGAGTTCTCCGATGGTGGCGATATTGGCGTTCTTCAGGCAGTTGTAGCTGCGTACGGAGAGCTCAAGCTCCTCCACCGAGCGATTCAGATTCTCATTGCGCAGTGGCTGTCCGTCGATTGCGTCGTGGCCCGCCTCCACCTCTTCCTCAAAGTTGATGAAGATGCTCATGTGGTCCTTCAGCAGCTTGGCGGAAAGGCCCAGGGCGTCGGCAGGGAAAACGGTCCCATTGGTCCAGATCTCGATGGTGAGCTTGTCGTAGTCGGTGATCTGGCCCAGACGCGCCGCTTCGACCAGGTAGTTGACCTTGCGCACCGGCGAGTGAACGCTGTCGACCGGGATGAATCCCAGGCCCAGATCGGCGTCGAAGTTCTTGTCGGCGGAGATGTATCCGCGGCCGCGCTTCAGCCGCATCTCCATGTCGATCTTTCCGCCTTCGCTGACCGTGCAGATGTAAACGTCCTTGTCCAGAATCTCGACGTCGCCGTCAGCCTCGATCATGCCGGAGGTGACCACCCCGGCCGCGTCGGCGCGCAGGTACATGGCCTTGGGGCCTTCGCCGGCCAGTTTGAAGGGGATCTGCTTCAGGTTCAGGATGATGTCGGTGGCGTCCTCAACGACTCCGCTGATGGACTGGAACTCGTGCAGCACGCCCTCGATGCGGACAGCGGTTACGGCCGCGCCCTCAATGGACGACAGCAGCGTCCGGCGGAGTGCGTTGCCGATCGTCGTGCCGAAGCCGCGCTCAAACGGCTGAGCGGAAAACTTGCCATACTTCTCGGTGAGTGTTTCGGTGTCGACGGCGAGACGCTTGGGCTTTTGGAATCCTCTCCAAAGCATGTGTGTTTCTCCTTTTCCGTCCTGGCCGCGATGCATTCTGCGGACCGGCGGGTGATTCAGTTGCAGGCTAAGTTGTGGTGAAGCGTTCCGCGGTACAACGGAGACATCTCTCTCCTCCGTTGACCGCGGCAAACTTTACTTGCTGTACAGTTCGACGATCAACTGCTCGTTCACCGGCAGGTTGACGTCCTCGCGCTTCGGCAGAGCGAGCACCTTGCCCGACAGGCCTTCGCGGTTAATGTCGAGCCACTGCACCTGGCGCTGGCCGCCGGCGAAGTTGCCGGACTCTTCGAGAACCACCAGCTTCTTCGAGCCTTCGCGGATCGCGATCTCGTCGCCAACCTTGCACTGGAACGACGGGATGTTCACCTTGCGGCCGTTCACCTGGAGATGTCCGTGGCGCACGATCTGGCGCGCCTGGCGGCGCGACATGGCGAATCCGAGGCGGTAGCAGACGTTGTCCAGGCGCGTCTCCAGCTGCTGCAACAGCAGCTCGCCGGTGACGCCGGTCTTGTTGGCGGCCTTCTGGTAGTACGCGCGGAACTGGGTCTCCAGCGTGAAGTAGATGCGCTTCGCCTTCTGCTTCTCGCGAAGCTGCAGGCCATAGCCCACCACCTTCTTCACCTTGCGCGACTGGCCATGCTGGCCGGGGGGAAAGTTGCGCTTCTCAATCGGGCATTTGTCGGAGAAGCATTTCGCTCCCTTGAGGAAGAGCTTGGTTCCGTCGCGGCGGCAGAGGCGGCAGACGGGTCCTGTATAACGTGCCATTCGTATTACTCCTTTACTTCAGGTGACGATCGGTTTACGCGCGGTGCGCTTCATCCCGATCCGGGTTTCGTTGTACGTTGTCCGTGCTACGTTCTCCGTCGTCGCAGCAAATGCCGAAACGTAAAACGGACAACGAACAACCGATCCTCAGACTCTGCGCCGCTTCGGCGGACGGCAGCCGTTGTGCGGCATCGGCGTAACGTCGCGGATGCTGCGGACCTCGATGCCGGCGGTTGCCAGCGCGCGGATCGCCGACTCGCGGCCGGAGCCGGGGCCTGCGACGCGCACATCGACCGAGCGGAGGCCGTGGTCGCGAGCTGCGTCGGCTGCACCGACGGCGGCCTGCTGCGCCGCAAACGGGGTTCCCTTGCGGGAGCCGCGGAAGCCGAGCGAGCCGGACGACTTCCAGCTGAGCGTGTTGCCCTGCTGGTCGGTGATGGTGACGATGGTGTTGTTGAAGCTCGCCTGGATGAAGACGAGCCCGAATGGAACGTTCTTCCGTTCGCGCTTCTTGAACTTCTTGTTCTTGCCCGCCGTCTTGGCGCCGGCTGCCTTGTTCTGTGTCTTCGCCATGGCTTATTTGGTCGCTTTCTTCTTGCCGGCAACCGTGCCCTTGCGGGGGCCTTTGCGGGTGCGGGCGTTGGTGTGGGTACGCTGGCCGCGGACCGGCAGCGAACGCCGGTGGCGAAGGCCGCGGTAGGACTGAATTTCGATCAGCCGCTTGATGTTGAGCGAGACGTCCTTGCGGAGGTCGCCTTCAATCTGGCCCTGGCCTTCGATGACGTGACGGATGCGGTTGAGCGCGTCCTCGTCGAGGGTGCCGACCTTTGCGAAGGGATCGACGTTCGCTTCGGCGAGGATCTTTGCCGCGCGCGAGTCGCCGATGCCGAAGATGTAGGTGAGTCCGATGCGTACCTGTTTGTTATTAGGGACATCGACTCCGGCAATACGTGCCATGGGGTTCCTTTTCGTTTGGGCTGGTGGCGCTGCTGGCCACCGGAGCGGGGTTGCTGGTTTGCGGCAGATTCCGCCAGGTTCAACGCAAGCCTTGACTGCGGCTAACTAGCCTGGCGGGGCCGGTGAATAGCTAGTCGTTGCTGCTTGACTGCCTTGACGCTGTTTGTGCTTGGCGTTTTCGCAAATTACGCGAACCACGCCGCGGCGGTGAATAACCTGACATTTGTCACAAATCTTCTTCACTGAGGCACGGACCTTCATCACAACTCCTAACGCGGCCGTTAGCTCTTGGGCCTTCAGCTTTGGGCCAAAGGCGAGCGTGGGCAGCTATCAATCTTGGTTTCAGCTAGAAGCTAGTAGCTCAAAGCTAGTGGCTGATTTTCGTCTACTTATAGCGATAGACGATGCGGCCGCGGTTGAGATCGTACGGGCTGAGCTCAATCGCGACGCGGTCGCCGGGGAGAATACGAATGAAGTTTTTGCGCATCCGCCCGGAGACGTGCGCCAAGGCCTGATGCTTGTTTTCAAGCTCGACCTTGAACATCGCGTTGGGCAGCGTCTCAACAACGACTGCCATCACTTCAATCGCATCTTCCTTCGACAAACGCTCTCCTTCTAGGGGCGGGGACGGGTTTTACGCGGCCCTAACGCCCTGTCGCTGCGTGCTTACACACACAGCACCTTTGATTATACGCTGAAACCCAGCCTAATTTCTACCTCGTAAGCACGAATGGGCCGTCTTTTGTGATAGCCACGGTGTGCTCGAAGTGGGCGCTGTAGCTGCCGTCCAGGGTTACCGTCGTCCACCCGTCCGGCAAGACCTTTACCTCCGGCCCACCGGCGTTGATCATGGGCTCGATCGCCAGCACCATACCGGCCTTCAGCCGCGGCCCCTTGCCGCGCATGCCGAAATTGGGCACCTGCGGATCCTCGTGCATGGACCGGCCAATCCCGTGGCCGACAAACTCACGAACCACCCCGAAACCCTCCGCCTCGCACATCTCCTGGACGGCCGACGATATGTCGCCCAGCCGCCCGCCAACCTGAGCTTGCTGGATGGCCTTCTCCAGCGACGCCTGGGTTACCTCCAGCAGCTTGCGCGTGGCCGGGGTGGGCGTCCCAACCGCATAGGTGACGGCCGCGTCGGAGTAGAAGCCGTCCACGATCACCCCACAGTCGACAGAGACCACGTCCCCATCGGCGAGAATACGCTTGGCCGACGGAATCCCGTGCACCACCTCGCTGTTGATCGAGGTGCATAAAACCGCCGGAAATCCCCGGTAACCCTTGAACGCCGAGACAGCACGCAAGGCGTCCATCTTGGCCGCGGCGGCATTCTCCAGGTCCATCGTGGACGCGCCGGCGACCACCAGCGGACGAACCGCCTCGTGCACCTGCCGCAGCGCCTCGCCCGAGCGGCGCATCTTGTCAATCTCCGCTGTCGTCTTGATCAGGATCGCCATGGTCAGTCGGCTGCCGCCCGGGTTGCCTGCTGGCGCAAATTGAACAGCGACTGCACGATGGCAGCACTCACCGCATCCACATCCTGATCCCCGTCCGCCTCTTCAAACCGGCCGAGAGTCCTGTAGTGGGAGATAACGGGAGCAGTTTGCGCCTCGAAGGTTTTCAGGCGCTCCTTGAATACCGGCTCAGTGTCATCCGACCGCTGAACCAACTCTGCGCCTTCGCAGTCGCACTTTCCGGCCACCTTGGGCGGGTTGGTGTAGATGTTGTAGATGCTTGAACAGACAGGGCAAGTCCGGCGCCCTGTAATCCGGCACAGCAGCTGATCGTAGGCCGCGACGATATTGACCGCGACAACGGGCAGAGCTGACTTCGAACTGGACGCAAGGTGCAAGTCCAGCCACTCGGCCTGCGGCAAGGTCCGCGGAAAACCGTCCAGGATGTACCCGCGAGCCGTATCGGGTTCAGCCAAACGCTTAGCCACCAATTTGTTCACCAGATCGTCCGGCACGAGCGCCCCATGGTCCATCAGGCGTTTCGCCTCAGCACCCTCTGGCGTTTGCGACTTCGATGGATCGTTGCGGATCGCTCGCAATAGATCACCGGTCGAGATCTGGGGTATGCCATACTTTGCGACGAGCAACTGGGCCTGCGTCCCCTTGCCTACACCGGGGGCGCCCAACAGCAGAACCGGCCCGGGCAGGAAAGAAGCATCTACCGGGGCCGTTGGGATGGATGTGCAATTTGTGGTCAACGTATCGTGCCTACCAACTTCGTCGCCCGCGAATCCGGCCGCTCTTGGGAGAGAAGCCGTCATAGTGGCGCATAATGAGTTGCGATTCAATCTGCTGTACTGTGTCCATAGCTACGCCGACGACAATCAGCAGGGACGTGCCGCCGAAGTAAAAGTTTACTCCAAGACCATTCGTCATCCACGCCGGAAGCGAGTCGAACGCTCGCCCAATCAACCATAGATGGTTGAAGTGGATGCCGCTGATCAGGATGGTCGGGATCAGTTGCACAATCACCAGGTAGATGGCTCCCACCAGCGTGATTCGCGTAAGCACGTCGTTGATGAAGTCCGACGTTCGCCGGCCAGGACGGATTCCCGGTATGAATCCGCCGTATTTGCGCATGTTATCGGCAATGTCGTCGGGACGGAAAACGATGGAAATATAGAAATACGCGAAAAAGATAATCGCCGCGGTGTTCAGGATCACATACCACGGTTCGCCCGGGGCGATGTTCCGGAAGATCGGGCCCAGAAACGAATTGTCCTCAAGCTTGCCGCCCCCGAAAAAGCTCATGCCCGCGAACAGCAGCGGCGCAGAAAGGATTGAGCTGGCAAAGATGATCGGCATCACGCCGCCGGAGTTGACGCGCAGCGGAAGATGCGTGGACTGACCGCCCATCATCTTGCGTCCGACGATACGCTTCGCGTATTGCACCGGAATGCGTCGCTCGGAACGCTCGACGAATACGATAAATGCCACCACCGCAATCATGGCAATCACGAGAATCACAATCGCGATCGGCGTCAGCGAGCCCCATGCCTGGTTGACGGCCTTGTCATACAGATCGTGGATGCCGCGCGGCAGACCGACCACAATGCCGGTAAAAATCAGCAGCGACATGCCGTTTCCGACACCGCGCTCGGTAATCTGCTCGCCCAGCCACATGATGAAGGCAGTCCCGGCGGTCAGCGTGATGACGCACAGCGGAACAAACGCGCCGCGGGGAATCGTCGTCATCCCCTGGCCCGAAAGGGTCATGGCAATGGCAAAGGACTGGATGACGCCCAACAGAACCGTGACGTAGCGGGTCCACTGCGTAATCTTGCGGCGGCCTAGTTCGCCTTCCTTCTGCAGCTTCGCCAGTGGCTCGTAGATGACGGTCAGCAACTGGAAGATGATGGAGGCCGTAATGTACGGCATAATCCCCAGCGCGAAGACCGTGAGCTTGCGCAGGTTGCCGCCGGTAAACAGGTCGGCCAGGCCCAGCGCTGAACCGGAGTTCAGGTTGAAGTACTGCTCCAGCGCGGCCGCATTGATGCCGGGAGTGGGGATAAACGCACCCAGCCGATAGACAGCCAGCATGCCGAGTGTGAACAGGACACGCTTGCGCAGGTCGGGAATGCGAAAAATATTGGCGAGTTTCTCGAACATCAGAACCTCTTCGGTGTTGCTCGGAAGCCGCCCATGCGGGCCGCGCTTCACAGGGGTGAAACTCCATCGTAGCCGAAAGCGCAGGCGGATTGCACCGGCGACGCCGCTACCCGATCAGGATTGCCTTGCCGCCCGCCTTCTCGATGGCTTCCTGCGCGGTCTTCGAGAACTTGTGCGCATGAATCGTCACCGGCCCAGCCAACTCGCCGTTGTTGAGGACCTTGACCAGTCCGCCCTTCTTGCGCAAGAGGCCAAGCGAGATGATCGTATCCAGCGTGAATTCGGTGCCCGGAGCACTCGCGAGGATCTCGGCAACTCGGTCGAGGCCCAGCACCGTGTATTCGGTGCGGAAGATATTGTTGAAGCCGCGCTTGGGCAGCCGGCGGTGCAGCGGCATCTGGCCGCCTTCAAAGCCGCGCATCAGCGATGAGCCCGAGCGCGAGCCCTGACCTTTGTGGCCCCGGGTGGACGTCTTGCCCATGCCCGAGCCCATACCACGGCCGACACGCTTCTTGTTTTCGTTCGCCTTCTTCGGCGCCTTCAGATTGGAGAGATTGCGGATTGCCATTTCGTGTTTCCTCGCTATAACGCCGGCGGCCCGAAGGCCCTCCGACTCGCATTGATTGAATCGATTACTCGACCACCCGGACCAGGTGCGGCACCTTGGCCACCATGCCGCGGATCGAC
>CAWBFL010000007.1:0-11277 GCA_963787905.1 uncultured Acidobacteriaceae bacterium | reverse complement strand
GACGGCAAGAACTTCAACGCCCTCCTTCTTGAGCTTTGGTAGTTCTGACTCATGTGAGCAAGTTCTTGTTGGCAGGGCTCGCAGTCTCGAAACCAGAAATCGAGCAAAACCAGACGGTTGGCCTTTTCAAAATCCGACAGCTTTACATCCTTGCCCGAGGGGGTGGACAGTTTGAAATCGGGGGCGATGGCGCCATCAGCCACCAACTTCGACCGGAGGTCGAACTGCGGCATGGAGAACGGCTTGGCATCGGACGGGATACGGAAGACGAAATCGGCAGCTCTTGTGGCAGGGTTGATCTTGAGATTGGATGCTCAGATCCTGCTTGAACAAAATCAGCGCCAGGAAGGCGCCCACGCCCGCCGAGGGCAGCGTGGAAAGAATGGTAATCGGATGGATGAAGCTCTCGTAGAGCACGCCAAGTACGATGTACACCGTCACCAGCGCCGCCAGGATCAGCAGCGGTTCATTCGACAGCGAATTCTCGAACGAGGCCGCAGTGCCCTGGAAGGACGCCTGCAGGCTGGCCGGCATGTTCATGCTCTTCTGCAGCTTGTTGATATCCGAGATGGCGCTGCCCAGCGACGCGTTCGGCGCCAGGTTGAACGACACCGTAATCGACGGGAACTGCCCCTGGTGGGTGATCGAAAGCGGTTCGGTGGTCGTCTCAAAGTGCGAAAACGCGCTCAGTGGAATCGCCTTGCTTGGCGTCGAACTGCTCGCTCCCGCCGCATTCACTCCGCTGGTCCCGGCGGTAATCACGCGTGCCGGCGGCGCCAGCGAGTTCGCCGACGGGGTGTACAGGGTGGTTCCCGTCAGCGCATTCGATCCGGCCGAAGTCGACCCGTTGCCCGACGACGTTGACGCGCCCGCCCCGGTCGTGCCGGCCGCCGCGTTCGCCTGGATGAAGATGTGGTTCAGCTTGTCCGGATCCAACTGAAACTGCGGCTGCGCCTCCAGAATCACATGGTACTGATTCAGTTGCGTATACATGGTGTTGATCTGGCGCTGTCCGAACGCGTCGTACAGCGTGTTGTCGATGGTCGTCGGAGCGATGCCCAGCCGCGATGCGGTCACCCGGTCAATCACCAGCGACACCGCCAGCCCGCCCGTCTGCTGGTCGGTCGCCACATCCTCCAGCCCCTGGATGTTTTTCAACTTGTCCACGAACTGGCCTGTCCACAGATTCAGCTCGTTCTGGTCCGGGTCCTCCAGCGTGTACTGGTACTGGGTGCGGCTCACCCGGTCATCCACCGTGATGTTCTGCACCGGCTGCATGTACAGGGTGATCCCTTCCACCTTGTCGACGTTCGGCTCCAGCCGCCGGATCACATCGGCCGCGCTCAGGTCGCGTTCGTCCAGCGGCTTCAGGTTGATCGACATTCTGCCGCTGTTGGTGGTCGTGTTGGTGCCGTCCGCCCCGATAAACGACGACACACTCTCCACCGCAGGGTCCTTCAGGATCACGTCCGCCAGTTCCTGCTGCTTCTTCGCCATCCCCTTCGAACCGATGGTCTGCGGCGCCTGCGAGATGCCCTGGATCTCCCCCGTGTCCTGCACCGGGAAGAACCCCTTGGGAATGTAGTTGTACAGGAAGACCGTCAGCGCCAGAGTCCCCACCGCCACCAACAGCGTGACCGTCTGGTAGCGCAACACAACCTTCAGCGTTCTTCCGTAGAACGCAATCATCGCGTCGAATGCACGCTCCGATGCCCGGAACAGCCGTCCCTGCTGCGCCTCCGGATTGTGCTTCAGAATGCGTGACGCCATCATCGGCGTCAGGGTAAGCGACACAATCGCCGAAATCATGATGGTGACCGCCAGCGTCACGGCAAACTCGCGGAACAGCCGCCCCACCACATCGCCCATGAACAACAGCGGAATCAGCACCGCCACCAGCGACACCGTCAACGAGAGAATGGTGAAGCCGATCTGCTCTGCGCCCTTCAGCGCCGCCTGCATCGGCGTGTCGCCCTCTTCGAGGTAGCGCGAGATGTTCTCCACCATCACGATCGCGTCGTCCACCACGAACCCGGTCGAAATCGTCAGCGCCATCAGCGACAGGTTGTCCAGGCTGTAGCCCAGCATGTACATCGCCCCGAAGGTCCCCACCAGCGAAAGCGGCACCGCCACGCTGGGAATGATGGTCGCGTACAGGCTGCGCAGGAACAGGAACATCACCATCACAACCAGCGCCACCGTCAGCAGCAGCTCAAACTCCACGTCGTTCACCGAAGCCTGGATGGCCGTCGTCAGGTCGGTCAGCGTGGTCACCTTCACGCTCTGCGGCAGGTTCGCTTCCAGCTGCGGCAGCAGCCGCTTGATGCTCTTCACCACGGTGATAGTGTTCCCGCCGGGCTGGCGCTGCACGTTCACAATGATCGCCGGCGTCTGAGTCGGCCCGTTGGAGCCGCCCGAGAAGCCCACCCAGGCCGCCTGGGTGGTGTTCTCCACGCCGTCAACGATGTTGGCCACGTCGGGCAACATCACCGGCGCGCCATCGCGGAACGCCACCACCACCTGCTTGTAATCCGTGCTGGTCTCCAGTTGGTCGTTGGAGTCGATCTGAAAGTCCTGGTGGGGCCCGTCGAAGTTGCCCTTGGCCGCGTTCACGCTGGCATTGCTCACCGCCGTACGCAAACTTTCCAGGTCGATCCCGTACGACGACAGCGCCGTCGGATTCGCCTGGATGCGCACCGCCGGCTTTTGCCCGCCGCTGATGCTGACCAGGCCCACCCCGCTCAACTGCGAGATCTTCGGTGCCAGCCGCGTGTCCACCAGGTCTTCCACCTGCGACAGCGGAATCGTGTTCGACGTGATCGCCAGCGTCAGCACGGGCGCGTCCGCCGGATTGGTCTTGGAGTAAATCGGCGGCGCCGGCAGGTTTGCCGGCAGGAAGCTCTGCGACGCATTGATCGCCGACTGCACTTCCTCTTCCGCAATGTCGATGTTCAGGGTCAGGCTGAACTGGAGCACGATGACCGAGTTGCCCGCCGAACTGGTCGAGGTCATCTGGCTCAGTCCCTGCAGCTCGCCGCACTGCCGTTCCAGCGGCGCCGTCACCGTCGTCGCCATGACGTCCGGACTGGCGCCGGGATAAAACGTCAGAATCTGAATGGTCGGATAGTCAACCTGCGGCAACGCCGACACCGGCAGCTGCGTGTACGCGACAATCCCCACCAGCATGATCGCCGCCATCAGCAGCGATGTCGCGACCGGACGGAGAATAAAAGGACGAGACGGACTCAAGGGGCGCTGCTCCCGCCGGAAGCTTTGTTTCCGCCTTTGCCTTTGCCTTTGCCTTGCCCTTTGCCTTGACCTCCCGAGCCGTCTGCAGAGCTATCGCCGCTGCCGCCCGCGCCGGTACCCGTGGTAATGGTGACCGCGGACCCCTCCTGCAGCTTGTCAAAGCCACTGGTCGCCAGCACGTCGCCGGGATCGATCCCCGTCACCTGGGCCGTTTCGCCCTCGGTCACGCCCACCGTGATCGTCTGCATGTGGGCTTTGCCGTTCTGCAGCACATACACAAACGCCGTCTGCCCGTTGTGCTGCACCGCCGCCGTCGGAATCAGAGTCGCGCCCTTCAACGTATTCACCAGCAGCCGGGTGTTCACAAACTGGTTGGGAAACAAGGCCGAGTCCTTGTTGGCAAACTGCGCCCGCGCCTTCACCGTTCCGGTCGTGGTATCGATCTGGTTGTCCAAAGTCAGCAGCGTTCCCGACGCAATCTTCTTGAGATCGTCGCGATCCAGCGCATCCACCGTCAGCTTCGCCCGTTTCCGCAGTTGCGGCAAAACCTGTCCCAGATCATCCTCGGCAATGGTGAAGACCACCGTGATCGGCTGCACCTGCGCAACCACCGCCAGCACCGTGCCTCCATTGGCCGAGACCACATTGCCCGGATCCACCAGGCGCAAACCGACCCGCCCCGAAATCGGCGAGACGATATGGCAGAACTCCACCTGGATCTGGTCGTACTGCACCGTACCCTGATCGTTCTTGACCGTGCCTTGGTCCTGTTCGACCAGCTTTTCCTGGTCGTCCAGCGTCTGCTTCTGGATCGCGTTCCGCGCCCACGCCGCCTGGTAGCGCGCCAGATCCATCTGCGCCTGCGCCAGCAGTCCCTGATCCCGCTCCAGCACCCCCTGCGACTGCATCAGCGTCGCCTGGTAGGGGCGCGGGTCGATATCGATCAGCGGCGCGCCTTTCTGCACTACCTGGCCTTCGGTATAGTGCACGGCGGTTACAATCCCGTTCACCTGGCTCGTAATCTGCGACGTGTACACCGGTGTCACCGTGCCGATGGCGTTCAGATAAACTCCGATGTCCCCCTTCTGCGCTGTCACCGCATTCAGCGCAATGGCGCCGGTGGCCGCGCCCCGCCGCCCGGTCGCAGCCGTCTGCGTCTGCTGCCGCTGGTGCAGCACCAGGAAGAATCCCGCCGCGAAAAACAACAGCAGCGCAACCCAGACCAAGGCGCGAACGCCTTTGTGCGGGGGCCTTTCTGGGTCAGTCATGGAGGAATCGTGGGGTTCGGGACCAATGCCGGTCTGAGGATGCTGATTTGAATCGGATTGCAATGCATTCTCCTGTCCAAGCCTGCAAGCCAGGGACCCTCCCTGCGCAGCTCGTGCCTACTGGAGATTGACGAATCAACCCCGCTATTTAGTTGCAGAGGTCTCGTGGTCCTTTGGACAATTCGCCACAGATCAGTTCGAATCTCTGTCCCATAATATCCCAGCCAACCGAAGTGGAGGTTACAGCTCTCAGATGCGCCACAACCAACCCTCTGTTGTCCGTCCGACCCAGCTAGGTCCCGCCAGAGTCGTTCCCATTCGCATGCCTGCGCAGCTCTGCCAGCGAATAGAAAGTTCCCCTCCACGTAACTCCGCCCCGGCCCACTGCGAGCAGCATCGATCGCAGCATGGCAAACACGACCAACCCGGCCGCCACTGGAAACAGTGCCGCATACCGCGCCGGAATCCCATTGGTGCGGCTCAGCAGCCGATAGAGTCCGACCACCGACCCCAGCGCCACCACCCCCGCCGCGCGCGTACCCGGCAACACCAGAAACACCATCGGCCCGATGCATCCCAGCGCAATCGCACCAGCGGCCGCCAACAGCAGCACGGAACGAAAGCGGAACACCGCGAAGATATTCTTGGTCATCCCGTTGAGGATTCCCGCCGCTCCCGCAGCCCAGTGAACGCACACCATCCCCGGCGCCGTGGCCACACGCTGCCGCATGCGCGCGCGCTTCACCCTGCGCCCCAGCGTCAGGTCTTCGAGGATCTCCATCGGCATCGCCTCAAATCCGCCCAATTCGCGGTATGCCGCCGTCCGCATCAGGTTGAACGCGCCCACGCCAATTGCATCGCCCACCGAGTCTTCGTCGTCCACGCGCCATACCCGCACCGCCCACAGCGCCATCACCTGCAGATACGCCAGCAGCATTCCTTCGCCCGCCGTCTTCCGAATTGTTGTCGGCATGGTTACAAAGTGGTCCGCCCCGGTCGCCACCGCCTGGGCCAGCGCCCGACGGATTGCATCGTCCCGGAAGACCACGTCCGCATCGGTAAACAGCAGGAATTCCGGCTCGTGATCGGCCATCGCTTGCCGAGCCGCCAGCGCCATCGCGTGGGTCTTGCCCAGCCAGCCTGCCGGCAACGACGCGACGTGCAGCACCGCCAGCCGTCCGCCATGCTCCCGCGCCAGCGTATCCAGGATCGCCCCGGTCGCATCGGTCGACCGGTCGTCCACTGCAATGATCCTCAGCTTAGCGTAGTCCTGCCGCAGCAAGGATTCGACGCACGCGCCCACGCCGGCCGCCTCGTTCCGCGCCGGCACCACCACCGTCACCGCCGGGTCTCCCGCCGGGCTGCGGTCCAACTCTGGGTTGGCCAGATTCGCCACGCGGCCAAGCCCGCGCGCCGCCTCCACCAGCTTCAACAGCCAAGCCAGCGCAACCATCCAGGCCACAACTACGAGCGCGAGGTGCAGGGGGTGCATCAACACCTAGACTCTCACCTCCGCGCTCGCCGCGGAAAGCCTGCATCCCGGAACGCAGCACCTCGCTTTCACCAGCCTGGAAAATCCCCGCAGCCATTGGACAATGCCAACAACGGCGCCATCCGCGGCGGTGGCTACTGGCCCGCGATCTCCGCCGCCGGCGCCGACCGCGCCCCCAGAAACAGCAGCACCGTCGCAATCACCATCGTCACCAGCGTCAGCCCCAGCCCGGTCGCCAGCGTCGAGCGGTCGCTCACCATCCCGATCAGCCGCGGCGAAGGCGTGTCGCCCAGCGCGTGGATCAGAAACAGTTCCATCGCAATCGCCGTCGCCCGCACCGCTGCCGGAACTGCATTCACAATGGCCGCATTCAGCGGCCCGGTTCCCAGAAAGATGCAGAACATCGCCAGTCCCAGCGCCGGCAGCATGGTCGCCCGCGGTCCAAAGAAGCACACCACACCGAAGGGCACCGTCAGCAGAGCCGACCACGCGGAAATCAAGTAAAGCGCGCGATGGTTGGTCCGCAGCCAGATCTGCGCCAGCCAGCCGCCGATCGCCGTGCCGCCCAAGCCCGTCGCCGCGGTAATTCCTCCCAACGTCAGCCCCACCGTATTCGGCGAAAACCCCGACCGCTGCAGGAAGCTTGGCATCCATGCCGAAATTCCGCCCAGCGAAAACGTAATCGCCGCCATGCCAAGCGTCGCATACAGGTACGGTGGATTCCGTCCCAGCGTCCGCCACACCATTCTGCCCACATCCACCAGCCGCTCGAACGGATTCCGAATCCCCTGGATCTCGGCGCTGATCGTCTCATCCAGCTCGCGATTCGTTCCCGTATCCGACGCGCCGCGCTCCGGCTCCCGCAGCCAGATCCAGATCAGCACCGCAATCAGCAGCCCGGGCGCCGCCGAGACATAGAACGGCATCCTCCATCCCCATCGCGCCCCCACCATCTCGCCAATCAGATATCCCAGCGCCGCGCCCACCGGGATCGCCGTGTAAAAAATCGTCAGCACCCGGTTGCGCTGCTCCTCGGGATAAAAATCCGCCAGCAGCGCCGGCGCATAAATCCCCAGGCTCGCCTCGCCGATCCCCAGCACCGCATGCCTTAGCAGCAGCGAGCCAAATTCGTGTACCGTGCCGGTCAGCACGTTGATCCCGCTGATCAGCAGCGCGCACCCGATAATCAGCGGCTTGCGCGCCAGCCGGTCGCCCAGCCACCCGGTCAGCGGCGCCGCAAACATGTAGGTGAAAAAAAAGTAAAAAGTGAGCGACCCGATCTGCGCGTCGCTCACGTGGAACTCGCCCTTTACCTGCTCCTGCACCCCGGGCAGAATGTAGCGGTCGATGTAGTTCACAAAGTTCAGCGCCGTCAGCAGCACCAGCGCCGTGGTCGCCCCCGCCAGCGACGGCACGCGAATTCTACGCCCAGCTTGTTCTGCCTCTGCGCCAGCCATCTCGCCGAGCATAGCAGGACAATGTCCTCCGCACTTCTCCAGCAAGAATCAATTCTCACGTCTGTAACTTATGGGTTACACTTGCAGGATAGAGGTAGGGCGTTGCCGCAAGTTTGGTAGTCGAAATTGTTCGAGGATTGATTGCTCAACCTGCGCGATCGGACAGGAAGAGCGAAGCTAGTTGCCCGTATCCTGCGGTTGGCGCGTGGAAACCCAGGATACTCAAAGAGCGTGGGCGGTGGAGTCTTCGAATTGCGAATCCCCTTCGGCCCGGGATATCGCGTCTACTGTACTCACCGCGGAACAGCGATTGTCGTGCTCCTCTACGGCGGAGACAAGAGTACGCAAGAACAGGACATCTGGCAGGCGAGAAAGCTTGCCCAGGACCTACAGGAAGGAGACATACAGCCATGGCACTGAAGATTAAGCCATTCGACGCAGCGGAATACCTCAGCGACGTCGAGACCATTGCCGCCTTTCTCACCGAGGCACTTGAAAGCGATGACCCCAGCGAAATTGCGCAGGCTCTGGGAATTGTTGCCAAGGCCCGCGGCGGCATCGCCCAACTCGCGCGTGAAACCGGCATCACCCGCGAAGCCCTCTATCGCGCCCTCAGCGACACCGGCAATCCCGAACTGGGAACCGTCCTCAAAGTTCTGCGCGCCCTCGGCGTCCGGCTCACCGCCGCCATGGTGGCTTGAGCTACTTCACCACCGGCCGCGGCCAGGTGGCTTCCACCACCGTCGAAATCCCGCCGCGCGGCCGAAAATCCCCGACCACCTTCGCCCATACCGGGTCGCACGACTTCACCACATCCTCCAGAATCTGGTTCACGATGTTCTCCTGGAAGATCCCCAGGTTCCGGTACGTGAACAGATACTCTTTCAGGCTCTTCAGCTCCATGCATTGCTCGCGCGGCATGTACCGGATGGTGATCCGCCCGAAGTCGGGCAGCCCCGTCTTCGGGCATACCGAGGTAAACTCCGGATCGTCGACCAGAATCTCGTACGCCGGAAACTGGTTCGCCCAGGTGTCAATGGAAGGAAATTTGGTGTCGAGGCCCGCGGCCGCGTGGGTGTCGGTGTAGCCCGTCTTCTGCGTATGCATTTCCCTATTCTAAGTCACTGCGTGACGCGTGTTG
This sequence comes from uncultured Acidobacteriaceae bacterium, assembly GCA_963787905.1. GTDB lineage: Bacteria > Acidobacteriota > Terriglobia > Terriglobales > Acidobacteriaceae > Edaphobacter. The sequence continues at coordinate 2,670 of CAWBFL010000007.1, read as the reverse complement.
GGCTCCGCGGGGGAGTTCTCGGCGGTCGCAAACACAATTGGGTACCGACCAACGGACGGACCACGCGTAGGACGAATGAGGTGGGTGAACGCCTAGTTGCGCCGTCCCAGCGTCGGCCGGTCGTCGTCCGAGTTCGCCGGGTTGTTCGGGTCGTTATTGGTTCCACCCACCCGCCGCAGCGTCGGCTTGTTGCCGTTGTCCTTGTCGTTCAGCTTGCGCTTGTTCTCAATCCGCGCCAGCCGCGCCTTGATGTCGTCGAACTCGCTGGTCGTCACCATATAGTCCGGCTGCGGCGGCATGATCGTCGCAATCTCTTCTTCCGAGTGCGCAATCCGGTCCGGCGTCTGCGGGTGGTCGGCAAACACCTTGGCGATCGCGCCGGGCTTGTGCTTCTCCAGCGCGTCAATCTTCTCGAAGAACTGGATAAACGCCTGCGGATCGTACCCCGCCTTGTACATGTACTGCAGTCCCAGGTAGTCCGCCTCCGCCTCGAACTCGCGCGAGAACTCCAGGAAGCTCATCGGAATCGCCAGCTGCGACGCCTCGTAGATGCCGTACCCGGTCCACGATCCGTAGGTCACAATCATCAGCGGAATCGATGCAAACTCCGCGTAGTTCATCCGCGTCAGCTCGCGCGCCGCGTGGTGCGCGCATACGTGCGCGGTCTCGTGCGCCATCACGCCCGCCAGCTCCGCCTCTTCGTCCGCGGCCATAATCAGCCCCGAGTTCACATAGAAGAACCCGCCCGGCAGCGCCATCGCGTTAATCTCGTCCGAGTCGATCACCTTGATTGTGAACGGCACCTTGCAGTCGGAGTTCTTCACGATGTTCTGCCCGATCCGGTTCACATACTCCGTAATCACCGGATCGGTCACCATGTGCGCCGACTTCTCGATCTCCATCGAGTACTGCTTGCCCATCCCGATCTCGCCGTTCACCGAGTACCAGTTGCCGAATCCCGCGGCAGCCGATGCAGCGCGTTCCCACCGCATCCACATCGTCCTCGCTGCCCTTTTTGATGTGCGGGTCCAGCGCCTCGCCCGGAGACGGCAGCGCGTCGGTCTTCGCCGTGGCGGTCTTGTCGTCCGCCTTGGCATCCTTCTTGGTGTCGCTCGAACTGCCCTTGTCCCCGCCCGCCTGATCGGTGCCCGACTTATCCGCACTCCCGCTGGCCGGCGGATTGGTTGACGGCGGAGTGCTCGAAGTCGTGTCATTCGGTACGCCGAACTGCGGCCGGTCGGAGCTACTGGCGCCCGAACCCTGGTTCCCCGCCGGAGCGCTCTGGGACGGCGTGCTCGCAGGCTGCGCGCTGGCCGGCGGAGGCGTGGCGGTCGACGCCGGCGCGGGGGTGGATTGCTGAGCATAAGCGCACGTCGCCAGAGCCAGCGCAGCGACGCCAAGCAGAGCGGCCAAGCCGAACTGATTTCGATCCCGCATCGTCTCTCTCCGGATGGGCCGCGCCCTCGACGCAGGCGCAGCTCAGCACATCGTTAGACGCAGTATGCGCCTTTCCGGTTACCAATTACCAGTGCTTGCCCGTCGCGCCAGCCGCCCCACCGCCGCCGCGCAGCGCGCTGCATGGAATTCGCTTCTTCGGCGCCGGAACCTGCCGGACGGCACGCGTTTACGGGTGCAGGTAAGTCCCGCGAAATCATCGCGGACACTCACCAGGAGTTATACGAAGTCCCATCCATCGCGGTCTGCTGCGCCCCCGAGTGCACGTCGTCGATGCCCCCCGAATCCGTCTGGTCCACCGTCGACAGAACATCCGACTGCGCTGTGACCCACGTATCCGTCCGTCCCGTAATCGGGTCCTTGGGAATCGCCCGCAGGTAGCCCGCGGTCACCAGGTCGTCCAGCGACTGCGGAGCCTTCTCCTTGTCCACCGTGTAGGAGCCGATCGCGTCCCGCATGACCCGCAGGTCCGCCCGCAGCACGGCTTCCTTGGCCGCCACCACGTTATGCGTGTAGGCCGGGATCGCCATGGCCGCCAGGGTCGCAATGATAATCATCACGATCATCAGCTCCAGCAGGGTAAACCCGGCCTCCATGGCGTCCGCGGCAGGCCGGTCAAGGCTGCGCAAGCGTATCTCCCGAGCCGTCCCATCGCGGGGGCCGGGCGCCGCGAACCTCGAACCTCGCACCTTGAACCTGTCTACCATGTGTCGTACTTCGTTCCGTCGATGGCCGTGCCGTCGCTCTTGGAGTGAACATCAAACACGTTCTGCCCGCCCCAGCCGTCCGAATCCGGATCGTCCTGGTTCGAGCGCAGGCCCCAGTCCGTCGACTTGGTCATCGGGTCGATTGGAATCTCGCGCAGAAACCGCACCTTCTTGGTCTGCACGTCCACCCCGTCCACCAGCGTCTGCAAATCGGGCGGATAGCCCATGCTGTCTGCCTTGATCTGGATCCCGCCGCGGTCGGCCGCGTCCTTGTAGCGGTCGATCGCATCCCGCATCTCCCACAGATCGTAGCGCGACTGCGTTCCTTCTCGCGCTTTACCTGGAAGCGCGCCACCGGCACCGCCATGGTTGCCAGGATGCCCACAATCGCGACCGTAATGATCAGTTCGACCAGCGTGAGGCCCGACTCCGGCCCGAAGAAGCCACCCCCGCGAGTGCCCGCACCCAGGCCTCGCGCCTCCGAACTCAGACCTCGATCCTTCTCCCG
>CAWBFL010000006.1:0-11916 GCA_963787905.1 uncultured Acidobacteriaceae bacterium | reverse complement strand
GTCACCGGCCCGCTCCCTGCAGCAGCAGCGTCTGCGCAGTGTGGATGTGGCAGATGGCGATGGCGAGCGCGTCGGCGGCGTCGGGCGATTCCGGCGCGCAGTCCAGCGCCAGCAGCCGGGTCACCATGAACTGCACCTGCTCCTTCGCGGCGAGGCCGTAGCCGGTGACGGAAGACTTGATGGTGAGCGGCGAGTACTCGGATACGGGAAGGTTGCAGGTGGCGGCGGCCAGCATGGCCACTCCACGCACCTGGCCGAGCTTGAGCGCCGACTTGGCATTGGCGGAGAAGAAGACTTCTTCGATGGCGACGCAGTCCGGCGCATGGAGGGTCATCAGGGCGGTCAACTCGGCATAGACCTGGGCCAGCGCTGCGGCGTCTTTTCCTTCTTGTTCAGGCGGATGGTTCCGGCGGCGCAGTGGGTGAGCCGCGGATGCGGGCGGCGTGGTCCATCTCGACCACACCGTAGCCGGTGAACTCGTGCCGCAGTCGATGCCAAAGACCCGCATGGGGGAAGTGTAAACCGGGAGTTGCGCAGACACGCGATAGCGCACGAGCAGGTTGGAGGTTCAGAGGCCGAACCACGCGTCGGAACTGAGATTCCTTCCAGCGGCGAGCTGGCGGTCGCGTACAGCCGTCGCGGCATGCGGCCGGCGAGATAGGCCTGGCGGCCGGCGAGGACGCCATGCTGCATGGCCTCGGCCATCAGGATCGGGTCGTGTGCTTCGGCGATGGCGGTATTCATCAACACGCCGTCGAAGCCCAGTTCCATGGCCAGCGTCGCGTCGCTGGCGGTGCCCACGCCGGCATCCACGATCAGCGGGACCTCGGTGATCATTTCGCGCAGGATGCGCAGGTTGGCCGTGTTCGCAGGCCCAGGCCGCTGCCGATTGGCGCGCCCAGAGGCATCACCGCTGCCGCTCCGGCGTCGATCAGCCGCTTGCGTAGACGATGTCGTCCGACGTGTAAGGCAGAACGGTGAAGCCCTCCTTCACCAGCACGCGGGTGGCTTCGAGCGTGGCCTGGATGTCGGGTAGAGCGTGGCCTTGTCGCCGATGACCTCAATCTTGACCCAGTCGGACAAGCCCGACCTCGCGACCCAGACGCGCCGCGCGGATCGCTTCGTCGGCGGTGAAGCAGCCGGCGGTATTGGGCAACAGAAAGTAGCGCTGCGGATCGAGGAAGTCGAGCAGCGACTCGCGCGAGCGGTCCAGGTTGACGCGGCGCACGGCGACAGTCACCATCTCCGCGCCGGAGGCTTCGATCGCCGCCTGGGTCTGCGGCCCATCCTTGTACTTCCCTGTTCCAACGATGAGGCGCGACTGAAAGGCGCGACCGGCAATGACGAGAGGTTCCATAAAGGAAGTTTACAGTTGCAGTTCTCAGTTGTCAGAAAAGCAGGTCAGAAACACAAAGCCCGCACCGGTGGGCGCGGGCTTTGCGGCGGTGATCTGTTGAGATTGACCTGAGGCGTCCTTTCTTTGGACGGGCCTCGGCGCGGAACTTCGAGAACGCCGACAAGTTAGCCAAGAGCAGGACGGCTCTAAGCCTCAGTCACCTCACGTACCGTTTTGCAACTACTACTGTCAATTTTCATAGGCTGGACCATCCTCCTTTCCCGTGTAGATGCAGCGTACCGGAGAGCGCGAGTGGGGTCAAGAGAATCGGACTTCGACGCATTGCGCGGGCCGGCGAGGCATCTTCTCCGCAACGAAATGCTTCCCCGACGACGCAATTTTGTCCTTTCTTTTCACCTGCTATTTATATCCTACCGGGGTATACTATGAGCCAGCGAGCACGAAGAAAGTGCTCCCCGCAATCTCTGCAAGGATGGCGCCTTCGGCATGGTTGTTTGCACTCCATTCACACGGCAAGGGCACAATGGCGGCTGGATGCCCGCTTCCCTATCGCCCCGCGGACGACAGGCAATCGGCCTGTTGCCGTTGCTCCTGGCTGTGTTGGCCCTGGGATTCGCCGGTCACGCCGCCGCCCAGACGATCCTGGCCGACCTTGTCGACGCTCCCAAGCCGGAGGCGCCGATCGCGGAAGCAGCCGCCGAGGCGCAAGAGGGCTCGGTGCTGACGATGTTCCCGCATCCGGACAGCACCCGCTACTTCCTTGCCGGGCAGGCGAACATCATCTTTCAGGCACATGGGCCATTCCACTCGCCGTACGAAGGGACGAACAGTCTGCTATCGCGCGGGGAGTACAAGACTTCCATGCTGGGCACCACCTACTTCGCCTACCAGTTGAGCCGCAGCCCGAAGTTCGCGACCGATGGGATCTTCGACATCGAAATCGCCGACGGGCGCGGCATCTCTGAGGCGCTTGGCCTGGCTGGGGCAACCAACCTGGACGTCGTACGCAACCCCAACCTGGGCAAGCCGCCGTACATTGCTCGCTACGAATTGCACCAGGTGATTGGCCTTTCGGACAAGCTGGTGGATGCGGACAGGGGACCCTTCTCGCTGGCGACGAAGCTGCCCGAACGGCGGATTGAACTGTTCGCCGGACGCATGGGTCTACCTGACTACCTCGACATTAACTCCGTGGGGAGCGACTCGCACCTGCAGTTCATGAACTGGACGGTGGACAACAACGGCGCATGGGACTACGCAGCCAACACGCGCGGGTACACCGACGCTTTGGTCGCTGAGTACGTCGATCCCGCGTTTACCGCCCGGTATGCATTGGGACTGATGCCCGTGGTGGCCAATGGCGAAGACCTGCAGTACGAACTGCGGCGCGCCAATGGGCAGAATTTCGAGTTAGAACTGCCCCACGGACCGGCGTTCTTTGTGCCCGCACTCTCCGCGCACAAAGGCGTGGTGCGGATGCTGGGATTTGTGAATCACGCCAACATGGGCGACTACCGGCAGCAGAACATCAAATTTCTTGAGGGCGTGACGCCAACACCGGATATTACGGCGCACCCGCTGCAGAACACGGTCAAATTCGGCGTGGGGATGAACGTGGAACAGGAGGTCAGCGACAATCTTCGCCTCTACGGCCGCTTCGGGTGGAACGAGGGGCAGCACGAGAGTTTCGCGTATACCGAGGTGGACCAGACGATTGCAGTGGGCGGCGACTTCGCCGGCAGGCAGTGGCGACGGCCGAACGACAAGATTGGGCTGACGTTTGTGTCCAACGCGATCAAGCGCGACCACCAGGCGTATCTGAAGATGGGAGGCCTCGGATTCCTGCTCGGCGACGGTAACCTGGACTACGCACGCGAGGATATTCTGGAGGGCTACTACAACCTGCACACGTGGCGTGGGGTTTATTACGCACTGGACGGCCAATTCATTGAACATCCGGGATACAACCAGTCCCGCGGACCGGTGCTGGTGGAGTCGGTGCGCATGCACGTGGACTTCTAGGCGTCACTTCGTGACGCGTATTGGGCTTCGCGTCGGTGCTCCCGATGGTCGCATAAGAGATTCCGTGCCGACCAAGAGAAGGACTGAATCGAGGCAGGAAAAAGCCGTGCCAACGCCCGTATACTTCAGGCGTGCCTTCGCCTTTTCTCTTTGAGTTGCTTGGATTCATCCTGGGGCTGCATTTCGGCAGCTTTTTGAACGTGTGCATTGTGCGGTTGCCGAAGCATGAGTCGGTGGTGCAACCGCGATCGCACTGCATGACGTGCGGGCATACGGTACGGTGGTATGACAATCTGCCGGTGCTGAGTTGGCTGGTGCTTCGGGGTCGGTGCCGGGATTGTGGGGCGGGGATCTCTTCGCGGCTATCCCGTGGTGGAGTTAGCGGTGGGGGTATGGTTTGCCCTGGCGGCTGGAAGGCTTTGGGCGGCGTGGATCGTCTCCAATCATGCCTACGGCAGTGCGCACCGAAGTGTTCATGAGGGAATGTCCAATTCTCCCGAGGTGATTGGGTTTGCCATCCTAGGGTTTCTGCTGATCGGGCTGATGGTGATGGATTGGCGCACGATGCGGCTGCCGGATGCGTTTACGCTGCCGGGGATTGGAATCGGTTTCCTGCTGGTTTGCGTGCAGGCGTTCTTTCTCAAACCTGGAGAAGGCGACATCGTTCTGAATCCGGTGCACCAGCTTCGGTTGTCGAGCCCGGGCAGTTTTCAGGCGCAAGGGAACGTGTTTATGACAGGGACAGAGGCGCTGGTGCTGGAGCGCGTGGCGGCGATTGCTGGAGCGGCCCTGCTATTGCTGGCAGTACGCTGGCTATACAAAGCGGTGCGGAAGCGCGATGGGATGGGGCTGGGGGATGTGAAGCTGCTGGCGATGATCGCCGCCTTTCTCGGCTTCGGCCAGTCGCTCGTGGCGTTGTTTGTGGGGGTCCTCGTTGCCAGCCTCTATGGAATTGCCCTGGTCGTCCGTGGGAAGGCGGGCGCTGAGTCGAAGCTCCCCCTCGGCAGCTTCCTCGCCGCCGGTGGTCTCGCCGCCGCGCTCTTCGGGAATCCAATTGTCGATTGGTACATCAGATTGTTGCGGTAGATTCCACCGCAAAGGAGTCGGAATGCCAGTCGGCCAGATAGTCGTCCAACGTTTCCGCGTGGTCTCAGCCAATTCACTCGATGACGTTCTCACCGCGATCGACGCCGCCATCGGCCATCCGAATCTGCCCCAGATGCACCGCGATATTGCCACCGCCAATACCTATGCGGAGATGGAAGCCGTGATTGAGAAGCTGGTGGGGCCAACCGGCTTGATGGAGTTCATGCGTCTGGACATGGGATCTTACCTGGCCAAAGGGCGCCCAGGCAACACGCCGCGGAGCATCCGGATGCTGGTTGGGAATCCACTGATTATGCGGCGCATGGCAGAGCACGTTCCGGATACGGCTTCGTACGCTCCCGTAACCATTCTGATCGACGAGCGCGCGGACGGCGTTCACCTTTCGTACGACAGGATGGCCAGTTTCCTGGCATCGTATGAGAACGCGGCGGCATCGCAGGTTGCAGTCGATCTCGACCGAAAGGTAGAGGCGATGTTGACGGCTGCGGCAGGGTAACGAGTTGGTGGACTTCGCTGTCTCCGGGGGAGAGTATCGGCTGGCTAACTACGGGGATTCTTCGCCGATGGCTCAGAATGACAACTGTTTGCTGGTAAACAACTCTCTATGCTTCCTGGTGATCGCCGTCACGTGAGTTGTGTGCGATTAGGCGGTTTGCTTGACACTTGACGGAGTCACTTCTAGAGTCAAAGATGCCCATGACGAGCTACCCCTATATCTGGAACTACCTCCCGCTGGCGCTGCAGATACTGGCTGCGCTGGGCCTTGCCGCGGGCATGGTGTGCGCTTCGTTCTTCGTTGGCAAACACAAGAACTCGCGCACCAAACTGGGCGCCTACGAGTGCGGCATGGACCCTGTGGGCGACGCGCGCGGCCGATTTTCGGTGCGCTTCTATATGGTGGCGATGCTGTTTATCCTCTTCGATGTGGAGGCGGTCTTCATGCTGCCATGGGCGGTGATCTTCCGCCGACTGCCAGGAATCACCGGGGCGAAGATGTTCGGTTTCTGGGAGATGCTGGTTTACATCGGCTTTGTCGGGGTGGGGCTGTTTTACGTGTGGAAAAAGGGCATCCTGACCTGGGCCGAAGACAAAGGTGACTTGTAATGGCCGCGCCTATGCCCGCCCTGCTGGGCAAGAGCGCCGTGTTCGAGGCGATGCCTGACAATGCGGCCGTCAAAGCACTGGCCGATCTCGCCACCGATGCGAAGTTCGACCGCAACGAGCTGACGATTACGGTGGCGAAGGAGTCGGTTGTGGCCGCGTGCCAGACAGTGAAGGCGGCTGGCTACAACTTCTTTGAGGACCTGACCGCCGTCGACTGGTATCCGCAGGAACCGCGCATCCAGCTTTCGTATCACATTGTTTCGCATAGTCTGAAGGAACGGGTGCGGCTGGCGGTGCGGCTGGATTCCGCGGACTTGGCGATTGATTCGATTACGCCGGTGTGGCCTTCGGCGAACTTTTATGAGCGCGAGGTCTTTGACCTGTTCGGCGTTACGTTCCACGGGCATCCGCGGCTGACCCGCATCATGATGCCTGAAAACTGGGAGGGCCATCCCCTGCGCAAGGACTATCCGGTGGAAGGCTACCGGTAAAACAGAGTTCCAGGGGCGCGGAACCAGGAACCAGGTAAGAGCAGAGGCAGAGACTTATGGCACCTATCGCTGCACCAGATATGATTACGCCGGGGATTGAGGACGTAGTTGCCAATGCGAAGCTGCATGGCAACGCAGGCACCGGCGATCACACCATGGTGCTGAACATGGGCCCGCAGCATCCGTCGACGCATGGCGTGCTGCGGCTGGTGCTCGAGATCGATGGCGAGGCGATTGTGGCGCTGGCGCCCGACATCGGCTACCTGCACACGGGGATCGAGAAGACCTGCGAGGCGAAGTTCTACAGCCAAGTGATTCCGCTGACCGACCGCATCGACTATCTGTGTCCGATGACCAACAACCTGGCGTATTGCCTGGCGGTGGAAAAGCTGCTGGAACTGGAGATTCCGGAGCGAGCGCAGATTTTGCGCGTGCTGCTGAACGAGTTGACGCGGATTCAGAGCCACCTGGTGTGGCTCGGCACGCATGCGATGGATATCGGTGCGCTGACGATGTTCCTCTACTGCTGGCGGGAACGGGAAGAGATTCTGCGCATCTATGAGGCGGTGTCCGGGCAGCGGATGATGACCAGCTACTTCCGCATTGGCGGGCTGGCGCTGGAGCCGCCCATCGGGTTCTTCGAGTCGGTGCAGCACCTGCTGGACATCATGCCGGGACGCATCGACCAGTATGAGGGGCTGCTGACCGGAAACCCGATCTGGATCGGCCGCCTGCAGGGAGTGGGAACGCTCTCGGCCGCGGATGCGGTTGCGCTGGGCGTGACGGGACCGCCGTTAAGGGCGAGCGGGGTGGATTGGGATCTGCGGCGGGACATGCCGTATTCGAGTTACGAGAAGTTCAAGTTTGCTGTGCCGACCTCAACGGTGGGCGATGTTTGGGCGCGGTACACGGTTCGACTGCTGGAAATGCGCGAGTCGGTGAAGATCTGCCAGCAGGCGATGGACATGCTAAAGAACCTGCCCGCAACCGGGCACATCCACGCCGATGCGCCGAAGGTGGTGCTGCCGGATCGCGAGCAGATGAAGACGCAGATGGAGTCGTTGATCCATCACTTCAAGATTGTGACCGAGGGTTTTGCGGTGCCGGCGGGCGAGGTGTACCAGGCGGTCGAGAGCCCGCGGGGCGAGATGGGGTATTACGTCGTCTCGGATGGGACAGCTAAGCCTTATCGGGTGCATATGCGGAATCCGAGTTTTGCGACGCTTCAGGCGCTGGAGACGATGTGCAAAGGTCGACTGCTCGCGGATGTGGTTGCGGTAATCGGGTCAATTGATATTGTGCTGGGGGAGATCGATCGGTAGGCAATGGACAGGGATGTATGAGGAGCCCGATTATCACGCTATTGATCCGATTCTGAAGGATTGGGCACGGGAGCATGATCGGCGTTTCGATGAGGATTACCGAGGGGATGTGGTTCGGAGTATCTGGATGCACCCGATACAGCTTTGGGTGGATGCACCGGACAAGGAAGGTTTTGTCCGCGTTCATGCGGCAGAAAGGCGACCAGATTTATCGAGCCAATGGGGAAGGAAGTTGGAGTGGATGAACGACCAAGGCCGAGCTTGAGAGAGTGCCTGGACCAGGTTTGGACGATTGCAACCGGTTGGACATGATGATTGGCGAAAAAGTCCGTCGCGAGCTTTGGATTTCCTGGGCTTCGATGCTGCGGTCTTATGCGGCGGCTCATGGGTTGAACAGCGGTGGTTTGCGGTGATTGAGTTTGGCGAGGATTTGATTGTGGTGCGGGTCGATGCCAAGTGGGCTCGGTTTACGCATAGCGGGATGGAAGCGAGTAGCGGGAGCAAGGTTTCGTTTGGGTTGAATGAGGATGGAACGGTGATGTTGGACGGTAAGATGGATGAGATGGATTTTGCGGCGGAGCGGGTTACCAGGGAGTTGATGGCATAGGCGATGAGGACCAAGGGGCGGAACGATCGAAACGTAAACGGTTCTTCAGGCTCGTGGCAGGTCCTTTGACTTCGTCCCTTTGGGACTTCGCTCAGGATGACAAGCTTTATTGATTTGACCAGGAATTGTTTGAGCAGGAAGTAAGGAAACGAAATGGCGGGAGTGACCAATTCGATTTTTTCGCCGGAGCTGGCGGCGCGCTTCGACAAGCTGGTGACGATTTACCCGCTGAAGCGGTCGGCGCTGATTCCGATGCTGCTGTATGCGCAGGATGAGGTGGGCTACATCTCGGAAGGGGTGATCCAGGAGATTGCCAAGCGACTGGATTTGTTCGATTTGGATGTGCGGTCGGTGCTGAGCTACTACTCGATGCTGCGGACCAAGCCGGCGGGCAAGTACAACATTCAGGTTTGTACCAACATCAGTTGCATGTTGCGGGGTGGGTACGAGATTCTGGACCACTGCAAGGCGAAGCTGGGAATCGGGCACAAGCAGGTGACGCCGGACGGGAAGTTTTCGCTTGAGGAAGTAGAGTGCATCGGGGCGTGCTGCTGGGCACCGGCGATGCAGGTCAACTACGATTTTCACGACGAATTGACACCCGCCAAGGTGGACGAAATCCTCGACCAGTACTCGGCTGGGCAGATCCCTCCGACCCCGGGCTCCAGCGACGCCCAGAAGGACGCGAAGTAGCCGTGCTGAACGAGGGACGATTCAATTCGACGAACCTTTCCGCGTACATCTGGTCGTCGAAGGCAAGATCGGTGAAGTCTTTGCCCATGCCAACCACTTCAACGCCCGCTCGGACGAACACGTTTGGCGCCCATTCAAAGAGCGCGCCCACGACCGCGGCGGCCACCGCCGCCGCTATCATCGCCGCGAAGCCGGGCGGGATTTTCGGAAGCAGGTTGCGGTTAGAGATCAGCGACTCCGCTGCGGCCACCGCCAGAGCGCCGAGGATCGCAGAGATAACTCGTGCCGTCTTCAGCGTCCTACCGCAGCGCGAGCAGAAGGGCACTTTGATGGAACGATTGCGCGTGAAGCTGGCCAGCTTTAACTTCATGAACCCGAGTTTGACCTCGGTCTCGGCAGGCGAGCGCCCGCAGCGCGGGCAGGTATTCGGGAATCGCGCACCGCTGCGGTACACGCGCACATGCCCGTCGGGCAGGCGAACCACAGGCGGCTCAATCGTCATCGAACGGAATTCGGCAGGCATCGTGCCGAAGATCTCGTCTTTCATAGCCGGAGCGGAGCAAATTCATCCGCGCCTTTATAATCAGGGGTAATCCACCAGATCGCAAGAAAGAACTATGCCGCGTCTTGTCTCCCATCCCGACGAAGTGAAGGTGCTAAGCCGAAGATTTGGCCAGGGCGCTGCCAACATCGACAGGTACGTCGAGCTGGACGGCTATGCGGCCGTGCGGAAGGCGATTGCGCAGGGCGACGAGATGTCCGCGTGGATCATCAACACCATGAAGTCGAGCGGGCTGCGGGGACGCGGGGGCGCGGGTTTTCCGACCGGCATGAAGTGGTCGTTTGTGCCAAAGACTTCGCCCAAGCCGAAGTATGTGCTGGTGAATGGTGACGAGTCCGAGCCGGGGACGTGCAAGGACCACGTGATCTTCCGAGAGGACCCGCACTCGGTGATTGAAGGCACCATGATTGCGGGGCTGGCGGTCGGTTCGAAGATGGGGTTCATTTACCTGCGCGGCGAGTATCGCTACCTGCTGGACATCATGCAGAAGGCGGTTAACGACGCGTACGCCAAAGGCTTTCTGGGTAAGAACATCTTCGGCTCTGGGCTGGACTTCGACATTGTGACGCAGACCGGCGCCGGCGCATACGAGGTAGGTGAGGAGTCGGCGCTGATGGAGTCGCTCGAAGGCAAGCGCGGCGTGCCCCGAATCCGCCCGCCGTTCCCTGCCGTGGTTGGGCTCTATGGCGGCCCCACGATTATCAACAATGCGGAGACCATCGCAGCGGCCCCGCACATTCTGCTGATGGGCGGCGAGGCGTATGCAGAGCTGGGCAGCGAGCGCAACGGCGGGACACGGCTGTTTGGAATCGGGGCACGTGGAGCGGCCGGGCGTCTATGAGTTGCCGATGGGCTACAACCTGAAGAAGGCCATTTACGAGGTCGCCGGCGGGATCAAGGACGGCAAGCAGTTGAAGGCGGTCGTCCCGGGCGGCTCGTCGTGCCCGGTGCTGCGGCCCGACGAGATTGATGTAGGCCTCGACTTCGACCAGATGGCGAAGGCCGGGACGATGCTGGGCTCCGGCGGCATCGTCGTGCTCGACGAGACCGTCGATTGTCGAGTTCGCGCTGCGGGTCATCAAGTTCTACCAGCATGAGAGCTGCGGCTGGTGCATTCCCTGCCGCGAAGGCACGGACTGGATCAAGAAGACCCTCACCCGCGTCTACGCCGGCGGCGGCGTGAAGAAGGACATCGACAACGTGCAATATCTCGCCGAGAACATGATGGGACGGACCTTTTGCCCGCTCGGCGATGCGGCGGCGATGCCGACATTGGGATTCGTGAAGAAGTTCCGCAAAGAATTCGAGGATTATGTCGAGGGCAAGAACGCAGGCACGCTGGTGATGCCCGCCGAATGATTTGGTGGAGCGGATTCACTGAGCAACCGCGGGCTTCTGATCGCGGTCTGGCTCACGATTGCATTTGCGGTATTGGTGCTGGGCGTGCTGGTGAAGACGAGGATGATGCATCATCGCAGCGCTGGACAGAGGATATTGCTGCAGAAGACGCACCAGGACTGAAGGCACGGGGGTAGGGATTTCGCATGGCTGATGTGACCTTTATGGTAAACGGCAAGAAGATCAACGCGCCCGCGGGCACGCTGCTGATCGAGGCTTGCAAGACCGCGGGCATTGAGATTCCTGCGTTCTGTTACTACCCGGGCTTTCGCTGCAGGCCGCGTGCCGCATGTGCGTCGTCCGCAGCGAGAAAGTGCCCAAGCTGCAGACCGCGTGCACCACGCAGATCGCGGAAGGCCTGGTCTTCTTTACCGACACGCCGGAGGTGGTGCAGGCGCGCAAGGCGACGCTGCAACTGCTACTGGGCAACCATCCGCTGGATTGTCCGGTCTGCGACGCGGGCGGCGAGTGCGAACTGCAGGATATGACCTTCAAGTACGGGGCGGCGGAAGCCTTTATGCCGAACCGAAGAACCATCGCGAAGAACAGCAATGGTCGCCGGTGGTCTACTTCGACCGGCCGCGCTGCATCCTGTGCTATCGCTGCGTCGGATGTGCGGCGAGGGCATGGACGTCTTCGCGCTCGGCGTGGAGAACCGCGGCAGCTTCGTCGATCATCGCGCCGAACGTGCCGGCGACGGAACTCACCGGATAATCTGGCGCATGTGGACTGCGAACAGTGCGGTATGTGCATCGATGCGTGCCCAGTTGGCGCGCTCACCAGCGGAACGTATCGCTACAAGACCAGGCCGTGGGAGATGAATCACGTTGCGACGGTGTGCACGCACTGCGGCGACGGCTGCAAGACAACGCTGGGCGTGCGTTCGACCTCCGACGGCTCGGAGATCATCCGCGGCGACAACCGGGATAAGTCGGGCATCAACGGCGACTTCTTGTGTAACAAGGGCCGTTACGCATTTGATTTTGCGAATTCGCACGAACGCATTACGCAGCCGCTGGTGCGGCAGACCAATGGCGAGCTAAAACCGGTCAGCTGGGAGCAGGCGCTGACCCACGTAGGCAGGAAGTTCGCCGAACTGCGTGACGCACGCGGCGGAGAAGCATTGGCGTATCGGCAGTAACCGCCTGACCAACGAAGAGGCTTACCTGCTGCAAAAGTTTGCGCGGTCCGTGCTCCTGACGAACAACATCGACCACCACCGCACCGCGGACTACGTTGCGTTTGCGCAGGCA
>CAWBFL010000005.1:0-7320 GCA_963787905.1 uncultured Acidobacteriaceae bacterium | reverse complement strand
AAGCAGTCGATGTACGGAATCATCGACTCGATCTGTGCGATCTCCATCACCTCCGTAATCACCAGCAGTCCAGTCGCATCGGCCATTTCGCGCAGCAGCTTCAATCCGTCGAGCCCCATGCCCTGGAAGCTGTACGGCGAGCTCCGCGGCTTATACGCGCCGCCCCCGCAGAAATTTCGCGCCCGACGCCGCCGCCAGCTTCGCGCTCTGCAATATCTGCTCCCGAGATTCAACCGAGCACGGCCCCGCCATCACAACTACCTCTTCGCCGCCCACCACCACGCCGTTGGGAAACGTAATCGTCGTCCCCTCCGGCCGGAAGTTCCTCCCCGCCAGCTTGTACGGCGACGAAATCTGGTACGCATCATGCACGCCCGGCAGCACCTTGAACTCCACCACATCGAAGTGCGCCGGCGTGCCCACCCCGGCGAGTATGGTCTGCTGCGTCCCGGTCGTCCGGTGGACATTGAATCCGAGCTCTACCATGCGCTCGATTACATGTTGGATATGCTGCTCGGTAGCCTCATTATGCATTGCTACAATCATCGCTTCCGTCCACTCTCCCGTATTTGTAACTACCTCGATCTCCTGCGTACTCTAATTTCGCAACCGAATCTGCTCAATTAGAATCACGCTGTTTATCATCCCGCCTCTGCAGCGACCGCATCACGTCAATCAGCCGTTCATAAATATCCAGTAGATCGGCATCGCTCAGCGGCCCGGGTTCACCGCCTTCACGTGGTCGAACACTGCCGCTCGCGTCCCGGCTCATACACCGGCAGCTGGGTCTCGCGCTTCAACTCCCCGATGGCCTTCGCCGCCTCGGCACGCTTGCTGATGAGCCGCACAATCTGTTCGTCGAGCTCATCGATCTTGTTGCGCCAGTCGGAGATATCCATCGTCATTCGTCCTTCGCCTGCAATGTGATTGCGGAGCCACCGCAGAACCCGCGTCAAAGCCCCATTCATCATAAATCGATGTTTACTCGCTGAACCGCCGCAGCCCGGCAACAAATTCTCCGACCGCCTTCGCGGCATCGGCCGGCGGCGTCCTCTCAATCAGCTGGACCACCGCGGAGCCCACAACGGCCGCATCGGCGAAGGCGCCGACCGCACGCACGTGCCTGGAGTTGGAGATGCCGAATCCCAGGGCGATCGGCAGCTGAGCCGTATATCTGCGAATCCGTTCCACCAGCGCCTGCGCATCCGCGGCCAGTTCAGCTGCGTCCCCGTGATGCCCACGCGCGAGATCGCGTAGATGAATCCGCGCGAGTTTCCGGCGATGGCCTGCAGGCGCTGGTCGGGCGACGTCGGCGCGGCCAGGAACACCGGCGCCAGATCGTTCTCGCGCATCACGCCAGATACTCATCCGCCTCCTCCACAATCATGTCCGTGAGCAGCACGCCATCCGCGCCGGCGTCCTTTGCGGCCTCGCAAACGCGGTCATTCCCATCCGAACCACCGGATTGAGGTAGCTGAAGATAATAATTCCCGCCGCCGGCCGGGCTGCACGAATCTCCTTGCAGATGGCGAGCACATCGGCCAGCCGCACCCCGCGGGCGACGGCACGCTCGCTGGCGCGCTGAATGACGGGGCCGTCGGCCAAAGGATCGCTGAAAGGCACGCCGAGCTCAATCACGTCGGCGCCGTTATCAATCGCGGCGATCGCCATCTCGCGCGTCGTCGCCAGGTCGGGATCGCCCGCGGTGAGATAGATGACTAAACCGGGTTTGTTCGAAATACTGGATCATTGCGGCTTTCTCCTGTCATCGGGATATCTAATGTGGCGATTGAGTCCATTATTTCGTCTTGCAAACGCTGCTCATCGCTTCCAGTTGTTCAATATCGTAAATCGCGAATCTGTCGTTTTGCAATCATGCGATAGACTCCAGCGCTGACGGCTCTTCCCGTTGATATCTTCCAAACTTCAGGAGTTTTCCTCCGCGGCCCCTTCCAATCCATCTCTCTCGCCAGAATCCCCATATCCTTATCCCCGCGCCCGCTCAAATTCACCATGATTACGTCGGTCTTCGCCATCTTTGGGGCCATCTTCATCGCCTCGGCCACCGCGTGCGCACTCTCCAACGCCGGCAGAATCCCCTCGGTCCTGGCAAGCGCCGAGGTAGCCCCCAGCGCCTCGGCATCCGTCGCCGACGTATATTCCGCCCGCCCGAATCATGCAGCATCGCATGTTCCGGCCCGACACTCGCATAGTCCAGCCCCGCGCTCACGGAATGCGTCGTGGCCACCTGCCCTGCATCGTTCTGCAACACGTAGCTGTACGTACCCTGCAGGACGCCCGGCAGCCCGCCGCCCGGCGATTGGAACCGAGCCGCATGCTCGCCCAGCGCAGTGCCGCGGCCGCCGGCCTCCACGCCAATCAGCCGCACGGCCTTGTCGCCGAGAAACTCATAAAACGCGCCGATCGCATTCGACCCGCCGCCCACGCACGCCACGATCGCGGTTGGCAGCTTGCCCTCCTGCTCCAGCATCTGCACCCGCGCCTCTTTGCCGATCACGCGATGAAAATTCCGCACCATCGTCGGATACGGATGCGCCCCCAGCGCACTCCCCAGGATGTAGTACGTGTCGCGCACGTTCGTCACCCAGTCCCGCATCGCCTCGTTGATCGCGTCCTTCAGCGTCGCCGACCCGGCCCCCACCCCGCGCACCTCCGCGCCCAGCAGCCGCATGCGGAAGACGTTCAACTCCTGCCGCCGCATGTCCTCCTCGCCCATGTAGATCACGCACTCCAGCCCAAACAGCGCGCATACCGTCGCCGTCGCCACGCCATGCTGCCCCGCGCCGGTCTCGGCGATGATCCGCTGCTTGCCCATCCGCCGCGCCAGCAAGCCCCTGGCCGAGCGCGTTATTGATCTTGTGCGCCCCGGTGTGCAGCAGGTCCTCGCGCTTCAGATAGATCCTGGCGCCGCCCAACTGCTCACTCATCCTCTTCGCGAAGTAGAGCGGCGTCGGCCGTCCGCAATAGTGATGCAGCAGCCCGTCCAGTTCGGCGTGGAACGCCGGATCGGCGTCGGCGGCGGCGTAGGCCTGCTCCAGTTCTTCCAGAGCCGCCATCAGCGTCTCCGGCACATACCGGCCGCCGTACACGCCAAAGCGCCCGGCCTTCGCGTTCACCGCTGCAACCATCGGCGATGTCAAACCCGCAGTCACGCTCATCGGTCCTGCCCTCCCCGCTTCCCTACCGCACAAAGCAAAAGCCGCGACAGGTTCGGTCGCGGCTCGCATGGATGTCGAATCAACTGAAGCTTCCAGATCGTTGCTACAGATCGTTCAGATGACGCTAGTCCGCCGAGCCCGCTATTGTGCGCCAATAGCGGAACGTAAACACGACGCGGCCAAAGTTTGCTGTCATCCTGTCGTCTACGATATAGCCTTCCCCGGCTCCGGTGCAACCAGGCTCAATTCAGTTGGCGCCCGGGCGCCAGCCGGTCTCCTGGAGCAAAGGTGTGCCTCGGCAACCGCCTGCCAGTCCGATTACCGTGGTTCCTCCTGAATTGATGACCACGCAGGTACGCTTTCCGCCGCCGAAAGTTTTCGAATCCAACCCATTGCTTTATGCGTCACATAGATGTAGTTTGGGAGCATCCAGAAATGAAGTCAAAATTCCAATTCGTACTGGGAGCGTCGCTCCTCTTTCTGATGTGTCTTGCGCCTGCTTACGCCTATGCATCGCACAAGTCCGGTACCGCACACACGCGCACTCAGACTTATCACGACCGCACCCCCAGGGCGCACGTGCATGGTTCTCATCCCCACCACGGCTAGAACCACCAAGGCATCGCTGAGTAGGGAATGTTCCGCCGGAATCAAGGCGTTTGAATCCCGTGGGCGATTTCGATGAATTGTCTCACCCGGTTTGGGTCTTTCCGGCCGACTGAGGCTTCCACGCCGCTGGAGACATCGACACCCCACGGCCCCAGCTGGGCGACGGCCTGCGCCACATTCTCCGGTCTCAGGCCTCCTGCAAGGATCAGCCGCATCCCTTTTGGCGCCGACGCAAAGACGTCATGGGCCGCGGCCCAGTCAAACGACACACCCGTTCCGCCCCCTGCCGAGCCCACCTTCGAGTCGACCAGCACCCGGTCCGTTACACCAAGAGCGTTAAGCCGTCTGAGTTGGTCGGCGATCCGTGTTGCCGACGACGGATCGTCGAGCGACCAGTGGAGGGTTTGGATTATCTGCTCTCCGCTCACGAGGATTTCGTCCATGTGCTGCAGGAGCTCCTCATCGAAACCGCCGTGAAGCTGAACTGCGGTGAGTCCAGCGACCTGCGCCCAATTTGCGATGATGTCTGGATTATGCGAAGCGAAGACTCCCACCCGCTCGACCTGCTGCGGTAGAAGCCCCGTAATCGCGGCCACCTGCGCTGCCGTCACCTGACGCGGGCTTGCCGCAAACACGAAACCTACCGCGTCCGCGCCCAGCTCAGCTGCCAACGCCGCATCTTCGAGATTCGTATTCCCGCAGATCTTCACCCACATTGCGCCCGCCTCAACTCCCCGCCGAGACGGCGCGACCAAGCAGGCTTGCCAGCGCCGCACCCGGGTCCGGCTCGCGCATCAGCGACTCGCCCACCAGGAAAGCGTCGAACCCCGCCGCTGTCATCCGCGCAAGGTCGGCCGGACTCTTGATCCCGCTCTCTGCCACCCGCAGCACCGCATCCGGCAACCGGGAGGCCAGGTCGATTTGCGTCTGCGGATCGACTTGCATCGTATGCAAGTTGCGGCTGTTTACCCCGATCATCTCAAATCCCAGCGCCAGCGCGCGCTTCAACTCCTCACCATCGTGGATCTCACACAGCACATCCAGTTCCATGCGCTTGGCCTCGGCGTAGAGGCTCTTCAACTGCCCGTCCTCGAGCGCGGCGACAATCAGCAGAATCGCATCCGCACCTGCGGCCCGCGCCTCCAGCACCTGGAACGCATCCACCATGAAATCCTTGCGCAGGCACGGAACACTCACAGCCCCGGATGCGAGCGTCAGATTCTCCAGCGATCCTTGAAAGAACTCCCGGTCGGTCAGCACCGAGAGGGCTGCCGCACCTGCCGCCTCCAGTGCCCTGGCCAGCGCAACGGGGTCAAAGTCCGGCCGGATCAGCCCCCGCGACGGCGAGGCCTTCTTCAATTCCGCGATAATTGCCGTCCCTGAGGCCGCTGCCTGGCGCAATCCTGCCTCGAACCCCCGCGGCCGGTGCGCCGCGGCCCGGCGTTCGACCACGGCAACGTCCGCAACAGCGCGGCGTTCCCGCACTTCGAGCCGCGTATGCGCGAGAATCCTCTCTAGTTGCGTCGCCATTTAATTTGTGTCGCTGGAAAGTTTTTGGTGCCGAAGAAGGGACTCGAACCCCCACACCCTTGCGAGTACATGGACCTGAACCATGCGCGTCTGCCAATTCCGCCACTTCGGCACTGCTTGCTTGTCACTTGCCCTTCGGCAGGACACGGCAGCCGTGAGTAACCAGTCTTTCAAACACCGTGTCGCCTGTCAATTGCGCCCAGCCTGTCTTACACTGAGACCTCCTGGCATCGCCACTCCGGCAGGAAGGCTCAAGCATCCGAATATGAAGGAACCAACCCCCGCAGCACCCCAGAACGCCGTCGCTGAGATTCCCGAGGATCTCGCGTTGGAAATTCGCAGACTGGCGCACGATCTCTCCAATGCGCTCGAGATCATCGTCCAGACCACCTACCTGCTCGGCACGGTGGAGTTGAAGGAGCCGGGCAGCGACTGGCTGCGCCTGCTCGACAACGGTGTCCGCAAGGCCCTCGACATCAATCTTTCGCTGCGCAGCTACATCAAGACCCACTCACCCCGATAGCCCAAGGGGAGTCAGCGCTTCTTCGCCGGCTTCGCCCGAGCTGTCGCACCCTTCTTCCCCACCGCCGTCTTCCGCACCGGCCGCTTGGCCGGCGTCTTTCGCCCCGCGCTCTTCACGGCGGCAGCGAGCCCTTCGACGGCCTCGTCTCCGGCGCCAGGCGCGGGCTTGCTCCAGATGCTCAACTTCGCTTCATGCGACGCCAGCAGCTTCTCAATCTGCTGCAGCAGAATCCGCGTGTGCATCGGCTTCACCAGCATCTTGTCCGCGCCCATCGTTTGCCAGTCTTCTTCCGCCACGGGAAACGCCGTCAACAGCGCCACGGCCGGGTGGTAGCTCGCCGATCGCGCCGCCGCAATCACCTCGGCTCCCGACGCGTCGTTCTCCATCCGCATATCTGAAATCACCATGTGGTACTCGTGCGTCCGCAGCTTGCTCTTGCCCTCCCGTGCCGACGCGGCTGTATCCACATCGAACCCGCTGATCTCCAGGACCGCCTTCATCGTCAGCAACACCGCCACTTCATCGTCGACCAGCAGAATCCTGCGCTTCATCCAGTCTCCTCAATCTCGCATCTCACAAACCGCTGTCAAGATAGCAAAAGGTTCCCCAAGTATTGCCCCTGGCACCACTCTTCTGCAACACTGCTCCGCATGGTCCGTGTTGGCGTGGACGAGAATCTCGGCACCAGAACTCTCGCAGACTTCCCTGCCGAAGCCCGCGATCGTCCGCCTGCCCCGGGCGATTCCAACTCCCGTGGAGGTCGACTTCTGGATTCTTCCCTTCTATCGCAAGGACGCCGCGGCCGCATTTCTCCAGTTGCGCGGCGTCCAGGTGGCGCAGTCGCTGATGGCCGGCGTCGATTGGATTCTTCCCTGGTTGCCGCCATGACGTCATCCTCTGCGACGGCCGCGGCATCCACGACATCTCCGCATCCGAGTGGGTGATGGCCGCCATCATGGCCACCATGAAGCGCATCCCGCTCTATCGCGATCTGCAGAACCAGGAACAGTGGCAGCGGCTTCGCCAGCGTCACCGATGGCTTCCTCAGCGAACCCGGACCGGCCCGCGGCCAGTACACGGTGCTCGCGGAAGACCTCTCCGGAAAGACCGTGCTCATCGTCGGGTATGGCTCCATTGGCGCGGCCATCGAGGCTCGCTTAGCCCCGTTCGGCGTTTCATCCTGCGTGTAGCCCGCAGTCCGCGGGCGCAGCCGCCCGTCAGCGCCGTCTCGGATCTCCACGCGTTGCTCCCCCTGGCTGACGTTGTAGTGCTGATCGTCCCGCTCACCGACGCCACCCGCGGCCTGGTCGGCGCCCCCGAACTCGCCCTGATGAAGCACGGCGCGCTGCTGGTAAACGCTGCCCGCGGTCCCGTGGTCGATACTGCCGCCCTGGTCGAAGCCCTCACCAGCACCGTATCCGCGCCGCCGTCGATGTGACCGATCCCGAGAGCAATACGTCGTCGAGGCGTACGCAGATA
>CAWBFL010000004.1:0-7689 GCA_963787905.1 uncultured Acidobacteriaceae bacterium | reverse complement strand
TCAGGAGGATCGCTCCCAAGCTGGCAAAGGCGAGGACGGTGTGCGCGAAGTGCTGGGCGCTCTCGAACGCGTGGAGGAAGGAGGGCCGCCAGACGGCCGTGAACGCGCCCATCCAGAGGCATGCCGTGAAGATGAGTGTCCGGCCAAGCCAATGTGGAATGGAGCATAGCTCGAGTTGAATTCCGTCTTCAACCAGCATCAAGGGGATCGCGACAAATAGTCCTGACCACACGAAGACGCGCAACCGGCCCGGCTTCTCCGCAGCCCACAGTAGCAAAGTGAGCACAATCCAGACAATGCCGACGTTGAGCAGGACGGGAACAAATACGGAGGCAGGCGCGCTGCTGTCCTGATAAATCCGATGGTGATTCGGGTTGACCAGAGGTTCGATGAACCCGAGAAAGAACAGCACCGACAGACCGACGGCAGCGATTGCCGGATGCAGTAGCAACTTCATGCGAGTCCTTCCACGGACAGCTCAGAGTGAGGGCCGCTCGCTGTTATGGTGCGTGCGCAGGCTGCCAATTGCCCTGCGGAGTCGTTGACGAAAGTAAAAGAAGATTCCGGTCAGGAATGCACTGAGAGTCTGGAAGGCCAGCAAACCGGATCCGGGATCGACGTAGGCGTATGCGCGGCGTTCCAGAAGGCAGATTAGAGAGAAGAGCAGGCACACCGTCAACCCGGCGTGGCAGATGCGAGCAGTCATATGGGGCCCCTGAAGTTGGATCTGTATTTTTGTCGACACCGGGAAGGCTTACAAGCCGTGACTGGTCCGGTCAGTTTCGTGATTCGTCGATGTTGAGTGTATCGGCGCAGACGGTTGATTCATTCAATCTCTGTCCGATATTCGGCGGCCACGTTCCCGCTTCGGAACGGAAGAGACTGAACGATGGGGTGGGGTCCTCCGCGGTGTTGCGGACCCGCGGGCGCATTCTATGGTGCCAAGCGGGACGGTGGAGCATCTGAAGAGTCAGGTGGTTGCTGTCTCTGATCGAAGAGAGGTGTGCGACATGGCGGACACGGATGCGCAACCGGACGGGGCAGGGCGGGTGCGGTGGCGTGTGGTGGTGCTGGGCGGAGGGTTTGCCGGGATCAACGCGGCCATGGCGCTCGCGAATCTGCCGGTAGACGTGACTGTCGTCGACCGCAAGAATTATCACACTTTTCAGCCGCTGCTTTACCAGGTCGCGCTGGCGGTGCTGTCGCCGGCGGACATTGCGCAGCCGATCCGATCGATCCTGCGCGACCACCCCAACATCGAAGTTCTGATGGACGAGGTCGTCGGCTTCAATCTGAACGAGCACCGCGTGCAGCTGAGGACGGGCGCGGTGCTGGAATACGACTACCTGATCGTTGCGACGGGATCGACGCATTCGTATTTCGGGCACGAGGAATGGGCGGGGTGGGCGCCGGGGCTGAAGACGGTGGAGGATGCCACCGAGATACGCCGGCGTGTGTTGCTGGCGTTCGAGCTGGCGGAGCGACAGATGCTGGAGCACGGCACTCATCCGCCGCTGAAGTTTGTCATTGTCGGAGGCGGCCCGACGGGGGTGGAGCTGGCTGGAGCGATCTCCGACATTGCGCGGCTCTACATGCGCAACAACTTCCGCCACATCGAAACGGACCAGGCTAAAGTATTGATTCTCGAAGGGTCATCGAACATCCTTTCCATGTATCCGGAGGACTTGCAGCGCAAGGCGCGCAGGCAACTGGAGGCGCTTGGGGTTGAGGTGCGGACGGGGGCCATCGTCAGCGATGTGCAACCTGGTTACGTGATGATCGGGAACGAACGGATCGATGCGGTGGTGACGCTGTGGGCGGCGGGGGTGCAGGCCTCACCGTTGGGCAAGCTGCTTGGCTTCGAGACCGACAAGAAGGGCTGCGTGCTGGTGGACCAATACCTGAATCCGAAGGGCCACCCCGAGATCTTCATCTGCGGCGATCTGGCACACGTTGAGCAGGACGGACGCCTGCTGCCGGGGGTGGCGCAACCGGCCATGCAGATGGGTGCGTACGCGGCGCGGCGGATCGGAATGCTGACGGGACAAGCGGCGGGGTCGGAGGGCAAGGCGGTGAAGGGCTTTCGCTACTTCGACAAGGGAGATATGGCGACCATCGGGCGCAAAGCTGCTGTCGCCAAGATCGTATGGCCGTTCAAGGCGCACTGGAGCGGCTTTATGGCGTGGCTGGCCTGGCTGATGGTGCATATTTATTTCCTGATCGGGTTCCGCAACCGGCTGGGGGTGTTTCGCCAGTGGGCCTGGACCTATCTGACGCTGCAGGATGGCGCACGGCTGATTACGGGATCGCAGGACCTGCCGGGGTGGAAGGACGAAGTATAGCCGTCGCAGGGGGTGCGCGACAGCGCAGCGACGCTAGACGTGCCTCACTTTGGCGTGTTCCGAATGCAGGCTGGCGACCGGGCAGTGGGCTTCCGCGAGAACCTGGTAGAGGGTGCCTTCGGGCGCCAATCGACCGAGGACCGGACTGCGCACGGCCCCCAGCGTGATGAGGTCGGTGTGGGCAGAGGCGGCGAGGATTTCGTGGCTGGCACGGCCGGTGCGAACCTGCGATTCCACCAGGTCACTGTGCAACGCATCCTCGGGCAGCAACAGGTGAAGCTCTTCCAGGCGCGCCCTGTGGTTTTGTTCCTGCGCGAGTTTGTGCTTGTGTTCGTCGGGCGCAACGTGGAGCAGGGTGAGATGGCCGCCGAGGCGCTCCGTCCATTTGAGGATCAAGCCCAGGTTCACGACATCGGTGGCGTGGGCTTTCAAGCTGGTGGCGAAGAGGATGGACTTGATGGGCCGGCCCGCAGCGGCAAATCGCCGCGCGTGAGGCCCGACGGTGACTACGGGAATGGGCGAAGACCGCAGGACCGCTTCGGCGACCGATCCGTGCAGCCATTTGTCGAGCCCGCGATAACTTCGGGTGCCCATCACAATCAGGTCGGCCTGCACATCCTTGGCCGTGGCAAGAATTCCTTCGCTGGGCGTGCCGTCGATGGCCACCACCTCGCTATGGACCCGGGCGGCGCAGGGGCGGCAGCAGGCAGCCTGGATTTGCGCTCTGGCGGCGGCAATGGCTTCGTCGGGGCGATAGAAGGGGATGCCCGCGAGGTCGATGGTAAAGCCGTTGAGGGTGGAGATCACGTGCAGCACGGTAACCCGTGCGCCGCTTTCCTCGGCCAGCGAACAGGTAAAGGGGAAGAGCCAATCGACGTCGGTGAGATTGGTGGCGAGAAGGATGGAGCGCAAAGGAACATGAGTGTTCATGGTTGCCTCTACGCCTCGAAACTGTACGCCGCCGCGGGGAGTCCAGCAAGGGCATTCGTCACACCTGAAAAACCACCGGTGCGAGCTGCCAGACGGCTGCCAGACTGGCTAGAATGTGAGGCATGGAACCGACGGAGATGCAGGAGTTTTCCAAGCAGATGAAAGAGGGCGGGGAGGAGTCGCTGACCAGCATTTCGCTGGCGATTTCGATCCTTGCGGTGCTGGTGGCGATGGTAACGGTACTGGGGCACCGCAGCCATACCGAGGCGGTGCTGATCCAGTCGAAGGCCGGCGACGAGTGGAACCTATACGAGGCGAAGAAGATACGGCAGGAGAACCTGATGGTGACGGTGGATGTGCTGCGGCTGCAATCGACCGTGGATCCGAAGGGAACGGCGGAGTTGCTGGCCGAGTACAACGCGCATATTGCGAAATGGTCGGAAGATTTGAAGGAGGAACAAAATACCGCGGACGAGTATGAGGCCGAGGTGAAGGTCGCCGAGTCGAGGGCGGTGCGGTTCGACCTGGGCGAGGCGTTGCTGCAGATCTCGGTGGTGCTGTCGTCGATCACGCTATTTACCCGGCGGCGCAGCTTCTTCTTTGGCGGCTTGTCGCTGGGGGTGGTGGGAGTGCTGGTGGCGGCGTCGGCGTGGCTGGTGCGCTAGATACGCGGCATCCTAGTGCAACTGGTCTGGAATGACCGCGTACTGGATCAGCAGCTCGAAGGGGACGATCTTCAACGTTGCCTCGTGCGTGGCTTCCAGGACGATGGCGCAGGCGGCACCGGCTCGCTGCACCTGCAGCCAGCGGGCGGCACAGACGCACCAGCGGTCGCCCGGCTTGAGGCCGGCAAAGCCATGTTCGGGCATGGGGGTGGTGAGGTCGTTGCCCAGGGCCTTCGATGCGTCGAGAAAGGCGCGGTCGACGACGCAGCAGATGGTATGGACGCCGAGGTCGTCGGGGCCGGTTTCGCAGCAGCCGGTGCGATAGAAGCCGGTCATGGGAGCGCAGCCACAGGTGGCGAGGGGCTGGCCCAGAACATTGTTTCCGCGGGAAGTGATTTCGGTGGCCAAGGTCTGATGTTATTGGATCATAAAGCCGGGCTGGCGTGCACGTTGGGTGCGGAGCGAAACATTTTCATGGAATTGAAACGCGCTTCCCGGAGCGACCCTGGCTGGATGCGAATGTGGGCCGGTGGCGGCTGCGACTTTTTTGCAGTCGGTTCGTCTCTGTGATGCAGACGCGGGAGCGGACCGCGTTGCGGTAGCGGTGGAAGTAAAGTGGGCCCTCTTTGATCTGAGGAATACCGGCGCCCGGCGCTACCAAATCCGGGCTGAATTCGGGTATAGTCATAGCCTCTCATCCATAGGTACGTGACGACTCTGAAACGGAACGGATGTGGACCATGAGCGCAACTCGACGCGGATTTCTGCAGCAGAGTGTACTGTCCGGCGGGCTGATCGGCCTGTTCGAATCCAGCGCTTCACAACCGGCATTTGCCGAGAAGCTGATGGCGGCGGCTGCGTCCGCGAGCGATACGGCGGGGTTGGCGCCAGCCCAGGGGCCGCATGACGCACAGAGCTTCTGGGACGCGTTTGGCGCGGTTGCGGGCGGACCGGCGGGCTCCCCCTCCGGACAGCGTACGCGTGGCCTGTTCAAGAAATCCACCGCGGATGCAAGCGATAGTTCGGCGGCTGCTCCGGGGCGGCTGGTGGATTACTACCAGTACTACACCGACCCCAAGACCAAGGACTCGTTGCTGCGGCTGGCCACGACGATCGACTCGAGTGAGTTGCTGGACCACAACGGCGACATCGCCGCGAGCTTTGCGGTCAATGGGATTCGCATGGCCGGGGATGACCGGCAGACCTTCGACCAGTTGCAGTCGGCCCAACTGCGCATCGACATGGTGCAGAACCAGTCGCTGATGCCGAACTACCTGGACACGATGGCGTGGATGTCGCTGGCCGGGCTGTTTCCCGACAAGTCGGGCAAGCTGCCGCCGCTCGAGGACCTCAGCTTCGACCCTTCCAGCAGCACGCAGAAGATGAGCCAGATGGTGCTGCCGGGCGGTTCGGGTCAGTTGGCGGTTAACCTGTCGATGACGCACAAGGACTCCGCGTTTTTTACCATCCTCAAGACCTTGACGACCGAGGTGGGGCGGTTTTCTCCGGTGCTGGGCTTGCCTTCGATCAGCGTCACCGCGCTGCAGGGATTCTGCAGCCTTTACGGCGCCATGGAGCAGCGGACGACCTTCCTGCTGAACAGCATGCCGAAGGCGGCGTACGCCACGCAACTGGCGCGGGCGGCGGCCCAGACCTCGGCGGGGCTGAACCTGGTTCCGGGCGACTATATCCTGGTGCCGAATGTGTTCTCGGCGGCACTGACTCCGTATCTCGACAAGCTGGAGATGCGGCAGGGCTACCTGGTGGCCAAGGGCGCGCCGACCACAACTTCGGTTTACGATCTGGCGGCGGCGCTGACGCCGGACATAACCTATCTATCGGCTTCGATTGGGCTCAAGCCGCTGGCGGCCTCGGCGGTGCCGGCAGCTTCGTCTACGCAGAGCACGCCGTCAGCCGCGCCCTGGTCTCCGCCTGCTTCGTCGCCGGCTCCCACGAAGAAGGACGGCAAGCCGAACGCGTAGGGAGAGATCACCGGTATGATGGCGATGTCCGCGCGGGCTTTCGGGAGCGGGGAGCCGAGGGGCCGATTCGCCGGCGAAAGAGAAGCCAAAGGCAGTGGGCGACCCCGTCGATCGGGCGGCGGGCGCATGGGTTGGAGATGGCTATGTGCAGGATGGGCCAGAAGTTTCTCGTTGGCATGTTGATGGGGTTGGCCATGCTGGGCGCGGCAACAGCGATGCACGCACAGAATTTTGGCAATCTGATCGTGAATCGCAAGAAGATTGTGCTGCAGCGCAAGCTGCCGCCTACCGGACGCATCGAGGGCACGACCTTCAACGTGGTGGTGACGGCGGCGGGACTGCAACAGGACCTGCCGGCGGACCTGAAGTCGACGCTGGAGAGCCTGCTGATCCGCGATGATGCGCGGCTGCGCACGGATGACGCACGTCCGGACACAGTGATCTCGTGCCGTATTACCAACTATGCCCAGCCGCAGCCACAGGCGACGTCGCAGCCCGTGCTGACTCCGGGAGCGAAGAACGGCATGCAGAACCAGGTGATGTACCGGTACACCGGGGTGCTGACGGTGAGCTTCCAGGCGAAGGACCGCAGCGGCCATTCGCTGGCTGCGGACAACGTGACCGCGAAGTTCGACGAGGAGTATTCGGCTGCCGGCGCGCAACAGGGAGTGTTGCACTCGATGAGCCACACCATGACTCACCTGGCCAAAGGGGGCACGGACGACGACACGCCACCGACGGCCGCGGAGCTGCACGACCGGCTGATCCAGGAGGCGGCGCAGCAGATTGCCTCGCACCTGGTGAATACGGCGGAGCAGGTGGACGTCTATCTGGCCAAGGGCGGCGGGCTGGATGAGGCCGACAAGCTGATGGACGAGAAGCTGTGGTCGCGCGCGCTGGAGCAACTGGAGACTATGAAGCCGTTCGCCTCGGCGGAAGACGATGCCTACCGAGTGTATGACCTGGGGGTGGTGAACGAGGCGATGGGCTACGCGGCCGAGGACGTGCAGAGCGCGCGCAAGGACCTGCAGCAGGCTTCGATTGATTACGGGAAGGCGATCGACGCGAAGCCGACGGAGAAGTACTTCCTGCAGCCGCAGAACCGCATCGATACGGCGCTGGCGCATTACAAGATCCTGGGCGAGCAAAAGGCGCCGGTGGAGGTTTCGGCCGCGGCGGCGGGCGCGAGCAGCGCAGCGGCAAAAGGAGCGGCGGCGAACGCGATGACCAACGAGCAGGTGATTGCGATGGTGTCGGCCGGGCTGGACGAGGCGAACATCATTGATACGATCAAGCACGCGAAGGCGGTAAACTTCGACCTTAGCGTGCAGGGACAAGTCGATCTTTCGAAGAACAAGGTGACCGGGCCGGTGATTACGGCGATGAAGGCGCGGGCAAGGGCGCCGGCTCCGGCGACGCACCACGTTGCCGGGACATCCGGCAAGAGCGCTAGTTAGAGTGAGTTCGACGGCTGTAAGATGGTCACCATCCGGGCCCCGCGGTTGGCAAGCTGCAGCGCAACGATTTGAGTCAACTCCTTTTCTTCGAGGGTGCCGTATGTGCAAGTCGAGACCTGGAATCCTGCTGGTTCTCGTAGTGGGAGCAGTTGTAGTTTCCGGTTCAATCGGGCATGCCCAGGGCTTCGGGGGCGCATTTCAGAAGAAACAGATTGTGCTCGTCCGCAAACTGCCTCCGACAGGCCATATCGATGGCTCGACGTTTATGGTCAACGTGACCGGGGCCGGCATCCCGGGCGATGTGCTGGTGGAT
>CAWBFL010000003.1:0-9634 GCA_963787905.1 uncultured Acidobacteriaceae bacterium | reverse complement strand
GCACGCGGACGCGGTTCATCCAGGCAACGACCTCCGCTGACGAGTAACCGTACCCGAAGCGCCCGGCGGCGAGCCCGTAGATCTTCGAAGCCGTCCGCAGGACGAGCGTCGCGGGACGGCGGCGCAGCAGTTCGACCGCATCGAGGCCGTCCGCGTCCATGAACTCGCGATAGGCCTGGTCGACGACCGAACCGTAGCAGCCGCTCCCCATCAGCGTCGGAAGGCGCAGGCGCAGAGCGCCGAGCGCGACCGACAAATCGGGACGCGCCGCCGTCGCCGCGTCGCTCACCAGCGCAGCTCGTCGGCCCAGAAGACGGGGCCCTCTTTGCGAATCCGCGCGTGGACGTAGTCGCGCGTCTCGCCCGGCGCCGGCGGCAGCGGCGAGACGCTGTACGGGAGGGAGTTGGAGGCGCTGCATTGAAGATGGGATCGCCCGCGTAGGCAGCGGTCAGGCTGTCGGTCCCGATGGGCAGCGCGGTAACGGTCAAGGTGGCAACGCCGCTGCTGAGCGTGCCGGTGCCGAGGCTGGTGCTGCCGTTGGAGAAGGCAATGCTCTCGCCGTTGGTGCTGTTAGTTTGCGCGGAGTAGGGGCTGAGGGTTGCGCTGAGCGTGACCTGCTGTCCAACGGTGCTGCTGGTGGGATTGGCGCTCAGGGTCAGGGTGGTCACGATGAGAGCAGTGACGCTTACCGAATTCGATCCAGCAGCGCTGTTGTAGTTCGATGAGCTCGATGAGTCAGGGGTATAGGTCGCGGTGAGCGTGTCGGTGCCGATGACCAGAGACCCGCCGGCGATATTGACGGTGGCGCTGCCGCCGGTCAGAGCCGTTGCGGCCGAGGTGTAGGCGCCGCTGGCCAGCTTCACCGAGCCGGTGGGCGCGGGATTGCCGCTGACCGCAACCGTGACAGAGAGCGGCTGCCCGATGCCGATCATTGAGGGAGAAGGCGTGACCACCACGGTGGGCGTGGCTTTGTTGACGGTAAGCGTGACGCTGGCGGTTGCGGTGGTGTAGTCGGCGGTGTCGGTGGGGGTAAAGGTCGCGGTGAGGGTTTGCTGTCCGGCTGCGAGCACCGTCCCCAGCGCGGGGGAGTAGGCGAAGGAGCCGGCGACGGTGGAGCTGGCGTCCAGCTGGGTGGCGCTCAATGCGATCCCGTAGGGGATGGGGGCCGGAGTTGCCCAGGCGATGGCGGGTGTGGCTTTGTTGACGATGAGCGTGACGCTGGCGGTTGCGGTGGTGTAGTCGGCGGTGTCGGTGGGGGTAAAGGTCGCGGTGAGGGTTTGCTGTCCGGCTGCGAGCACCGTGCCCAGCGCGGGGGAGTAGGCGAAGGAGCCGGTGACGGTGGAGCTGGCGTCCAGCTGGGTGGAACTCAATGCAGTCCCGTAGGGGATGGGGGCCGGAGTTGCCCAGGTGATGGTGGGTGCTGCCGGAACGACCACGGTGACAGAGTTCGATCCGGTGGAGCTGTCGTAGGTGGAGGAGCTGTTGGAGTCGGGCGTGTAACCGACGTTCAGGGCATCCGCACCCGACGCCAGCGTTCCGGCGGGAATGAGGAAGGTTGCCGAGCCGTTGCTGAGAGACGCCGGCGCGGGAGCGTAACTGCCACTGGTGAGGGTAACCGAGCCGGTAGGGGTGGGGTTGCCGGCTCCGCCGCTGACTGCGACCGTTACGGTCAATCCCTGGATGGTCGATATTCTCGATGCGGACGGCGTGACGGTTACGGTGGGCGCGGCGGGCTGCGCGGACAGCCCGATGGTCGTAGAGATGCTGGAGGCGTAGTCGATGTCTCCGGCGTAGTTGGCGTCGACCAGATGCACGCCGTGGCCGACGGGTGAGGCGCCGGTTGCCGTCGCCGTGGCGGTCTGCGCCAACTGCGAGGTCAGCACCGTCACCGTATTGCTGCCGGAGTTGACGACGGCCAGGCCTGGGCTTCCATGGCCGGTGAAATCCGCGGCCACCACGCCCCAGGGATACGTGCCGACGGACTGTGTCGCCGCCGCAGTAAATGTTCCGTCCCCGTTACCCAGCAGGATGTTTAGGGCATATCCATAGTAGGTCGATACGGCGAGATCAATTTTGCCGTCCCCGTTGAAGTCGGCGGCAGCGATCGATACCGGCAGGGAAGAAGTCGACAGGGCGATGCCGAACGGAGAAAACGTCCCATCCCCGTTACCCAGCAGAATGGTGACCGAGGCGTTCTCTTCGTTGGCGACGGCCAGGTCCGGCTTCCCGTCGCCGTTGAAGTCTGCTATCGCGATGGAAGTTGGGTCGCTGCCGGTTGGCGGGCTGACGGGGCTGGCGGTAAAGGTCCCGTCTCCGTTGCCCAGCAGGATGGTAATGGTATCGCTATCTTCATTTGCAACGGCCAGGTCCGGTATGCCGTCGCCGTTGAAATCGCCGACTACGACGGATCTGGGGAAGGAACCGACGGCCGGGTTCGCCGCCGCGGTAAAGGTTCCATCTCCGTTACCCAGCAGAATGGTTACCGTTCCGCTTTCTTCGTTGGCCACGGCCAGATCGGGTATGCCATCGCGATTGAAATCGCCTACTGCGATGGAGCAGGGATCGTAGCCGGTTGGCGGACTTGCCGCCGCAGTAAATGTTCCATCGCCGTTGCCCAGCAGGATGGTCACGCTATCGCTGTTGAGGTTGGCTACGGCGAGGTCAAGCCTCCCGTCGCCGTTGAAGTCTGCGACCGCGATTGAGACCGGGTCGATGCCCGTCGGCACGCTCGCGGCCTGGGTAAAAGTTCCATCTCCCTTGCCCAGCAGGATGGTAACGGAATTGCCGTTGGAGTTGGCCACGGCGAGGTCGGGTATGCCGTCGCCGTTGAAGTCGCCGGATGCGATTGACCACGGTTCGCTGCCGGTCGCCGGCGAGGAAGGATTCAGCCAGGTGAGGGCCGTCGACTTTGGCTGCAAAGCGGCGGTGCCCACGGCTGCGTTCCCACTGCTGATGTCCTGGAAGGACACGTTGCCGGTGGGCGGAAGCGGCCCTTGCGCGGTTACGGTTGCGGTCAGGGTGTAGTTGCCCTGCGAGCCGCTCTGGGCGATCGCGGTGGTGGTGGGGATCGCGGCGGTCACGGCCAGCGCTGCGGTGTTCGAGGTGCTGGTGGTGTTGCTCTGCGTGCCGGCGAAGACGGCCTGGTAGCTGTGGCTGCCTATGCCGGGGATGAACTTCAGCGTGGCTGTTCCGGCGCTGGTTAATTGTGCCGTACCGAGCAGATGGGCATCCTCGCAGAACGCGGCGGTGGCGTCGCAGAACCGGACCTGCCCGGTGGTCAAGGGGGTGGTCCCGGCACGGACCGCGGCGGTGAGCGTGACTACGCTGCCGGACGGGATGGAGGTGGCTGGAGCGCCCGCTGACGTGACCGCCAGGGTGGTCGACGTGGCCGCAGGCGCGGTACCGACGACGGTGATGGCAATTGGGACGGTAAGGGTAAGAGCGCCGGAGGTGCCGGGTGATGATGGCAGTTGTCACTCCAGGCGTGGCCGAGCTGCCTGCCGTGAGGGTGAGGACGCTGGAGCCGGGTGAAGCCGGATTGGGAGCGAAGGATGCGGTGACGCCGCTGGGCAGGCCGGACGCGGCCAGGGCCACGCTGGCGGTGAATCCGTACTGCGGCGTTACGTAGATGGTGGATATGGCGGAACCGCCGGGGAAGACGGTTATCTCGGTCGGCGCAGCGGCGAGGGTGAAGGTCTCCCGATAGACGGTCAGGCTGACCGTCGTGGTCGCGGACGCGCTGCCGGAGGTTCCGGTGATGGTGATGGTGAAGGTCCCGGTGGAGGACGGATTGCTGGCGGTCAGGGTGAGCACGCTGGAGCCGGTCGACGTGGGATTGGGGGCGAAGGATGCAGTGACGCCCGTGGGCAGGCCGGAGGCAGCCAGGCTGACGCTGCCGGCGAACCCATACTGCGGGATCACCTGGACGGTGGATGTGCCGGAGGCGCCTTGATCGATGACTACGCCTTGGTAGTCCGAGAGCGTGAAGGTTGGCGGGTAAACTCCCAGCGTGATGGAGGTGCTAGCGGAGATCGAGCCGGAGGTGCCGGTGATGATGACGGTGTACTGTCCGATACTGGCGGTGCTGCTGGCGGTCAGGGTGAGGGTGGTGTATCCGGTGGTGGGGTTCGGCGAGAAGGCCGCGGTGACGCCGCTGGGAAGACCCGACGCGGTCAGGGTTACGCTTCCGCTGAAGCCATATTCCGAGCCCACCTCGACATAGGTGGTGAGCGAACTGCCCTGGCCGATGGATCCGCCGCCCGCCGAAATAGCGAAGGTCGGCGCATAGACCGACACCGGGAGGGTGGTGCTGGCGGACTGGGAGCCGGAGGTGCCAATGATGGTCGCGGTGAACTCTCCGAGACTGGCCGTGCTGCTTGCGGTCAGGGTCAGCACGCTGGTCCCGGTGGTGGGGTTGGTGCCAAAGGCTGCGGTTACTCCGCTGGGCAGGCCGGTGACGGCGAGACTGACGTTGCCGGTGAATCCGTAGAGCGGGTTTACGTAGACATACGACGTGGTGGAGCCGCCCTGGCCGAGGGATGCGGCGGAATAATCGGTGAGGGTGAAGCTGGGGACATAGACTCCCAGGGTGAGGGTGGTGCTGGCGGACAGGGAGCCGGAGGTGCCGGTGATGACGGCGTAGTACTGCCCCAGCGCGGCGGTGCTGCTGGCGGTAAAGGTAAGGGTACTGGAGCCGGTGGTGGGGTTGGTGCCGAAGGCCGCAGTGACGCCACTGGGCAGGCCGGAGATGGCCAGATGCACGCTGCCGCTGAATCCGTATTGCCCGGCCACGTCAACATAGGAGCTTCCCGAAGTGCCCTGGCCGATGGCCACATTGCCAGCGTTGAGCGTGAAGCTGGGCGCGTAGACCGACACGGTGGTGGTGGTGGTGG
Organism: uncultured Acidobacteriaceae bacterium; assembly: GCA_963787905.1. Lineage (GTDB taxonomy): Bacteria > Acidobacteriota > Terriglobia > Terriglobales > Acidobacteriaceae > Edaphobacter. The sequence goes on along the minus strand of CAWBFL010000003.1, from coordinate 4,742 downwards.
CGGTGAGGCTGCCAGAGGTGCCGGTGATGGTCAGGTTGTACTGTCCGAGACTGGCAGAGCTGCCGGCCGTCAGGGTCATCAGGCTGGAGCCGGACGAAACGGGGTTGGGAGAGAAGGATGCCGTCACGCCATTGGGCAGGCCGGAGACGGCAAGATTCACGCTGCCGGTGAACCCCGGCTGCGGGGACACGTACACATACGATGTGCCGGAGCTGCCCTGGCCGAGAGATACGCCGGAATAATCCGAAAGCGTGAAGCTGGGGGCATACACGGTCAAGCTGACCGACGTGCTCGCGGTCTGGCTGCCGGAGGTCCCGGTGACGATCAGGTTGTACTGTCCGACAGCAGCCGTGGCAGTGGCTGTTAGCGTGAGGGTGCTGGAGCCGCTCGAAAGGGACGCGGGAGCGAAGGCTGCGGTGACCCCGCTGGGCAGGCCGGTCACCGCAAGATGCACGATGCTGTTGAATCCGTTTTGGGGATTGAGGGTAACGGTCGAGGTGGCGGAGCCGGCCTGGCCAATCGAGACGCTGGAGTAGTCCGACAGCGTGAAGCTGGGGGCCAAGATGTCCCCGGAGACAGTTGTGGTTGCGCTCGCGGAGCCGGAGGTGCCGGTGATGGTCGCGGTGTATTGCCCGAGGGCGGCGGTGCTGCTGGCGGTTAACGTGAGGGTGCTGGTTCCGGTGGTGGGGTTCGGGGAGAAGGATGCGGTGACGCCGCTGGGCAGGCCGGTGACGGCAAGGTTGACGCTGCCGGTGAATCCATATTGCGGGCTGACATCGACGTACGTTGAAGACGAAGAGCCCAGGCCTACGGAAATGCTGCCCGCCGAGAGAGTGAAGCCAGGGGCGCTGACCGAGATGGCCACAGTGGTGCTGGCGGTGAGGGAACCGGAAGTTCCGGTGATGGTCAGCGTCGCGCCTCCGGTGGCGGCGGTGCTGCTGGCGATTAACGTGAGGGTGCTGGAGCTGGTGGTGGGGTTCGGGGAGAAGGACGCGGTCACGCCGCTGGGCAGGCCGGTGACGGCAAGGTTGACGCTGCCCGCGAATCCGTATTGGGGATTCACATAGACGTAGGACGCGGCGGAGTTGCCCCGGCCAAGGTAAATGCTGGAATAATCGGTGAGCGTGAAGCTGGGCGCATTGATGATGAGGTTGAGCGTGGTGCTGGCGGTGAGCGAGCCGGATGTCCCAGTGATGGTCAGGGTTGTTGTTCCAGGCGCGGCGGTGCTGCTGGCGGTGAGCGTCAGCAGGGTGGACCCGGATGCAATGGGGTTCTGGGCGAAGGATGCGGTCACGCCGGCGGGCAGGCCGGTGACGGCAAGATTGACGCTGCCGGTGAATCCGTATTGGGGATTCACATAGACGTAGGACGAGCCGGAGGTCCCCTGGCCGATGGACGCGCTGCCTGCAGAAAGCGTGAAGCTGGGCGCGTAGATGGCGAGAGAGAGGGGGGTGCTGGCGGTCAGCGAGCCAGAGGTGCCGGTGATGGTCGCGGTGTACTGTCCGAGACTGGCGGTGCTGCTGGCGTTCAAGGTCAGCAGGCTGGTTCCGGTGGTGGGGTTCGGGGTGAGCGACGCAGTGACGCCGCTGGGCAGGCCGGTGACGGCGAGGTTGACGGTCCCGGCGAAGCCGTATTGTGAAAGGACTTGAACGGTGGTTGTGCCGGAACCGCCCTGGCCGATGGACGCGCTGCCTGCAGAAAGCGTGAAGCTGGGCGCGGAGACCGAAAGCGCCATGGTGGTGCTGGCGGTCAGGGAGCCGGAGGTGCCGGTGATGGTCAGGGTAGAGGACCCGAGGCTGGCGGTGCTGCTGGCGGTCAGGGTGAGAGTGCTGGTTCCGGTGGCGGGATTTGGGGAAAAGGACGCGGTGACGCCGCTGGGCAGGCCGGTCACAGCCAGATTGACGCTGCCGCTGAATCCGTATTGCGGATTGATATAGACGTAGTTTGTGATGGAACTCCCCTGGCCAAGGGAGCCGCTGGAATAATCCGTAAGGGTGAAGCTGGGCGCATAGACACCGAGGGTGAAGGTGGTGGTGACGGTGAGGGAGCCGGAGGTGCCGGTGACAGTCAGGGTCGCATTTCCGAGACTGGCGGTGTTGCTGGCCGTGAGGGTCAACTGACTGGAGCCGCCGGACAAGGGATTCGGCGCGAAGGACGCTGTCACCCCGCTGGGCAGGCCCGTCACGGAGAGATTCACGCTGCCGGTGAACCCGTACTGCGGAGTGATATAGACGTAGTTTGTGATGGAACTTCCCTGGCCGATCGACGTGTTGTTTGCCGACATGGTGAAGGTTGGAACATAGACCCCCAGGGTGAGGGTTGTGCTGACCGCAAGAGAGCCGGAGGTCCCGGTAATGGTGAGCGTCGAGTTTCCGAGAGTGGCGGTGCTGCTGGCGGTCAACGTCAGGGTGCTGGTTCCGGTGGTGGGATTGGGAGAGAGCGATGCAGTGACGCCGCTGGGCAGGCCACTGACGGCGAGGTTTACGTTGCCAGTGAATCCATATTGCGGGTTCACGTAAACATAGGTGGTGGTGGAGGTGCCCTGGCCGACCGTCGTGCCGTACGCCGAGAGCGTGAAGGTAGGCGCGTAGACGCCCAGGGCGAGGGTGGTCGTGGCGGTGAGGGAGCCGGAGGTTCCGGTGATGGTCAGGGTCGCTATCCCGGTGCTGGCGGTGCTGCTAGCGGTCAGCGTCAGTTGACTGAGTCCGGTGGTGGGGTTCGGCGCGAAGGACGCGGTCACGCCGGCGGGCAGGCCGGTGACGGCAAGGTTGACGCTGCCGGAGAATCCATCTTCGTCGTAGACGTAGACGTACGAGGTGCCGGAGGTGCCCAGACCAAGGTTCACGGCGCTGGCCGAGAGCGAGAAGTACGGCGCATAGACGACCAGCGTCATGGTGGTGCTGGCGGTCAGGCTGCCGGAGGTGCCGGTGATGGTGACGCTGACCGTCGCAGCCGGGGCGGTGCTGCTGGCGGTGAGGGTTAGAACGCTGGTGCCGCTGGTCGGGTTGGTACCCCAGGATGCGGTCACGCCAGTGGGCAGCGCGGAGGTCACGGCAAGACTGACACTGCCGGAAAACCCGTACTGCGGATTGACCGTGACCGTCGAGGTGCCCGAGGCGCCCTGGTTGACGGTGAGGACGGCCGGCGAAGTCGACAGGGTGAAGCTCGGCGGATGGACGGTGACCTCAAGGTTGGTGGATACGGTCATCGTGCCGGAGGTGCCGGTGATGGTCACGGTCGCGGTTGCGCCGGGCGCCGTGCTGCTTGCGGTCAGCGTCAGGACGCTGGTCCCGGTGGTGGGATTGGTGCCCCACGCCGCGGTGACGCCGGTCGGCAGGGTCGAGGTGACCGCAAGATTGACGCTGCCGCTGAATCCGCCCGCATCCGTCACCGTAATGGTGGTTGAGGCAGATGCGCCCTGGGCGATGGACAGATTGCTGGAGGAACTGGTGAGCCAGTATCCCGGCACCTGCGGCCCGGCGAGAGCATCGATCAGGCTTTGTCCGCTTGCGCTGCCCCAACCGGTTACCAGGTCGTATCCGGAGACCGCATTGAACGATACGGGCTGGCCTTCAGTATCGTTGGTGCCAACGGTGATGTCGTGCAGGTCGCTGGGATAGTTGGCGCCGGCTCCGATCGCGTAGATCTGCGGGTTGATGGCGCCGACGCCGCCCATGGGGGCGGTGCCGGCCTCAACTGCCTGCTGGTTCACCAGGGCCAGGAAGCCGGCCCAGCGCGGGGCGGCAAAGCTGGTGCCGGCAGCTCCTCCGCCGCAGCCGGTGGCGAGCGAGCAGTTGTAGTTGTCGAAGTCGCCTTCCATGGCGACATCGGGCACATTGCGCAACGCTGTGGAGCCGCCATTGGCGGTGCTGGCCACGCCGGTCTGCCAGCTGGGAATGGCGATGGCATCGGGACTGACGCCGCCGCCGCTGCCGTAGCCCTCGGAGTTCCAGGCCGTCTCCGAAGCCCAGGCGCCGCCGGCGCCGTTGGTGGTGAGGTGGGTCCCGCCGACCGCGGTTACATAGGCGTCTTCCCCGGGGTAGAAGTAGGGATCGATGGCCGCGTCGAAGGCGCCTTCGTCCCCGGAAGCGGCGAAGATGCTCTGCCCTTGCGCGGCGAATTCCTGGAAGAAGGCGTCGTCGGTCGTGACGTCATCCGCCAGCCAGCTCCAGGAGATGCTCAACTGCTTGGCGATGTTTTCCGTTGCCATGGAGTTGAGAATGATGGCGTCGTCGTTTCCGACTCCGATATACACGCGGACCTGGCTGAGGCCCGGAGCCATACCGATCGCCTGCACGATATCCAGAACCTGCTCGCCATCGTCCCCCTCGGCTGCACCGGTTGCTCCATCCAGCAGTACGTTGTTGATGGGCACGGTGTAGGACTGCCCGGCGTTGGTGAAGGTCGCATTCACATCGTTCAGGTTGTAGCCGCCAAACTCCAGAATCCCGACCGCCTGTCCGGTACCGGTCAGGGTGGTGCCACCGTAGTAGGCTGCGCGCATGTCGCTGCCAAGATAGGATCCGCCCGGCCCCGAGCCGGTGACGTCCGCAACGGCTTGTCCGTCGGCCGCCTGCTTCAGCATGGGGCGGGGTAGGGAGAAGTTGTTCAACCCGGCAATGTGGGCCACGCGAACCCCAAACTGAGGGACGGCTCCCGGTCGGGCGAATAGAAGGTGCGATGTTCCGTGGGATGCTGGTAGACCTTCAGGGTGAGGTCGAAGGCCTGGAGCAATACGTGGT
>CAWBFL010000002.1:0-10229 GCA_963787905.1 uncultured Acidobacteriaceae bacterium | reverse complement strand
ATGTATTGCTCGACGGGCGGCCAGCCGGGCCGCTTTTCCTTCAACGTGCAAGGCGGCCGCTGCGAAGCCTGCCAGGGTGAAGGCCAGAAGCGCATCGAGATGAACTTCCTGCCCGACGTGTACGTCCTGTGCGACGTATGCAACGGCCGCCGTTACAATCAGGAGACCCTGCAGGTCCGCTTCAACGGCCACTCCATCGCCGACCTGCTCGACCTGCCCATCGCCGACGCGCTGCCCATCCTCAAAGACATCCCAACCGCCGCCGCCAAGCTGCAGACGCTGGTCGACGTCGGCCTCGGCTACATCCACCTGGGCCAGTCCGCGACCACGCTTTCCGGCGGCGAAGCGCAGCGCATGAAGCTGGCCCGCGAGTTGAGCAAGCGGCAGACCGGGCGTACGCTCTACCTGCTCGACGAACCCACCACCGGCCTGCACTTCGACGACGTGCGCAAGCTGCTGGAAGTGCTGCATCGCCTCACCGACCTCGGCAACACCATTATCATCATCGAGCACAATCTCGACATCGTCCGCAACGCCGACTACGTGCTCGACCTCGGCCCCGAAGGCGGCGAGCGCGGTGGCCACATCGTCGCACATGGCACCCCCGAGCAGATTGCCACCGTACCCACCTCCTACACCGGCCAGTTCCTCGCCCGCCACTATATCAACGGGTCCGCCACAGATCAGGGTGCTCAGTTGAATCAGTCATCCTGAGCGAAGCCCCTAGCGCGCAGTCGAAGGACCTGCGGAGGGCCGCCGCCGCGCTCTCCAACGGCCACCACCCCAACCCCAACGCCGGCCCCAACCCTTCGACATCGCCGCCGCTCCTGACCGTCCCCGCACCGCCCGCGGCAAGTTCATTGCTCCCGAGAAGAAGACCGGCGTCCCCACCGCCTCGTCCGCAAAACCCGCCGAACCCGCAGCAAAATCGTCCGCGAAGAAAGCCACATCCAAGAAGCGGATCAAAACCCCATGAGCTCCCCGCCCATCCACGATCCCGATCCCTCTCCCGTCCCCGGCGACCCGGCACAGGCCGAGCCCATGCCCGCGTATCCGCCGCGCCGCATCCCCCACATCGGCCACGCGCTGCTCTTCGTCGGCTTCACCGGCATCACCCTGATGGTCCTCGAGGTGCTGCTGGCCCTGCTCGGCGAATCGCCCGCATCGTTGCGCGCCGGCGCCGTCACCGTGCTCCACCCCAAGCTGCAGCTCGCCATGATGGGCGCGACCTATCTCACTACCCTGCTGGCCGCGTGGCTGTTCTACCCGCTGGTTTGGCACCGCGACTTCCTTGACGGCGTGCAATGGCATTGGTCCACCGCGCGTGCTCAGGCATCGCGCCTGATCGCTCTTGGCTTCGCCCTGGGCGTCCTGATGGCCCTCATTACCGCCTTCGTCGCCACCCCCAAATCCCTCCCCATCGACGAGTTCTTCCTCACTCCCACGACCGCGTGGATCATCACGATCTTCGGCACCTTCGGCGCTCCCCTCTTCGAAGAGATTTGCTTCCGCGGGTTCCTCTTTCCCGCCTTCGCCATCGCCTACGACTGGATCGCCCTGCCGCGCACCCCCGAAGCTCGCACCGGCTGGCAGACCACCACCACCCTCACGCCCGCGTCGCTGGTCTTCTCCGCGGTGCTCACCAGCATGCTGTTCGCCATGCTGCACGCGGAGCAGGTCGCTCACCTGTGGGTGGTGCTGCTGGTGCTGTTTTCCATCTCGCTGGTGCTGACCTACGTGCGGGTCAAGACCCAGTCGGTGGCCGCCTCGGCCATCGTTCATGCCTCGTACAACGGCTTCATCTTCCTGGTCACGATCATCGCCACCGGCGGCTACCGTCATCTCGACCGCATGACCCACTGATTTATCCTTACCCCAATGCCTACCGATTCCCGCGCCGCCCTGCTCGACCTCATTGCCACGCTCTCCTTCCGCCTGGGCGACTTCACCCTCGCCAGCGGGCAGAAGTCCGATTACTACATCGACTGCCGGACGACCACGCTGCATGCGGAAGGCGGACGGCTGGCCGGCATCGTCTTCTACGACCTGATCCGCGAGCACCTGCCCCACGCCGTCGCGGTCGGCGGCCTCACCATGGGGGCCGACCCGCTGGTTTCGGCCACCGCCATCGCCTCGGCTGCGACCCTCGCCGACTTCAACGAGATCCTCGCCCTGGCCCAGGAATCCGACCTCGACCTCTTCACTGACGACGACCCCGGCCCGGCGCCCACGCTGATCCACGGCTTCCTCGTCCGCAAGGCGGAGAAGACCCACGGCACCGGCCGCCGCATCGAAGGCTTCCTCCATCCCGGCGCTCCCGTCGTCATCGTCGACGACGTCTGCACCACCGGCGGCTCGACGATTACCGCCATCGAAGCGACGCGGGAAGCGGGCATGCACGTCGCAGGCGTGCTCTGCCTGGTCGACCGCGAGCAGGGTGGCCGCCTCGCCATCGAGCGCGCCCTCGCCGAAGTCCCCCCGCCCCCCGGAGCCCCAGCCGAGGTCCCGTTCCACTCCGTTTTCACCGCCGCGGACGTCCGCCGCGCGCATCTGGCCCTGAAGAAGCCGGCCTGATTGGGCCGCGCCCCTGCAAGACCTATGCAAGCCGCAGCTCTGCCCCCAAGAGGCTGTACGAGCGTTCCTTGAGCGGATTGGATAAACTGGAAGCACATGATTCCGACCCTCGAATGGCTCCCTGAAGGCGTAAATTTCCTCGACCAGACCAAGCTCCCGTTTGAGGAGACCTACGTCCTGGCTACCGACTACAAGCAGGTCGCAACGGTGATCAAGGACATGATCGTGCGCGGCGCGATGGCGATTGGCGTGTCGGCCGCGATGGGCGTGGCGCTGGGCATCGAGCGCTCGAGCGCGACAAATCTGGCGGACCTGAGCGCCCAAGTTGACGTGATCTGCAAGACTTTGGCGGAGACGCGGCCAACTGCCGTCAATCTCTTCTGGGGCATCGACCAGATCCGCAACCGGTACAACGAGCTGGCGGCGAGGAACACGCCCATCCCGCACATCAAGAAGGAAGTGGTTGCGCTGGCGCGGAGGCTGTATGACGAGGACATCGCCAACCTGCGCAAACTAGGGGCCTTCGGCGCGGCGTTGCTGCCCGAGCAAGGTACGGTGCTGACCCACTGCAACGCGGGCGCGCTGGCCGCCTGCGGCTACGGCTCGGCGCTGGGAGTGATCCGCGCGGCCATCGAGGCGGGCAAGCAGATCGACGTATTCGCCGACGAGACCCGGCCGTTCAACCAGGGCACCCGGCTGACCGCGTGGGAGTTGGTGAAGGACTCGATTCCCACCACGCTGATCTGCGACAACATGGCGGGCTACTTCATGTCCAAGGGCCGCATCGCCGCAGTCATCGTCGGCGCCGACCGCATTGCAGCCAATGGCGACGCAGCCAACAAGATCGGGACCTATTCGCTTTCCATTCTGGCGAAGGAGCACGGTATCCCGTTCTACGTGGCGGCGCCGTTCAACACCATCGATCTGGCGACCGCGTCCGGCGACCTGATCCCCATTGAGCAGCGCGCCGCCCGCGAAGTCACCCACCTCCACGGCGTGCAGGTGACGCCCAACGGCGTGCGCATTGAGAACCCCGCCTTCGACGTGACGCCGGCGCGTAACATCAGCGCCATCATCACGGAGCGGGGTGTGCTGCGCGGGCCCTATGGGGACTCCATCCGCGCCATGGCGACCGAACCGAAACTGGCCACTGCGTGAGTCCGGCGCCGCCTGGCCGCAACCCTGGCTGGGTCGAGCGCACCCCCCATCAGGTGCTTCAAGGGACGCGACATAGTTAGATTGACCCGTCAAAGATGTGACGTACATCACGGACAACCGCCCCTCGCGCACCGTCTAATTGTGACCAGGCCAGCTTCCGTAGCCAGCATTGAGCATGCAGCTGCGCTCACTGCGCGAGGTGCCTCATGCCTGTTCTCCAACGCGTCTCGGTCTCGGTCAAGAACATTCTGCTTGCTTCAGACTTCTCGTCGGCCTCGGACAAGGCAGCGGCGTATGCCAAAGCGCTCGCCCTGAACTTTCGCTCCAAGGTTGAGATCGCGCACGTGTTCGATCCTTCGGTCGTCACCTCCTATCTGGAGGCCATCCTCGGCCTGCCGGTCAAGGAGCGCCAGCGCATCAGCAACGACAGCCTCGGGCGGGTGCAGAAGGCCTTTACCGCCGCGGGCATCGAAGCCCACACTTCCCTGCCCGAAGGGCATCGCCCGCACGCAGCACTGCTGAACCTGGCGCGCGAATGCGACACCGATCTGATCGTCGCCGGCACGCACTCGCGCTGGGGACTGGAGCGGCTGGTGGTTGGTTCCACCGCCGAGGAGTTGATCCGCAACGCGTTCTGTCCGGTGCTGACGGTGGGACCGCACGCGCAAGACCCGCCGGATGGCCCGCTGGTATTTGAGAACATCGTGTACGCGACCGACTTCTCCGTGGAAGCTTCCAAGGCCGCGGTGTTCGCGCTCTCCTTCGCGCAGGATGCGGGTGCGCACCTGTACTACTGCTATGTTGCGAAAGAAAAGGACTCGCCCGCGGAACGTACAGTGCAGGATGCCGAATTCCGGGCCGCACTGAAGAAGATGATTCCTGAATCCTCCTACGAATGGTGCTCGCCGGAGATTGTGGTCGAGCACGGCGACGCCGCCGAATCGATCCTGGAGCTGGCGGAGCGGGTGCATGCCGACCTGATTGTTCTGGGGGCGCGCAACGCGTCGTTCTGGCTGACCCACATTGAGCACGGTCTCACGCCCGACCTGCTTGCGGAGGCAACCTGCCCGGTGATGACCATATGCTAGTGACCTCGCCCAAACCCGTAGCTGCTTGCCGCGCAACTTTGGTAGCCGACACCCCATTCCTATCCGCAACGGTTCCCTCGTGGCACAGAGGCCACGTATGATGCCCCTCTCCTCCCCCGTCCGCCCCCTGCGCCAGTGCGGCAATTGCGATTTCCGCTCACTGCGTATGTTCTGCAGCCTCGACCCAGCCGCGCTGGAAGACTTTGAATCCATCGGCGCGCATTCGACCCTACCCCGCGGCGCCAAACTGTTTCAGGAGAACGCGCCAAGCCAGGGAGTGTTTCTCATCTGCTCAGGTCAGGTCAAGCTCTCCTGCACCTCGCGGGAAGGCCGCACGCTGATCCTGAAGATTGCGATGCCCGGCGATGTGCTGGGGCTGGGTGCGGTGATCTCCGGCTCCAAGTACGAGGTGACGGCCGAGACGGTGCAGCCGGCGGAGATCAAGAGCATCCGCCGCGACGAGTTCCTGGCCTTCCTGAAGAAGCACGGGCAAGCCAGCCTGCACGCCGCCAAGTCGCTTTCCGAGGAGTACAAGGCCGCGTTCTTCGATGCGCGGCGGCTGGCGCTTTCCGGCTCAACCGCCGGGCGGCTGGCGGGGGTCCTGCTGGACTGGGCGCGGGCCGAGTCCTGCGGCAAGCCCGAGCTGCGCCTCACCATGGCGCTCACCCACGAGGAGCTGGCCAACCTGGTCGGCTGCTCGCGCGAGACCATGACCCGGATGCTGGGCCGCTTCAAGCGCGAAAAGCTGATCAAGATGCACGGCGTGTCGATCCAGATTCTTTCGCCGGAACGGCTCGAACGCATATCAGCGTGAAGCCATGGATTTCGTGCCATTTGCAACTCCCACGTATCCGATGAGTTCCATCGACTGCACAGGAGTGATGCCTATCACAGATTTATGCGAAGCATCCACCTAGCATCCAACTTTGAGGAGGTGGCCCATGGTTACCTGCCGTGTCAATCCCGCAAGCCGTGCAGATTTCGGCCGTCTCGGTTGTCCAGCCACCCCTGCGGGCGTAGGTCCGGCGATGCAGTGTTCCGGAGACTGGGGTAGTCATGCGCATGGCGCAAACAATTAACGGTCAACCGCGAGGATTTGCGGTCTCCAACGGCCCAGATTTTGCCTCTCTGTATCAGAAAAGAGATACCGCTCCCATGCAGACACCGGCGACCGATTCCATGCCCGCTTTCGATCGACTTCTCGTCGCGACCGACTTTTCGCCGGCATCCGAGGGAGCCTTCGCGACCGCGCTCGACAACTGCAACGCGCTGGGCGCCAGCCTGGTGGTACTGCATGTGTTTGAATACGCGGAGCCAGCCCCCCCGGAGACGGGCGGACTGCTGCTGGAACTGCAAGCCCTGCGGGAAAAATGCGCCGACACTCTGGAAGAACTTCGGAAGCAGGCTGAGCAGCGCGGGGTGGCGTGCGAGACCATCCTGGAGACCGGCCTGGCCCCGTCGATCATCCTCGATGTGATCGAGTCCAAGGGTATCGATCTGGCGGTGCTGGGCACCAACGCGCTGCATGGCTTCGAGCGGCTGGTGTTCGGCTCGACCGCGGAAGCGGTGCTGCGCAAGTCGCCCTGCCCGGTGCTGACCGTCGGCCCGCGCGTGGCCACCCGAACCAAGACCTGCAAGGCCGACGGGCCCATCATCTTCGCCACCGACTTCGACTTCGTCACCATCCACGCGATTCGCTACGCCGCGCGCTTCGCCAACCTCGATGGGGTCCCCCTGCATTGCCTGCATGTGCTGCCGCGCACGCTGGAAGCGGGTTCGCAATGCGAGATCGTTCCCTCCATCATGTCCGAGGCGCTGCAGCAGGTCGCGGCCGAGAGCGGCGTGGTGATCGACCCGCCCACCTGCGCCACCACCTTTGGCAGCGAGATCTCTTACGCCGTCGTCGACTACGCCCGCGAGCACCACGCGCGGCTCATCGTCCTCGGAGTGCGCCAGGCTTCGCTGCTGGCATCGCATGTCCCGGAGCACATCACCTACCGCATCATCACCGAGGCCAACTGCCCGGTGCTGACCATGGCCTTCTGCTCCGACCCGCACGCCGTGCGCGCAACCGACCGCTACTAGACGAGCCGGTTCCTTCTGCTCTGCTTAGTAATGTGACGGGGCGCACATCCGTGTCTGCCGCCGCCATGCCAGAATGCAGGCTGGGGTGACACATGCCATCTGCGACAGCCGCCAATACCTGCGCCGCAACCAACCCGCACTGCAAATCGGTTTGCTCGGGCTATGGTACCCAGAACGTCTGCCCTCCGCTGATTGTGCTGGCCGTGCTCTCGACGCAGAAGCCGGAGACGGGTACGCCCTCCGCATAGCCTGAGCCCCACCGCAGCCGCAGCCCAGCGACGCCCTCGCCGGTCCAATCCGCATTCCCGCGATGCGTCCAGAACGGTACGAAGTCCCGTCGAGGACGCACGCAGTACCGGCACGAAATGCTAGCATCGAACGGGACGCGCGCACATCCTATACCCAGGCCCCTGAATCGATGACTCCCAGACGCAAGATCGGAATCACTTGTTACCCGACCTACGGCGGCAGCGGCGTCGTCGCTACGGAACTTGGCATCGAACTTGCGGCCCGCGGACACGAAGTCCACTTCATCACCTCGTCGCCGCCATTCCGCCTGAATGGCCGCGAAGCCAACATCCGCTTCCACGAGGTGGACGTCTACCAGTACCCTCTGTTTGAACATCCTCCCTATGACCTGGCGCTGGCCACGCGCATGGCCGAGGTCGCCGAGTTCTACTCGCTCGACCTGCTGCATGTGCACTACGCCATTCCGCACTCGCTCTCGGCGCTGCTGGCGCGGCAGATGCTCGAAACCCAGCAGGACGCCGCACACCGCCGCTACCTGCCCTTCATCACTACCCTGCACGGCACCGACATTACGCTGGTGGGCCTGGACCGATCGTTTCTGCCGATCACGCAGTTTGGCATTGCCCAGTCCGATGGCGTGACCGCCATCTCCAGCTACCTGCGCGACCGCACCCGCGAAGCCTTCAACATCCAGGGCGAGATCGAGGTGGTGCGCAACTTCGTCAACTGCGATGTGTATGTCCGCGTTCCCGCCAAGGTTGCGGCCATGCGCCCCCGCTTCGCTGCGGCCGACGAGAAGTTGCTGGTCCACCTCTCCAACTTCCGCCCGGTCAAGCGCATTCTGGACGTGGTGGAGATCTTCGCCGCGTCACCCGGGCCGTGCCCGCGCGCCTGCTGATGATTGGCGACGGCCCCGACCGTTCCGCCGCCGAATACCTGGCGCTGCACCTCGGCATCGCGGATCGCATCCACTTCCTGGGCAAGCAGGACAACGTCAACGAGCTGCTGCCGCTGGCCGACCTGATGCTGATGCCGTCCGAGATGGAGTCGTTCGGCCTGGCCGCGCTGGAGGCGATGGCCTGTTCGGTGCCCACCATCGCCACGCGCGTGGGCGGCGTGCCGGAGCTGATCGATGACGGCGTCAATGGACTGCTGTTCCCGCTGGGCGATATCGAAACGATGGCGGCGGCGGCCATCGCTCTGCTGCGCGACGGACCGCGCCTGGCTGCGATGGCCGCGGCGGCCCGCAGAAATGCCAGTGACCGATTCTGCTCCACCCGCATCATCCCGCTCTACGAGCACTACTACGAGCGGGTGCTGGCGCGCAGCGTCGGTCTCCAGGCGCAGGTGCTCGCGCAAAGCTAGAAGATCTGGAAGTTCACCTCCACATTCAACTCCACCGGCACCGGCTTGCCATCCTGCATGGCGGGTTTGAACTTGTACTGCTTCACTGCGTCAATCGCCTTCTGATCCAGCCCCATGCCCACGCCGCGCACCACGTGGACGTTCTGCGGCAGCCCGTTCGCATCGACGATCAGATTGACCAGCACGATGCCCTTGAACTTGGCCTTCTTGGCCTCCTTGCTGTACTCGGGTTCGGACGTTTGGATCACCTTCGGCGCGGTCACGCCGCCGCCGACCTTCCGCACCGGCTCGCCGTTGTATTCGGTGGGAGCGCTCTCTGCAGGCGCCGCGACGGGCGTAGCCGGGCGCAGACGGTGGCATGACCGCCACAGCCTTTGCGTCCGGCGAGTCCATGATCTTGAAGTCGACCTCGATATTGATGTCCTTGGGGACCGGAACGCCATTCTCGGTGGCAGGCTTGAAGCGGTACTGCTTCACCGCCTCCACTGCCTTCTCGTCCAGGCCATGGCCGATTCCGCGCACGACATGGACGTTGTCCGCGACCCCCTGCAGGTTCACGGTGACGCCCACTAAGACAACGCCGCCGATCTTCTGCTGGCGCGCTTCCGCGGAGAACTCGGGATCGACCTTGTAGATCAGCATCGGTGGGGTCGCAGGATGCTGCTCCGCCTGTGTTCCGCCGGCCGGCGGTTCGGCTTCCCCGGCCAGGGTGTAGTGGACGTTGATGACGGTATCGACCTCGGTTGGATCGCCATCCACCAGGAAGGGCTTGTACTTCCACTGGCGCACGGCATCAATCGCGCTCACCACCAGCGCGGCGGGCCGCCGATGAGCTGCAAATCCTTGATCGTTCCTTCTTTCGAGATGCGTGCGTGCAGCACCACCACGCCCTGGATATGTTGCGCCTTGGCGTCCTCCGGATAGACCGGCTGCGGCTGCGAGAGGATGAGGCCCTGCATCACGCCGGAAGAGACCCGCTGCGGCCCGGTGGGCTTTTGGGCGCTGGCAAGCGGGGGCGGCGGCGGAGACGGTGGCTGCGACTTTGCGGCCACGGTCAGGCTTTGCATCTCCATGCCGACGATCATCTTCAGATTGAGGCCAACCGTTTGTCCCGACTCGACCTTGATGTTCATCGCGCGCAATCCCGCGAGGCCCGGCGCTGCCGCATCGACGTCATAGGTTCCAGCGGGCAGCGGAGGGCTGGTGTAGGCACCGGAGCTGTCGCTTTGGATCGTCGCCCTGAAGCCCGTGTAAATATTGATCGCGGTCACATTGGCGCGCGGCACCAGCGCCCCATGCGGATCGACAATCGTGCCGGAGATGGAGCCGGTTCCCTGCGCTGCGGTGGTTTGCTGAGCCGCGTCCTGTTTCTCTTCGCTGATCGAGGGCGGGGCAAGGAGCTTCGTCGCCAACGATATTTGGGCGGCATTCGCGGGTTGCGCGGACTCCCGCTTCGCCAGGCCGGGCCCGGCAAAGCTGCGATCTACATATTTCTCCGCTGGGTCAATTGTGTAGTGGTAATCGCCGCATTGGCAGGTGTCGACAAATGCGAGATCGACATTGTCGCCAATGCCTGCGATGTACTTGTAGTGCCAAACCTCGTACGGGAACGCCGATACGGTGCCGCCGGTGGCGGGATGGGAATCGATCGACTCCGGCTTGCCGTAGACGATGTAGATGTGGCCCCGGTCAGACCGCCAACCGACACCG
>CAWBFL010000001.1:0-11133 GCA_963787905.1 uncultured Acidobacteriaceae bacterium | reverse complement strand
CACTGGCTCCATATCTTCCGCCAACCTGCTGGCACTGATGCAGACACTCGCCCTCTTCCATCCACCGTGTGCCGGTTGCGTCGCGGGATCGAACGGCTGGGCAGTCTCCGGCTCGCGTACCGCCTCCGGAAAACCCATGCTCTCGAGTGACATGCACCTCTCGCTGGCCGTCCCCGAGCTGTGGTACGAGGCCGACCTGGAGGCCCCGAGCCCGGCCCCGCTGACCGAGTTTCACGCTGCCGGCGTCACCCTGCCCGGCGTGCCATTCGTCATCGCCGGGCACAACGCGCACGTCGCCTGGGGATTCACCAACCTCGGCGCCGACGTGCAGGACATCTATATCGAGCACACCCGCGGCACCCCCTCCGGCGCCCAATATCAAACCTCCGGCGGCGACTGGCTCCCGGTGCGCTATCGTACCGAAGTCATCCACGTCCGCGGCGCCGCCGACGATACCCTCAGCGTCCCGCTCACCCGCCACGGCAACATCGATACGCCCATCGTCACCAGCATCTATCCCGGCGAAAGGCGGTCCCTCAGCCTCGCCTGGACCATCTACGATCCTGCCAACATCACCGATCCCTTTTTCTTGGTCGATACCGCCAGCGACTGGACCACCATGCTCAGCGCCTTCGCTGCGTGGGGAGGGCCCGCGCAGAACCTGATGTACGCCGACGATCAGGGCCACATCGGATACCACGCCGTCGGCCGCATTCCCATTCGCGGAGACGTCAACAATCCTGCTCCGCTCGCGCCCGTCCCCACCGACGCCACCGCGCCCGATGCCGCCGCGCACCAGTGGGCCGGCTACATCCCATTCGACCAACTCCCCCAGGCATTCGACCCGCCCGACGGCGTGCTCGCCACCGCCAACGCCCGCGTCACGCCGGATGGCTATCGCTATCCCATCACGCTGGACTGGAAGGCGCCCTATCGCACCGAGCGCATCTACAAAGTGCTGGAAGCCGGCGCGCCCAACGATTCCGGGGCCACTCCAAGCCAGGCTGGCCAGGCGAAATCGCTGCTCACCCCGGCCGACATGCTGGCGCTCCAGAATGACGACTTTTCCGAGATCGACCTGGTGCTGGCGCAGCGCTTTGCCTATGCCATCGACCACGCCACCGGCCCGCTGAAGAACGACAAGAAGCTGCACCAGGCCGCCGACCTGCTGCGCGCGTGGAACGGGCACGTCGACGCCGGCGCGCCCGCACCCGCCATCGTCAACGCCGCCCGCGACGCCTTCTGGGCGCTGCTGCTCGTTCCCCGGCTGCTGCCGCAGGTCGCCGCCCAACTCGCCAACGGCGCGGAGCTCAACAAACTCCACTTGCCCGCCGACGCCGCCCTGGTCGGCAATCTCTGGACGGCCTACACCTGGGGCGAGCGCGACAGCGTCGAAGAGCAACTCGTCACCGGCACTCCCGCCCGCTGGCTGCCTCCGGGCTACGCCGACTGGAACGACTTCCTCGCCGCCGTCGTCCAGCGCGGTTTGAACGACGCCCACGCCCCGCGCGACCTCAGCACCTGGCAGCAGGGCAAGGCCTTCCCGCTGGATATCGAGCATCCCATCTTCTCCCATTCCGCGATGGTGCAGCGGCTGATCGCCGTGCCAACCGGGACCGGGCCGCAGCCGCAGAGCGGGGACCTGACCACAGTGAAGCAGGTCGGCGCTGCGTTCGGCCCATCCGAGCGCTTCACCGCCGACCTCAGCGACCCCGACCGCACCACCCTCAATCTCGTCCTCGGCCAGTCCGGCAACCCCATCAGCCCGTGGTACATGGATCAGTTCCAGGACTGGCTGCACGGCCGTACCTACGCGCTGCCATTCACGCCAGCGGCGGTTCAGCCCACCATCACCCACTCGCTGACGCTCACGCCGCGATGACCTCCCAGCCAGCCCGCGGACGAGTCTTCCTCATCCCCCTGGCTGCTCTGGTCGCCGTCCTGCCGCTCATCCTCCATGGCTGCTCCTGCGGCCACGACTTCGACTTCCACCTGCTCACCTGGATGGAAGCCGCCCGCCAGTTCAGCCACGGCAACCTGCATCCCCACTGGGCCTTCAGCCCCGCCTTCAACGCCGGCGAGCCCCGCTTCGTCTTCTATCCGCCACTCTCCTGGTATCTCGGCGCATTGCTCGGCCTGCTGCTCACGCATCTCCCTGGAATCACCCCGGCCGCCGCCTGGACCGCCGCGCCCATCCTCTTCACCTGGATCGCCCTCACCGCCTCGGGCTTTACCATGCATCGCCTCGCGCGCTCCTTCACCAGCGAAAACGCCGCGCTGTTGGCCGCCACGCTCTACCTCGCCAATCCGTACCTGCTCTTTACCGCGTTCGAGCGCAGCGCCTACGGCGAACTCCTCGCCGCCGCATGGATACCCCTGCTGCTTCACTCCATCCTCTGCGACCGAGTCAGCATTCCCGGCACCGCGCTTCCCGTTGCCCTGCTCTGGCTCACCAACGTGCCCGCCGCCATCCTCGGCAGCTACGTGCTCGCGCTGCTCGCCGCAATTCGCATGGCCTCAACCTTCCGGCCGAGTGCCTCACCTCTCGCTCTTGAAATGCGGCAGACTCGCCACAAACTCTCGCTGCAACTCGCATCCAGAACTCTAACCGGCTTCCTGCTCGGCCTCGCCCTGGCCGCCTTCTACCTCATCCCCGCCTCGTACCAGCGCCGCTTCGTGCAGATCGCCATGGCCACCATCGCCGATCTGCGCATCGACCACAACTTCCTCTTTGAGCACACAGGAACCTCGCCCGACGCGCTCCTCCATGACCAGGTCTTGCACACCGCCTCGATCATCGCCGTCCTCCTGCTCGCCGCCAATGCTGCCCTGCTCGTTTTGGTCGCCGTCCAACGAATTCGGCGTAGTGCGTCGCCCTCATTTCCCGTCCTGCCGCTCGCCGTCCTCATCGGCTTAGTCGCTTTCCTGCTGACCCCGCTGAGCTCGTTCCTCTGGAGCCACGCGCCGGAAGCCGCATTCCTGCAGTTCCCCTGGCGTTTGCTCCTCGCCGTCGCCCCCGTCTTCGCGCTGGCCGCAGCCTTCACGCTCGACCGCCTTCCCATCAAGCTTGCAACCACCAGCCTCGCTGCGATCGGACTCGCCGCAGTCCTCACCATCCCCGCATACCACTTCTTCCGCCAGCCCTGCGATCCCTCCGACACCGCACCCGCCCGCCTCGCTCTCTTCCAGTCCAACGCCGGCGCCGATCCCACCGACGAATACACCCCTACCAACGCCGACAACGACGCCCTCAAGCCGAACGACCCTCCCTATTGGCTGGCCGACTCTCCGACCGCTCCCGCTCCCGCCTCAACCCGCCCCGGCTCCGCACCCATGCACCTGGGCCTCGTCGCGCCGCACGCGACCAACCTCATCCTCAATCTGCGCGACTACCCCGCCTGGCGGATCACCCTCAACGGCGCGCCTGACCCGACGCGCGAGCCGCGTCCCGACGGCCTCATCGCCATCCCCATCCCCGCCGGCCCGTCCACCCTCGGCCTCCGCTACGCCCACGCCTTCGACCAGCTACTCGGCGACGCAGTCAGCCTTCTGGCGTTTGCGATCTTCGCCGTTCCGCTGCGCTCCAGTAGCAAACCCCGAAGCGCGTCCTAGCCTTGCCCGTGCGCCCCGTCCGCGGCCGCACCCGCAGGCTTCGGCACCGGCGGCGCGAACGTCCCGGTCTCCCGCGAATAGGCCAGCAGCTCGCCCGCGTCAATGTCGAAGTACCACCCGTGCAGCGCCAGCGTCCCCGCCTCCACCCGCTCGCGGATCCACGGAAACGAAAGCAGGTTGCCCAGAGACAGCGTAATCGCGGCCTGCTCGCACGCCCTGGTCTGCACCGCACCCGACTCGCCCGCATGCTCGCGCAGCACCCGTTCCCGCGCCGCCTGAGCGATGCTGACCCACGCGCCAATGAACTCAAACTCATGGCTGGTAATGCCCTCGCCGTCCATCAGCGCGCGAATTCCGCCGCAGCCCGAGTGCCCAAGAATGACGATGTGCTCGACGTTCAGGCTCTTCACCGCGAACTCGATGTCGGCACGGATGCCGGGCATCTCCGCGCCGTTGCGGTAGGGCGGCACCAGATTGGCCACGTTGCGCACCACGAAAATATCGCCCGGCCCCGCGCCCATCAGCATGCCCGGATCGGCGCGCGAATCGCAGCACGAGATCACCAGTGCGCGCGGGTTCTGCCCCTGCCGCAGCCGCGCAAAAAGGCTCGGGTCGCGGGCAAAATACTTCTCCCGGAAGCTCTCAAATCCTGCCAGAAACGTCGCTATATCTGCCAAATCTGTCCTCTTCAAATCAGTGGAATTGCACCTCTCCTAGCATCGCACGAATCGGCCCGCGACGACTCCATTGGCCCCGCGTCCCGCCTGCCCAGCCTGGGCTCTCCGCCGGCCCGCACGATGCCGCCCCAGCCTGCCTCAACCTCGTTTATCATCGATGCTGATGGATTCCCTGGTTCGATCCCTGCTTGCATCTGGCGTCACCCTCACCGACGCAGCCCTCGAACGGCTCCTGCCCTCGCCCGACACCCTCCCTCACTCCATCCACCGCGCCATGCGCCACAGCGTCTTCGCCGGCGGCAAGCGTCTGCGACCCATCCTCTGCATGGAAGCCGCGCGCATGGTTGCCGGTAACGGCGAGATCCCCGCCGGTGTCGCCGACCTCGGCGCCGCGCTGGAGATGCTCCACACCTATTCGCTCATCCACGACGACCTGCCCGCGCTCGACAACGACGACCTGCGCCGCGGCCATCCCACCTGCCACGTTGCCTTTGGCGAAGCCATCGCCATCCTCGCTGGCGACGCGCTGCAGACGCTCGCCTTCCAGACCATCGCCAACCTCGAAAATCCCGTCAGCATCCGCATCCTGCGCGAAGTTACGGTCGCAGTCGGTACGGGCATCGGCCGCTTCGGCGACATCGATACGGGGCTCGCGCCCGGCATGATCGGCGGCCAGGTCGTCGACATCGAATCGGAAGGCGTCCCGCCCACCGCCGACCTCGTCGAAACCATCCACCGCGCCAAAACCGGAGCCCTCATCACCACCAGCATCGTCTGCGGCGGCCTTTACGGACTCGCCGCGAATCCGGGTGCCCCAGGTCTCGCTTCTGACACCTGGGTTCAGCGCCTGCGCACTTTTGGCGAAAAAGCCGGCCTCGCCTTTCAGATCGCCGACGACGTCCTCGATATGACGCAGTCCTCCGAGGAGCTCGGCAAGACCGCCGGCAAGGACACCGCCAGCGTCAAAGCCACCTGGCCCGCTGTCTTCGGCATCGAACGCTCCCGCGCCGACGCTGACCAGCTCATCGCCGACGCCTTCGCCGCGCTCGAGCCCTTCGGCGCTGCCGCCGAGCCGCTCAAGTCTCTCGCCCAATACCTCGTCGATCGCACCCACTAGCGCGGTCCTGCTTGGGCTCGAACGCCGCGGCCAAGCTGTACCATCTCCATCATGGATGATGGAAACGCCGCGGTCCCTGCTCAAGAAGACACCGCCGCCACCCACCGCGCGTGGCGTGACGTAACCGAGCTTGCGGTCGGCTATGCGCTGATCCTGGCCGTCATCTGGTCGCCGCGTCCGTTGCAGCGAGCCCTTTACTGCGCTACCGCCGCCGTCCTTGCCGCCATCCTCTGCGGCTCCTTCCCCGGCTGGAAGACCATGGGCCTGCGCTCCGCCAACCTCGCCAGTTCCGCCTGGGTGGCCGGCGTCGCGCTGCTCCTGTCCGCAATCGCCATCCTGCTGGCGGCGCGGATGCACACACTGCTGCTGCCCGGCGGCGTCCTGCCCTTCGTCCGCCGCTATCTCGGCTATGCCATCTGGACCTTCCTGCAGCAAATCCTGCTGCAGGACTTCTTCCTTCTGCGATTGCTGCGCCTGATTCGCAGACCAGGGTCCGCGGCCCTGGCGGCTGCAACTCTGTTCTCGCTCGCCCATCTGCCGAACCCTATTCTGGTCGTGGTCACGTTCGTCTGGGGAATCGCAGCCTGCCTGCTCTTTCTCCACTACCGGAATCTGTACCCGCTGGCAGCCGCGCACGCCATTCTCGGAATCACTCTCGCCATGACGGTTCCCGGCCCCGTTACCCACAACATGCGGGTCGGCCTCGGCTACCTCACCTACTCCTCGCATCCCCTGCATCACCGCAACCACTGAGACCACACCGTATCTACGCACGCATGCGTGATGGCCGACGCGCCCACCCGCCGGTCTCTCCGCCACGCCCGGCCATAAAAAATCCCCGCCAGCGCCGCCAGCACCACGTAGCGCCAGTTGAAGTGCACGGCGCGCTTGTTAAAGTGGGACAAGCCGAACAGCACCGCCGTCACCAGCAGCGCCGGTCGCCGGCCCAGCCGCCGCTCCAGCAGGTTCTGCATCCACCCCCGGAAGAACAGCTCCTCCGGAATCGCAATTACGGTGAAGGTGCCAACGAACGCCCCGGCAAGCGCCCAGGCCCGCGGCCACATCGCATGCACATGCAGGAACCCCAGTCCAAGGCCGAGCACAATCGCGATCGGCGCATACCACCCGAATTCGCGCAGCCCGGTGGTCAGGTCGCGCAGACGCAGCCGCAGGTCGAATCCCACGCCGTCGAGTTGGCGGACCAGGATAAAGCCATAGATCCCAGCGTCGAGCAGCAGCATCTTGCCGAACGCCGCCAGGTGCTCCGGCCACGCGGGCTCAAACCAGCGCAGATCGACGGCCAGACCCAATGCCGCCAGCACCAGAAAGTCCCGCCAGTTTCCGCGCTGGGCCCGGTCCACCCGCGCGGCCTGCCACAGCAGTATCGCAACCGCAACCGGCAGCAGCGCGTACAACGCGAACCACCCCCAGCGGAATGTCCCGCGCGACACCGTGACCATCACATACGGCACGCACAGAATGGCAGGGCACGTAACTCGTGGCAGCCACGACAGCCGCCGCACCAGCTCTGCGCAGTTGGCGGGAAAGAAGGCAACGGCCGCCAGCGGAATCAACGTCAGCAATGCCGCCACGACGATTGCCGGATTGACCACAAATCCGAGCCCGCCAGAAGGAGCCATGCCTCTCCATTATCAACCCGGAGAACACCCCACCCGGTCACGGTTCGCCGGACTTAGTCCGCAAGCTCAGCCAGCGCGCGCTCCAGCCGTACTCCGCGCGATGCCTTCAGCAGCACCGCATCGCCCGGCCGCAGATTCGTCTTCAGCCACGCTCCCGCCTCTTCTGGCGTTGCCACAAAAATCGCATCCGTCCCGCCCTGGGCCGCTCCCTCCACCAGCGCCGTCGCCAACCCGCGCACACCCACAACCACATCCACGCCGCGCCCGGCCATACGCTGCCCGCACTCCCGGTGCAGCGCCACGCCCTGCGGGCCAAGCTCCAGCATCTCTCCCGCTACCACGATGTGCCGCTCCGCGGGCATCGCCAGCAGCGCATCCACCATCGCGTCCAGCGCGCGCGGATTCGAATTGTAACTATCGTTGATCACCGTCGCACCGCGACATTCAACGATCTCTCCGCGCTTGTCCCCCGCGCGCAATTCGCCCAGCGCCGCCGCGCACTCCGCCAGCGACAGGCCGCTCCGCAATCCCACCGCAATCGCCGCCAGCGCATTGTGTACGTTGTGCCGCCCCAGCATATTCAGCTGCACGCTCGCGCGCCCGCCCTGCGCCGTCACGGTGAAGACAACTCCCTCCGCGCCAATCTCGGCGATCTGTACCGCGCGCACCGCGGCGCACTCGCCCATGCCATAGAAGACCGCGCGTTCGCCCAGCCCGTCGCCGAACCTCGCTACCCTCTCATCGTCACAGTTCAGTACTGCGATCCCATCTGGCGGCAGCGCCTCAATCAGCTCATACTTCGCTCGCGCAATCCCCTCGATCCCATCCGCGAAGTGCTCCAGATGCACCGGCGCAACATTCGAAACCACGCCCCAGTTGGGTTCCGCAATCTTCGCCAGCGCGGCAATTTCGCCCGCGTGGTTCATCCCCATCTCGATCACCGCAACCTCGTGCTCCGCCTCCAGCCGCAGCAGTTGCAGTGGCAGCCCAAACCCGTTGTTCAGATTCCCCTGCGACTTCAGCACCCGAAACCGCGCGCCCAATACCTGCGCCACCGCCTCCTTGGTCGTCGTCTTGCCCGCCGAACCCGTGATGCCGATAACCCGTTTGCCCCAGCTTCGCCGCACCGCCCGCGCCAGATGCTGCAATGCGATCAGAACGCCATCCCCATCGTGATCCGGAACCCGCAGCAGCCGGCTCAGGTCCATCCCCGCCGGCTCCAGCCAGCGCATACTCACCACCGCGGCCACCGCGCCGTTCGCCAGCGCCGCCTCCACATAATCGTGCCCATCCAGCCGCTCGCCGCGCACCGCGAAGAACAGATCGCCCGCGCCAATCGTGCGCGAATCGATGGAGTATCCCAACGCTTCGGCATCGTCGGGGAAATCGCCCTCGGCGTGGATCCAATCGGCCACCTGGCCCAGCGTCAACTTCATCGCAGCTCCTTCAACACGCTTGCGGCAACCTCGACATCGTCGAACGGAACCGTCCGGTCGCGCAGGATCTGCACCTTCTCGTGACCCTTGCCCGCAATCAACACGATGTCCCCCGCCCGCGCCGCCTTGATCGCGACCGCAATCGCCGCTGCCCGGTCCGGCTCAACAATGCACTCCGTCGCTGTCTCCCGCACACCCACCAGCGCCTCTTCAATGATCGCCATCGGCTCCTCGCTGCGCGGATTGTCGCTGGTCAACACCACTAGCTCGCTGCCCGCACCCGCCGCCCTTCCCATCTTCGGACGCTTGGTCCTATCCCGATCCCCGCCGCACCCAAACAACGTAATCACCCGGCCGCCGCCTCCCACCACCAACTCACGTCCTAACGCGATCAAATTCCGCAGCGCGTCGTCCGTATGCGCATAGTCAATCACCACCGTGAATCCCGCCTCCGCCGACCCCGGCACTACCTGAAATCTCCCCGGGACCTGCGCAAGCTTTGGCACTGCCGACGCAATCTCATCCATCGTGAACCCGCGCGCCAGAGCCGCACACAAGCCGCCAGCAATTCGACACGTTGACGCGTCCGTCAGTGGCGACTTGATCGGAACATCGTCGCAGGGCGTATCGAAATCGAACTGCGTTCCCTCCGCATGAATTCCGCATGCGTCTGTGCGCAGTACTGGCGTCCGCCTGCTCAATTCCGTAGCTGCATAGCTCACTCGCACGAAAATCCCGCCTTCATCAGCACGGCCATAGGATCATCCGCATTAGAACGGCCGCGACCCGCGGCGGAGGCGCACCCACCCCCTGAAACAGCCTCGCCTTCGCTGCCGCATATCGCTCCATCGTCCCGTGATAATCCAGATGGTCCTGCGTCAAATTCGTGAAGATCGCCACATCCACCGGGATCCCCCACACGCGCTCCTGGTCCAGCGCGTGCGAACTCATCTCCATCACCGCTTCCGTCGCACCCGCCGCAACGCCGTCAGCAAATATCTTCAGCAGGTCAGAAGCCTCCGGCGTCGTATGCTCGCTCGGCCGCACCTCGTCGCCGATGCGCGTCTCAATCGTTCCAATCAGCACGCACTTCCGACCGACGCTGCGCAGCATCTGTTCCAGCAGATACGCCGTCGTGGTCTTGCCGTTGGTCCCCGTCACCGCGCTCACCGCGAGCTTGCGCTCCGGATGCCCCAGCACGGCCGCGCTCAACTCCGCCAGCGCGCGCCGTCCATGTTCCACCCGCGCCGCAGCCAACTCCGGGCGCTCCCGCCGCAGCTTTGCATACGCCTCAGCAGAATCCGTCACAATTGCCGCCGCACCCTGCGCAATCGCCGCATCGATATACCGATTGCCGTCCGTCGTGCCGCCGCGCATCGCAACAAACGCCGCGCCGGGGCCTACGCGGCGCGAGTCGTACTCGACGCTGCCGATCTCCGCGGTTGCGCCTGAACTCTCCATCACCGCAACTTCCTTCAGCGCGTCAGCCCAGTTCATCAATTCGATTCTATGTCGGCAGGCCGATCACGTCGCCCGCCGTCTACCGCGCGAACCGCACCACCACCTCGGTCCCAAGCGGCACCATTGTGCCCGCCGCCGGAGCCTGTTCGCGCGCAGTCCCGCTGCCCACCGGCTCAATCCGCAGGCCCAGCCCCGCAGCCGTCTCCACCACGCTGCGCAGCGCATTGCCCGCAAAGGATGGCACCGGCACACGCTGTCCGGCATCCACCACCACCGAGCCGTTCGCGCGCGACTGCACCGGAGGAGCTACCGCCGGAGGACGAATCGCAACCGGCGCCGCTTCCGCCACCGTCGAACCCGTCCCGCCATTCGCCGTAAATGCGGCCACCAACTTCGCCGGCAGCAGGTTCACCATGCGCGCGGCCTTCGTGCTTCCGGCCACGGCCGGCGAAGCCGCCGCCACGCTCGCCGCCGCGGCCCCATTTTCATTCGCAGCCGCCACTCCATTGGCGGAAGCGCGCAGCGGATCGTCCGCGGGCAGGTTGTTGATCGCGTCGAACATCGCGTTCAGGTCACCCGAGCCCTCGCTCGGACCATCATCCGCCGTCTTCCCCGGAGCCGCCGCTGCCAGCATCTCCTTGGGCGACTTCACCGGTTGATCATGCGGTACGCCCAGATACTCCAGCACCTGCTGTGCCAGCACCTGAAACACTGGGGCCGAAGTCTCCGCGCCGTATCCACTGCCAACCGTCGGCGTATCGATCACCACCGCAATCGAAATCGCCGGTGAGCTGACCGGTGCGAAGCCGGCGAAGCTCGCTACCAGTTTCGTATGCGAGTAGGTGTGGGTCACCGGATCGACCTTCTCCGCCGTCCCCGTCTTGCCGCCCGCGCTGTAACCGTTCAACTGCGCCGCTCGGCCCGTGCCTTCCACCACCACGCCTTCCATAATCGATCGCATCTTGGCAGCGGTCAGTTCCTTGATCACGCGATGGGCGCCGTCCGGCAACGTCGCAGGCAGCTGGTTCTCCGGCCGGAAGGCCGCCGGCTGCAGCCTTGCATCGCCCTTGACCTCGTCCGTGGATTGCAGCAGGACGTGCGGCGGCATATAAACCCCGCCATTTGCAATTGTGCTCACCATGGTTACAAGCTGGATCGGCGTCACCCCGATCTCCTGCCCGATCGCCAGC